>JBKJKU010000209.1:0-20901 GCA_046597355.1 Aquabacterium sp.
GCCGTCGGGCAACCGGCTCCCTCCATGTCCTCCGATGCCGGCCAGCGGGCCGACATCTCCTCCTTTACTTACGGGATCCGGTCACCCAACGCCCTTGGCCGCCCGAATCGTTGCCGCCTGCTTTGGTCACCCAACGCCCTTGGCCGCCGCCACCGTTGCCGCCTGCTTTGGCTTGAAAGGCCGGCATGCCGCGCGGGTGGGGTAGCGCCGTGTCGGGCTGGCGTGTCCCGCGCAGGTAAAGAAGGGAGGGCCGGTGTTTGTCCGGCCCGGAATGACACGGAGCGGGGCACGCCAGCCCGGCGCGGCGCGGTCGCGCAAAACCCACGACCTGCAGCTTTCCGGCCAAAAACAAAAGACAGCTCAGAGCCGCAAGCCGCCCCCCATCACCGCGCAGCGCAGCACTGTGGCTATACACATCTCACTTGGCGATCGTCACCCACTGCATCACGACAAAGTTGTCGGCCCGGTGCACCAGACTGACGTTGCTGCGCGACGCCCAGGGGATCATCTGGCGGTGCAGCGGGATGGTGTGGATCTGGTCTTTCCATTCGGTCAATGCGGCGCGTACCAGTTGCTCGCGCTTCCTGGGGTCGGCCTCGACGCTGGACGACGCGGCCAGCGTATCGAACTTGTCGTTGCGCACATTGCCGTAGTTGTACAAGCCGATGCCCTTGTCGCCGCGGTTGCGCATCACGGCGGTCAGTGTGGTCTCGGCATCGGTCACCGCACCGCCCCAACCAAACAGGTACAGGCTGGTGTCCATTTTTTCCGCCTTGGGGAAGAACAGCGTGCGCGGTTGTGCATTGACTTTGAGCTTGACCTTGATTTGAGCCCACATCGATGCCAGCGCGATGCAGATCTCCTCGTCATTGACATAGCGGTTGTTCGGGCAATCGAGGGTCACCTCAAAGCCGTCCGGGTAGCCCGCCTCGGCCATCAGCCGGCGCGCCGCTGCCAGGTCGAACGGCAGTCGGGTCTCCAGCACCGGGTCGTTGTAGGCGGCCATCGGTGACGGCGCCATCACGCCGGTTGGCACGGCCATGCCGTTCATCAGCTTGACCTTCATGGTCTCGATGTCGATCGCCTGGTACAGCGCGCGCCGCACCCGGATGTCCTTGAACGGGTTCTTGTCGCCCGGCACGTTGGCATAAAGCAGCTTGTCGCGGGCCTGGTCCAGACCGATGAAGATGATGCGGTTCTCGGGGCCCTCGATCACCTTGACACCGGCCACCGTGCGCAGCCGGGCGATGTCGCGCGGCGCCGGATCGTGCACAAAGTCCAGCTCGCCCGAGACCAGCGCCGCCAGCCGGGTGGCATCGTTGGCAATCGGGGTGTAGACGATGTCCTGCACGTTGCCTTCGTGTTTGTTCCACCAGGCCGGATTGCGCTTGTAAGTCGTCTTGATGCCGGGGGCACGGCTGGCCAGCAGGTAGGGGCCAGTGCCGTTGGCATGGATCGACGCAAAAGTTTCTTCGCGGTTCTTGTAGTCCAGCGGCTTCACCACCTTGTACTTTTCGCACCAGGCCTTGTTCATCATGAACACCGTGTCCAGGTGCTGCAGGAACACCGGGTTCACCGCCTTGAGGTGGAACTCGACCGTCAGGTCATCCAGCTTGACCACCTCGCCCAGTGCATTGGCATAGGTCGATATCTGCGAGGTCAACTCGGCCGCGCGCCGGACCGAAAACACCACGTCATCTGCCGAGAACGCCGCACCGTCGTGAAACCTGACGCCCGGCCGCAGCTTGAAACGCCAGACCAGCGGCGACACCTGCTGCCAGTCGGTGGCCAGGCCGGGCACGATGGCCAGCTGCCGGTCCCGGCTCACCAGGCGCTCGTAGACCTGTTGGTTCATGCTGTTGGTCAGGCCCTCGTTCTGGGCATGCGGGTCCATCGTCATCGGGTCGCCCTGGCTGGCCCAGCGCAGGGTCTGGGCCGACGTTGGCATACCGGCCAGCAGGGCAGCGGCCAGCAGGGCTGTGGTCAATAGTTGTTTCATGGCGGTGGGTTCCTGGCTGTCGGGTTGGCACCCGGCCGGCGGGCAAACCGGCACTGGGTGGACGAGCGGTGGGCGCGGACGGCAAGTCCGTCAGGCGGGTGCGTAGCCCTCTTCCGTCAGCGCAGCGGCAAAAACGGCGACGGGCTGAACCGACCCGATGCTGACGTGGTGGGTGGGCAAGTCGATTTTGACGGTGGCAGTGGCGTCAACCCGCTGCACGGTCTCGGTGACGGTGCGCACGCAGTGGCCGCAAGTCATGGTGGGCAGGGTGAGTTCGATCAAGGCAAGGCTCCAAGGTGGGCAACCCGCCCAGTATCGGGCCTGTCTGGGCGCCGCGGCCCGGCGCCCGCGGTGGGCAATCCGGCACAGGTGAAGCCCGCGAACCCACCCGTTGGATGTGGCCACTGGCAGGAGGCCCACCGCAAGTGCCACTCTCGGGCGCTGGCCGCCGCGGTCAGTGGCTGCGCTTGATCACGTCTTCACCCGCCCACAGCGCGTCGAGGTGCGGAAAGTTCCAGCGCCCCGGTGGCTCACGATCAACGATGCGGTCCAGGCCAGCTTGCGCCAGGTCCAGCACCTGCGGTGCCAGCGCCTGCCCGGTGAGCGTCGAGAAAAACACCTTGACGATCGGCGAGGTCAGCGCGTGGGTGTTTTGCTCCATCACCACTGCCAGCCGGCCCGACTCCAACCGCACCAGTGACCCGTTCGGGTAGATGCCCAGGCTGCGCACGAAATGGCGGAAGATCGTCTCGTCGAACTGGCCCTTCCAGGACGCCATGCGCGAGATCGATTCGGCGGGATCCCAGCCCGCCTTGTAAGGCCGGTTTGAGGTGATCGCGTCGTACACATCACAGACTGCGCCCATGCGGGCGAAAGGCGTCAACTGCTCGCCCGGCAAACGGTGCGGATAGCCACCGCCGTCAATCCGCTCATGGTGGTGCAGGCAGACGTCCATTGCCATCTCGGTCGCACCCCGCCCGTCGTGCAGCATCTGCCAGCCGCGTTGGGGATGCGTACGGATGATCGCAAACTCGTCGTCGGTCAGCTTGGCCGGCTTGTTCAGGATGTCCAGCGGCATCGCTGCCTTGCCCAGGTCGTGCAGCAAGCCCGCCAGACCGGCATCGCGGCAGGCCGCGTCGTCCAGCCCCATCTGGTGGCTCAGCGAGACCATCAGCGCGCACACCGCCACCGAGTGCATGTAGGAGTAGTCATCCTGGGTCTTGAGCCGGGCCAGGCTGACCAGCGCGCTCGGGTTGCGGAACACCGATTGCGTGATGTCATCGACCAGCGGCAAGCAGCGCTCGGCCTCCAGCGCCCGGCCCAGCCGCGCCTCGGTGAACATCGAGTTGACCGCCTCGCGAGAGCGCTGGCACAGCTTGGCGGCCTGCTGCAACTCCTCGGCCATCGCGGTGCGGGCCGGCCGGGCAGGGGCATGCTGCAGGGGCGCTGCATCAGGGTTGTGCGCCAGCCTGTCGGGCTGATCCGGCTCGGGCGCGGCGGCCAAGGCCAGGCTGGCCAGCGCGTCATCGGTGGGTGCGGCCGGCGGCGGCGCCAGCACGTCCAGGCCCTGGGCGGTGTCGATCCAGCATTCGCGCACCGGACTGTCCATCACCCGGCGCAAATCAGCACTGTCCTTGAGCAAAAACCGGCTCTTCCAGAACGGGTGGTCCAACCAACGGCCCTCGAAGGCATGCAGGTGCATGCCCAAGCGCAGCTGGGATATCGGTATTTTTTTCAGGTTGCGCTCGCCCATGGTCTGACGGGATATCGGCGCCAGCGCGGGTGCGCTTGAGTGCCGCGCACAAACTAAAACCGCTGCACAGGGCAGCGGTTTCAGGGGCAAGAAGGCCGGCGTTACCGGAACCGGCTTTGCGGCACCACTTTGAGGTCGCCAGGCAGCGCGGCAAGGTAGGCCGCCAACTGCTTGAGCTCGGCGTTGCTGAAGGTGAGCTTCTTTTTGCCGTCCACTTCTTGCACCACCTGGCTGCGCATGGTTGCATTGCTGCGACCCACCAAGGTATTGCCGTCGGTGTGGTACGCCTTGAGCGAGACGTACAGGTAGTCGGCGTGCTGCCCGGCCAGGCGCGGATAGGCGGCGTCGATCGGGCTGCTGAAGTTGGGGCCGTGGCAGGCCACGCAGGCCGCCATGCGGTCTTTCAGCGCGTCAGGCACTGGCGAGGCCAGTGTGGCCGGCACCGGCGTGCCGCCAACGCCCTTGCCCTGCGCCTCATAGAAGGCCCCCAGGTCGGCCATGTCCTGCTCGGTCAGCGAGGCCGCGATACCGCGCATCGTGGGGTGCTTGCGGTCACCCTTCTGGTAGGCCGTCAGCGCCGAGGCGATGTACTTCGCGCCCTGGCCCGCGATCATCGGCACCTTGTAGACCTCAGGGAAACTGGCCTGGTAGCCAACGATGCCGTGACAGCCGATGCACATGGCTGCCTTGCTGGCGCCTTTGGCGGCGTCACCGGCCTTGGCCTCCTGGGCCTGGGAGGCGGTGCTGAAACCGGCCAAGGCCAGCACCAGGGGAAGCAAAAATTGCGCTTTTTTCATCGTCAGGCACGTATGGCGTCAGGGGGAATCGGTGGGCTGCCCAGCGTGCGGCACTGCGCAAACATCCGTCGCGAGAAGGCAGCGCGGCGCTGTCTCCAAGGCATCCCAAGATTATAGGGGCCACCCTTATACTGATTTCGCAAGCATTTACTGCCCATTCCACCCTCATCAACGGCCGTCCGCCGCGGCCTGCCAAGCCATGAAGTTTCAAGGATCCGACAACTACGTCGCCACCCAGGACCTGATGCTGGCGGTCAATGCGGCGATCACGCTGCAGCGCCCGCTGCTGGTCAAGGGCGAGCCCGGCACCGGCAAGACCATGCTGGCCGAAGAGGTGGCGTCGGCACTTGGCATGCCGCTGCTGCAGTGGCATGTCAAGAGCACCACCAAGGCCCAGCAAGGCCTGTACGAGTATGACGCCGTGAGCCGGCTGCGCGACAGCCAGTTGTCCGATGTCGAGGGCTCGCAAAAAGTGCGCGACATCGCCAACTACATCGTCAAGGGTGTGCTCTGGCAGGCCTTTACCGCCGACAAACCCGTGGCGCTGCTGATCGACGAGATCGACAAGGCCGACATCGAGTTCCCGAACGACCTGCTGCGCGAAATCGACCGCATGGAGTTCTACGTCTACGAGACGCGCGAGCTGGTGCGTGCTAAGCACCGGCCGCTGGTGTTCATCACCTCGAACAACGAGAAAGAACTGCCGGACGCGTTTTTGCGCCGCTGCTTCTTCCACTACATCAAGTTCCCCGATGCCGAGACGATGCAGCGCATCATCGACGTGCACTTTCCCGGCCTCAAGAAAGAGCTGTTGTCGGCGGCGATGAAGACGTTCTACGACGTGCGCAACCTGCCCGGCCTGAAGAAAAAGCCCAGCACCAGCGAGCTGCTGGATTGGCTCAAGTTGCTGGTGGCCGAGGACATCCCGCTCGAAGCGCTGCAAAGCCAGGACAACAAGGTGGCCGTGCCGCCACTGGTGGGCGCGCTGCTCAAGAACGAGCAGGACGTGACGCTGTTTGAAAAACTCGTCTTCATGCAGCGCCACAACCGCTGAGCCCATGGCCACAGACCTCCGCCAAGCCCTGACCGATGGCCTGACCGATGCGATCGGCTTTGTTGGCGGCGCCGTGATCGGCTGGCAAGCCGGCAAGGCGCTGGGCTACGACGTGTTGGCCAGCGCCAATCCGGACAGCCCCAACGCGGTGGGCTGGATCCTGCTGCTGGCCGGTTGCGGTGCCGGCAAATGGGCGTCGCTGCGCTGGCGCGCCCGTCAAGCGGCCAAGCGCGCTGACGGTGATGCCGGTAGCGGCACCGCCGGGCCCAAAAAGTAAGGCGGATCAAGCCTGTGGTCCTGCCCCGCATCACCGAACCCGTCGCACTGCAGGGCCAACATGTGCGGCTGGAGCCGCTGCGCCCCGACCACGCCCCGGCGTTGATCGAAGCCGCGCAGGACGGCGCGCTGTGGCAGCTCTGGTACACCGCGATCCCGGCACCCGACCGGGTAGCCGCCGAGATCGAGCGCAGGCTGGCGTTGCTGGCAGCCAGCAGCATGCTGCCCTGGGCGGTGCTGGACGCTGCCGGCAAGCCGGTGGGCATGACCACCTACATGAACATCGACCACGTCCACCAGCGGGTCGAGATCGGCTCGACCTGGTACGCCCGCAGCGTGCAGCGCACGCCTCTCAACACCGAGGCGAAACGTCTGCTGCTGGCGCACGCCTTCGAGGCCTTGCACTGCATTGCGGTCGAGTTCCGCACCCACCGCTTCAACCAGCAGAGCCGGCGCGCCATCGAGCGCCTGGGCGCGCAATTCGACGGCATGCTGCGCAACCACCAGCGTGCCGCCAACGGCACGCTGCGCGACACCGCCGTCTACAGCATCACGGCCGACGAGTGGCCGACGGTGCGTGCGCACCTGGATTTCCAGCTGACCCGCCCCAGTTGACCGGCGTGGCACCAGCCGCCTTGCGCCGGCTGCCTTCACAACCCCCACTTTTGCCCTACCCGCCCAGGAGCCCCCATGGCCCGCAAGAAGCCCATCACTGTCGAATGCCTGTGGCAACTGGACCGCCTGGGTCCGCCCAGCCTGTCACCCGACGGCGTGCAAGCGGTGTGCTCGGTCGCCAGTTCGGACATGGAGCAGAACAAGAGCAGCAGCGCACTGTGGCTGCTGTCCACGCTGGGCGGTGCACCGCGCCGCTTGACGCAATGCGGCGAGAAGGACGGCCAACCCGCGTTTTCGCCCACCGGCAACCTGATCGGCTTTGTTGCCAAGCGTGAACAGGGCGGCCACAAGGACGAGACGCCGCAGTTCTATGTCATACCGCCCGATGGCGGTGAAGCGCGCCGGGTGGGCGACGTGGCCACCGGCGTGGACGCCTTCCGCTGGTGCCCGGACGGCCAGCACATCGTGTTTGTCTCCTGGGTCTGGCCAGGCCTGAAAGGCGCCAAGGCCCAGGCCGCCGCGCTCAAGGCTTTCAAGGCCCGCAAGGACACCGGCTACGCCACCAGCGACGCGTTCTACCGCTACTGGGACCACCTGATCCCGGCCGGTCGGGTGGCCCACCTGCACCGCATGAACATCGCCACCGGCAAGGTGCGCGACCTGTTCGAGGGCACCGCCTATGAGCTGCAGCGGGCCGACCCCGACGCCAACTGCTTCGACATCTCACCCGATGGCAAACGCGTGGTGTTTGCCTACGATCCGGCACCCGAAAAGCGCAGCGACGGCCGCTTTGCGCTGGCCGAACTGGACCTCAAACGCAAGCGTTTCGAAACACTCGCCCAAGACGTGGGCTGGGATTTCAACAACCCGCGGTACAGCCCCACGGTCGGGCCCGCCGGCCAGCAGATCGCCTTCACCGCCAGCCACCAGGCGCTGCGCCACACCATGCCCGGCCACCTGGCGCTGGTCACGCCCGGCGAGCCGGTCGAGGTGGTCAGTGCCGAATGGGACCACGATGTGCAGGCACCGCTGGTGTGGGAGGCCGATGGCAGCGCCGTGCTGCTGGGCGCCGAGCAGCACGGACAGCGTCACGTCTGGCGATTTGATCTGGCCGACCGGCGTGCCGAGGCCATCGTGCGCGGTGGCTGGGTGCATGCCTTCGACAAGGCGGCTGGCACGCTGGTGACGCTGGCCGACGCCGCAAACCACCCGGCACGCCTGGCAGCCCACCTGCCCGGCGCCGATGCCCGCCGCATCGAATCCTTCAACGACGCCGTGATGGACCGCATCAGCCTGGGCCGGCACGAAGCCATCACGGTCACCGGTGCGCTGGGCGATGCGGTGCAGGTCTGGCTGTTCTACCCGCCCGGCTTTGATGCCAACAAGAAATACCCGCTGCTGCAGGTGATCCACGGCGGTCCGCACACGGCTGTGGGTGACAACTGGCACTACCGCTGGAACAACGCACTGTTTGCGGCCCAGGGCCATGTGGTGGCGGTGGTCAACTACCACGGCTCGTCGAGCTTCGGTCATGCCTTTCTCGACAGCATCACCCACCGCTGGGGCGAGCTGGAGTTGCAGGACATCGAGGCCGCCACCACCGAGATGCTCAAGCGGCCCTACATCGACCCGACCCGGGTCTACGCCACCGGTGGCAGCTATGGGGGTTTCATGGTGGCCTGGATGAACGGCCACATTCCCGGCGGGCCGACAGGGCGCTATGCGGCCTATGTCTGCCACGCTGGCTGCTTCGACTGGACGGCCATGTTTGCCGACGACGCCTGGGCCTGGCATGCCAAGGAGCTGGGCGGCTGGTACTGGGACGACATGGCGCGGGTCCATGCGCAAAGCCCGCACGCCTTCGCGGCGCAGATGAACACGCCCACGCTGGTGATCCACGGCGCCCTGGATTACCGCGTGCCCGATGCCCAGGGCCTGGCCTACTACAACACGCTCAAGGCCCGTGGCGTGGACGCCCGGCTGCTGTGGTTTCCGGATGAAAACCACTGGATCCTGAAACCCCGCAACAGCCAGGTCTGGTACGGCGAATTTTTTGGCTGGCTGGCCAAACACGGCGGTGGCGCGAGCAGCGCCAAGCGCGGTGGCGCCGGCAAGGCAAAACCAGTCAGTACAGCCACCCAGGGCCATACCGGCCGCTGATCAGGCGGCTTGCACGACCTCCAGCGCTGGCCCGTGCCCACGCCGGGCCTGGTCCCGGCCTTCGTGCTTGGCCAGGTACAACGCGGCATCGGCGCGGCGCAGCAGATCCATCGTGCTGTCGTGCTGGCCGTGCCATTCAGCCACGCCCACGCTGGCGGTCAACGTCAGTCGGCCGGCCTCACTGGACAGCGGCAGGCTGCGCACCCGGCCGCACAGGCGCTCTGCCAGGGCCAGCGCATCCGCGCCAGAGGTGCCTGGCAGCAGGGCCAGAAACTCCTCGCCACCCCAGCGCGCCAGGTGGTCGATCTCGCGCAACTGCGCGCCCATCACCACGGCCAGGTGCTGCAAAGCGCGGTCGCCCACGGCGTGACCGCAGCTGTCGTTGAGCCGCTTGAAGTGGTCGATGTCGATCATCAGCACCGAAAACGGCTGCGCGGCTTTGCCCTGCACCGACAGCCGACGCGCCCGCTGCTCTTCTTGTTGCAGCAACTCGTCGATGGCGCGGCGGTTCAGCAAGCCGGTCAGCGGGTCGTGGCGCGACAGACGCTCCAACCGGCTCACCATGCGCGAGACCACCAGCGCCACCAGCATCATCTGGATCACCAGCGCCGAGACCATGCCGGTCAATGACGAGCCCAGGCTGAGCACGGTGTTTTGCAGCACTTCGGCCGTGACCGTCTCGGGCGACTGCAGGGCGCGCAGCGAGCGCGCCGCCAGCATCACGCCGGCCAGCAGCATCGGCGACGCATAAAGCAGGCCCCAGCGCAAGCGCAGGCTTTGCCGCACATGGCGCCACACATCCGTCGCGATCCAGAAATAAAGTGCCGCCCAGACCCCGGCAACCCAGGCGATGCGGGCCGGCACCCAGGCCACGTCCAGCGCCGCCAGTACCGACACCACCGCGCTGGCCAGCAACATCAGGCCCTGCAGCAGCGTCCAGCGGCGCTGGCCGGTGAACGACCACACGCCCCGTTGCAACGCCAGGGTGGCGGCCACGGCCAGCACATTGCCCAGCGCACGCGCCGGGGGATGCTCGGCATGCATGCCGAACACGATCAACAGCAGGGCCAGCGCGCTGCCAACCGCGTGTGCCGCCCACCAGCCCGCTGCGCGGCGCTCGCCCGGCAAAACCAGGGCGGCCACCATCCAGGCTGGTGCCAGCACCGCATACTGCAAGGCCAGCAGCAGCAAGGCCACACCGGAGGGGGTGAGCGACGGTAGGCGCAATGCCAAGGTTTCCATGAAAGCGATTGCAGCACAGGCTGAGGCCTGTGTGACAGCTCACCCCCCCGAAGTGGGTATGCTCAGCCTGTGAACCATTGCCCGTTCATGCCCCGGAAAGTCCTGCCATGCTGATCAATTTCTTCTACACGCTGCGTGCGGCCAAGCTGCCGATCTCGGTCAAGGAGTTCCTGACCCTGCTCGAAGCCGTCAAGGCCGGGGTCATCGACCAGTCGGTGGACCAGTTCTACTACCTGGCGCGCACCACGCTGGTCAAGGACGAGGCGCTGTTCGACAAGTTCGACCGGGCTTTTGGCGCCTATTTCAAGGGCATCGAGATGCTGGCCGACTTCACCAAGGACGTGCCGCTGGAGTGGCTGCGCAAGAACCTGGAGCTCGAGCTCAGCGCCGAAGAGAAGGCCAAGATCGAGAAAATGGGCTGGGATGAGCTGATGGAGACGCTGAAAAAGCGCTTCGAAGAGCAAAAAGAGCGCCACGAAGGCGGCAGCAAATGGATTGGCACCGGCGGCACCAGCCCGTTTGGCGCCTACGGCGTCAACCCGCAGGGCATCCGCATCGGCCAGGACAAGAGCCGCAACAAGAGCGCCGTCAAGGTCTGGGACCAGCGCGCTTACAAAGACTACGACGACACGCTGGAGCTGGGCACCCGCAACATCAAGATCGCACTGCGCCGCCTGCGCCGGTTTGCACGCGAAGGTGCCGAGACCGAGCTCGACCTGGAAGACACCATCCACTGCACCGCCGCCAATGCCGGCTACTTGGACATCAAGCTGGTGCCCGAGCGCCACAACAAGGTCAAGGTGCTGCTGCTGATGGACGTGGGCGGCACGATGGACGAGCACATCCACCGGGTAGAAGAACTGTTCTCGGCCGCCAAGACCGAGTTCAAGCACCTCGAGTTCTACTACTTCCACAACTGTCCGTACGACTTCATGTGGAAGAACAACCGGCGCCGCTTCAGCGAGAAGACCGCCACCTGGGACCTGATCCGCAAGTACAACAAGGATTACAAGCTGATCTTCATCGGCGACGCGACGATGAGCCCCTATGAGATCCTGCAACCCGGTGGCAGCGTCGAGTACAACAACGAGGAACCCGGCGCCGAGTGGATACAGCGCCTGACGAACGCGTTCCCGAAATTTGCCTGGATCAACCCCGAACCCCAGGGCGTGTGGCAGTACCGGCAGTCCATCTCGGTGGTGCAGCAACTGGTCAACCAGCGCATGTTCCCGCTGACGCTGGCCGGGCTGGAAGGGGCCATGCGCCTGCTGACCAAGTGACCCACGGCCCGTGACCAACCCACTGCGCGGCGGCGACCGCTTCCGTGGGGCGCTGCACCGGGCGGGCCAGCTGGCGATTCGGGGCCTGGGCCTGCTGACCGTCTTGGCCATGCTCGGCGCTTGCTCGCTGTTGCCCCGCTCGCTGTCCGACCGGATCGGCCAGACAGACATGCCGGTCTCGGGCCTGCGCCTGGACGTGCAGGCGCCGCGCGAACTGCAGGCCTTGCTGGAAACGCACCTGGACCTGGCGCGCCTGCCGCTGCTGCGCGGCGAAGAGGTGATCGACGAAGAGGAATGGGCGCGCCTGGCCGCGGCAACGCCGGGGCAGACCCGCGAATTGCTGCAAACCGAGGGTTATTTCGACGCCCAGGTGACCGTTCGCCGCACCGTGGACGGCACCGGCCCGGCCGCCTTGCAGCGCGTGACCCTGACGGTGGTGCCCGGCCCGCGCACCCAAATCGCCAGCCTGCAGGTCGAGACCACCGGCGACCTGCAGCGCCGCGCCGCGCTGGGCGAGGTCGAGGCCAAGACCTTGTTCGAGGCGCTGGCCAACAGCCGCGACGGTCGGGTCGGCAAGCCGTTTCGCAACAGTGTCTGGGTCGAGACCAAACAACGGCTGCTGGCGCGCCTGCTCGCGGCGGGCTATGCCGCGCCCCGGTTGGCGGACAGCCAGGCCGTGATCGACACCCCCACCCAGCGCGCGGACCTGAGCGTGACGCTGGACAGTGGGCCGCTGTTCCTGGCCGGCAGCTTCAATGTCGATGGCCTGAACCACCACGACGAAGCCACCGTGCTGCACCTGGCCGGCTTTGGTGGTGGCACGCCGCTGACCGAAGCCCGCTTGCAGGGCTACCAGGATCGCCTGCAGAAGGCCGGGCTGTTCGAGACCGTGGGGATCAGCTTCGACCCCGACCCCCAACAGGCTGCGGCCGTGGTGGTGCGCGTGCGGCTGGTCGAGATGCCGCTTCAGCAGGTCACGGCCGGCTTGGGCATCAGCGACAACACCGGCCCGCGCGCCACACTGGAGCACACCCACCGCCGGCTGCTGGGCCTGCCGGTGATCGCCCACAACAAGGTCGAATGGGGGCGTGACAGCCAAAAGTGGGCGGGCGACTTCCAGACCCATCCGGGCGAGGGCTTCTACCGCAACCTGTTCGGCGTGCAGATCGACAACATCAAGAGCAGCACCGACGTGGTGCTGTCGCTTCGGCTGCGGCTGGGCCGCACCCAGGACACGCCACGCATCGAGCGGCTGTACTTTGCCGAGCTGCTGCAATCGCGCCAGACCGACAACGTGCCGGTGGTGCGCACCGCCGCTGGCAGCGCCAACAGCGCCGCCGCGCTGAGCGCCAACTACCACTGGGTCTGGCGTGACCTGGACAGCATCCTGCTACCCACCCGCGGCATCACCTGGGCTGTCCAGGTGGCTGCCGGCCAGGCCAGCAGCCCCGGCGGTGTCGGCGGACCGTTTTCGCGCCTGTACAGCCGGGTCACAGCCTACCTGCCGATAGGGGACAGCTGGTACGGCCAGGCCCGCCTGGAGGGCGGCCAGATTGTCAAGAAAGGCGCCGTCACGGTGCCGGACGCCCTGGGCTTTCGTGCCGGTGGCGACGATTCAGTGCGGGGCTATGGCCACCGCACGCTGGCGCCGGTGGGTGCAGACGGCGGCACGGTCAGCGGCCAGTCGCTGCTGACCGGCAGCCTGGAGCTCGCGCGCCCGATCCTGGCGAGCCAGCCAGCACTCTGGGGGGCGGTCTTCATCGACGCCGGGCGTGCGGTGGCCCACTGGGCCGACTACAAGCCCGCGCTGGGCTACGGCGTGGGCCTGCGCTACCGCAGCCCGATCGGCCCGCTCAAGATCGATCTGGCCTACGGCGACGAATTGAAAAAGCTGCGGCTGCACTTCACCGTGGGGATCGCGTTCTGATGGCCACCCCCGACCCGGCCCCACCCGCAGGCAAGCGACGCTGGGGCAGGTCGGGCAAGGCGCTGCTGGCCGGGGCCGCGGGCTTGCTCGTGCTGGCGCTGCTGCTGCCGGCCGGCGGGGTGCTGGCGCTGCTGCACTGGCCGGGCGCACTGCCCTGGCTGGCCCGACACCTGCCCGGCCTGCAGGTCACCGGACTGCAAGGCACGCTGGGCGAACGCCATGTGGCTGTCCAGTCGCTGGACTGGCAGCTGCCCGCAGCGGCCGGCCGGCTGCAGATCCAAGGGCTGGTGGTCCAGGGCGGCCGCCTGACCTGGCTGCCGCATCCTGGCGCGTTGATCGGCCTGCAGCTGGACAGCGTGTCGGCCGACCGGGTGCAGTACAGCAGCGGACTGCCGTCGGGCACGCCGCTTGCCGCACCCGCCCACCTGCGGCTGCCGCTGGCCTTGCAGGTCGACAAGCTGCAGGTGGCGCAGTTGCAGATCGACGAACTGCCGGTCATCGAACGCCTGAGCGCCGGACTGTCGCTGGGCGTCGATCGGGGTGCCTTGCACCGCATCACCGCCCTGGCGCTGGACTGGCAGCAAACCCATCTGCAAGCCGATCTGCAAATCGGCAGCGCCGCGCCGCTAGCGCTGCAGGCCACACTGCAGGCCAACCGTCAGGCGCCCGCACCGGATGTGTCAATGCCGTCGGCTGCCGTGGCGGCGCTGGGCTGGACCGCCACGATCGACCTGCACGGTCCACTGGACCGGCTGGCCGCCGTGGCCCGCCTGCGGGGCCAGGCCGGCCCAACGCAGGCGCCGGTCGCCGCTATGGTCGCCGCGCTGGACGTCCGCGCCACCCTGCTGCCCTTCGCCAGCTGGCCACTGGGCGATCTGAACCTGAGCACCGACAATCTCGACCTGTCCGCCGTGTTGCCCGGCCTGCCCCGCACCGCGCTGACCGGCAGCGCCAGCGTGCAATCCAACGGGCTCGACCAGCCGGCCACCGTCGACGCCACGCTGGACAACCGGCTGCCCGGCGCCTGGGACACCGGCCGGCTGCCCGTGCAGCGGTTGGTGCTGAAGGCCAGCGCCAAACCGCGCCAGCCCGATCGCCTGACGCTGGAGCGTTTTAACCTGACCCTGGCCGATGCCAGCGCGGGTGCGGGCCAGATCAGTGGCCAGGGCCTGTGGACTGCGGGCAACCTGGCGCTGGACCTGCAGGTGCAGGCGCTGCAACCGGCCCGCCTGCACCGCCAGGCAGCCGCCCTGGTGCTGGACGGCCCGGTGCTGCTCAAGCTCAGCGGCCTGCCAGCACTCGGCAGCACGGTGCCGCACGCAACACCCGCAATACCCGCAGTACCCGAATCACCCACGGCAGCGCCGGCCGGATCTGTTGCAGCGGCGGCGTCAGCCACGCCATCACGCCAGCCGCCGGCGCCGCCACCCAGCCAGGCAGCCCGCCCCGCCCTGCCCCTGCATCTGGTGATCGACACCCAGCTCAAGGGCCGCAAGCTCGACGGCAGCGGCCAGGAGGTGCAACTGCGCTTGGTCGGCAGTGGCGGCGCGCGGCAGTTCAGCATCACCCAGGCCCAGGCCCGGGCCGGTCCGGCCAGCGCCGAGTTTCAACTCGATGCGCGCAGTGATCCGGCCGGCTGGCGGCTGCGCGGCAAGGGGCGGCTGGATCACTTTGATCCCCGGCCCTGGTGGCGCGGCCCTGCAGGCTCGGCCTGGCAACGCGGCCCGCACCAGGTAGACGCCCAGGCCGACATCGACCTGCTGTGGCGTGGCGTGCCCGCCGGCCCCGCCGTGCAGCGCGCCGACACGCCCACCGTCCCGCTGATCGAGCGCTGGCTGCGGGCGGCCGATGGCAACGCCAAGCTCAGCCTGAGCAACAGCCTGCTGGCCGGCGTGCCCCTGGCGGCCACGCTGCAACTGCACAGCGTGGGGGCGGGCGCCGAGATCGACGGCCAGATCGACCTGGCCGGCAACCGCGCCAGCCTCAAGGGCCGACGCGCCGCCCAACCCGACGCTGACCATTGGCAGCTGCAGGTGCAGGCACCCCTGCTGGCCGCATTGGCGCCGTTGGGCCGCCTGGCGGCCGAACTGGCGCCTGAATCGGCCGCCTTCTGGCCCACCGCCGGCAAGCTGGACGGGCAAATGCAGGCCAGCGGCCGCTGGCCTTCGCTGCGCGCCCAAGGCGATTTGCGGGCGCAAAACCTGACAACAGCCGCCGGCACCGTGCAAACCGCCGACCTCGGCTGGAAAACCGGCGAGAACGCCGATGCCCCGCTGGCCCTCAAACTGCAGGCCAAAGGGCTGGTCTCCGGCGACAAGCGGCTGGACGCTGTGGAGGCCACGGTCAGCGGCAGCCTGCGCAACCACCAACTGCACCTGCGCATCGACAGCCCCGCCAAGCCGCCGGTCTGGACCGAAAACCTGCTGGGACCGGCAGGTACCGGCACCCGCTTGCAGGCCGACGGCCGAGGCAGTTGGACCGTGGCCGGCGGTGTGGCCAGTCCGGACCGGCCCGTGCCCTCTCGGCCTGCGCCGGCCGGGCTACAACAAGGACTCTGGCGGCTGCAGGATCTGCAATTGCAGGGCAGCGCCCGCGATGCCCAGGGCGGCAGCCGGGCCTGGCTGGCCGCCAAGTCGCTGGCCGCCGAGCTCCGGTTGGCCCCGGACCTGCAACCGCTGGCGCTGACGCTGGCACCGGGTCGGGTGCAATTGCTGGGCACCGCGATCAACTGGCGCGAAGCCCGCTGGCTGGCTGCCAGCCCGACCGCTGCGGCCAACCCCGCCGGCACCGCCGGTACACCCAGCCCGCCCCGGGTCAGCGGCCGCGGCCAACTCAGCGTGCAGGGTGAACTTGAAAGCTTCGACGTCGCCGCCGTGCTGGCCCGGACCCAGCCGGCGATGGGCTGGGGTGGCCAGCTGACCGTGGGCGGGCGCTTCGACATCCGCAGCAACGACCGGGTTGACGCCGAGGTGGTGCTGGAGCGCCTGTCCGGCGACCTGAGCCTGACCGACGAGTTGGGCAGCACCCAGTCCCTGGGCATGACCGACCTGCGGTTGGCCCTGACGGTGCATGACGGGCTGTGGCAGTTTGCCCAGGGCGTGGCCGGCCGCAACATCGGTGAGATGGCCGGTGCCCAGGTGCTGCGCACCACGGCCGACCGCCGCTTTCCGCCCGACAACACGCCGCTGCAGGGCGTGCTGGAGTCGAATGTGGCCAACCTGGGCATCTGGGGCATCTGGGTGCCACCGGGTTGGCGCCTGATCGGCAAGCTGCGCACCAGTGCCAGCTTCGGCGGCACGCTGGGCGCGCCAGAGGTGCGCGGCGAAATGCTGGGCAGCGGACTGGGCGCCCGCAACCTGCTGCAGGGCGTCAACCTGACCGACGGTGAACTGGCGCTGACCTTGGCAGGTGATACCGCGCGCATCGACAAGTTTGTCTTCAAAGGCGGAGATGGCCAGTTGCGCCTGACCGGCAATGCCGTGCTGGGCGCCAAACCCAGCGCCAGCGTGAACCTGACGGCCGAGCGCTTTCGGGTGCTGGGCCGGGTCGACCGCCGGCTGGTGGCCAGTGGCAGCGCCGAGATGCGCCTGGACAGCCAGCGCCTGCAACTCGACGGCAGCTTCAACGTCGACGAGGGCCTGATCGACCTGAGCCGCGGCGATGCCCCCGGCCTGGACACGGATGTGCGGGTACGGCGCGCCAGCACGGCGGCGTCAGCACCGACGTCGCAACCCCAGGCGGCGGCCGTCGAACGTCCGGTCGTGGCGCCCATGCCGCTGCCACTGCGCCAGGCCCAGGTGGCGCTCCAGGTCACCCTCGGCCAGAAGCTGCGCTTGAAGGGTCACGGTCTGGACACCGGCTTGCGCGGCGAGTTGGCGGTCACCAGCCCGCAGGGCAAGCTGGCGTTGCGCGGCCAGGTGCGCACCGAAGGGGGCACCGTGGCGGCCTACGGCCAGAAACTCGATATCGAGCGCGGCGTTGTCAGCTTCGTCGGCCCGCTGGACAACCCGCAACTCGATGTGCTGGCGCTGCGGCCCAACCTGGATTTGCGGGTGGGCGTGTGGGTGACCGGGCCGGCTCAAAACCCGCGCATCCGCCTCTACAGCGAACCCGAACTGTCCGACTACGACAAGCTGTCCTGGCTGGTGCTGGGGCGCGGCCCCGACGGCCTGGGGCGCAGCGACACCGCCTTGCTGCAAGGTGCGGCACTGGCGCTGCTGTCGGGTGAAGGCCAAAGCCCCACCGGCGCGCTGCTCGCTGGCATAGGCCTGACCGACTTCTCGGTGCGCCAGTCCGACGGCGACACCCGGGAGACCATCGTCAGCCTGGGCAAGCAACTCTCGCGCAACTGGTACGTTGGCTACGAACGCAGCGTCAACGCCACCACCGGCACCTGGCAACTGATCTACCGGATCGCGCAACGCTTCACCTTGCGTGCCCAGTCCGGCAGCGAAAACGCCCTGGACATGATCTGGTCCTGGCGTTGGTAACCGGGGCAACACGCCAGCCGGGCCTGGGGGGCGTGCGAGAATTCGGCCGCAAACCGCAGCCCGCCGCCGTAGTTCAACGGATAGAACGAGCGCCTCCTAAGCGCTAGATACAGGTTCGATTCCTGTCGGAGGCACCAGCCAGGCGGGGCCAGCCCAGTTCAACGCAAGTGCGTCAGAAACTCAGCATGTTCGAGGCCGCAAAGTCGGTGTTGGTGACATCCGGATGCCCGGTGTCTACCAGCCTGCGCTCCAGCAGCCGTTGCTTGGTCATCATGCGGCTGATGATGCCGGCCTCTTCCTTCATGGAAAACACAAAGGGGTAGAGCGAGCGCTCAGTGGCGGCGCGCTCTGGCTGGCCGCCAAACTCGCCCACCTGAGACATGATGTACGAGAAATCAGACGACAAAAGCACCGCAGGCGCATTCACGCTGGTGTTGAGCCGCTCACCCGTCAGCACCGTAAAACCCAACATGCGCTCGTAGTAGCGCACGTGGCGGGGATTGACCTCGATCAGGAGCATGTCGAAGCCGCGGATCCGGTGCGCCACGATGTAGGCCACGTGAAACAGCGCCGCCAGCACGCGCTTTGTGCCCACGGTCGGATCAACCGCCAGTTTGGTGAATTCGCAGATCCGCCGGCCCTGGCTGCGCAGCAGCGTGACCTCAGGCGCAAATGCATCGTCGGCACTCAGGCGCTTGGGACCGTCGAACGACACCGTGATGGTGCCGATGGTCACCTCGTCCTCGATGGCGGAGAGGGTGAATTTGTGCACAGCACTGTCAGTGGGCAGCGTGACGTCCCGGTAGCCGCGCCAGCCGTACCGGCTTTTGAGCAAGCCGTTGACCATGCCGCGCCGCTCTTCGGAATCAGCCGCCTTGATCTTGAAGCGACGCGGACCGGCCGCGCCGTCGGGCAACAGATCGATGCGCGGATCGCTGACCAGCATGTGGCCGGCTTGCCCTCGCCACATCACCGAAGCAGCATAAATCGTGCTTGACTTCAAGTTTGCACCACTTCAAAAACAACGAACACTGGAAAAACCCAAACCTCTTGAACGGAAATGATGATAGCGGCTGCACTGCGAATCAAATGTGTCAAAACGATGCGGAGCGCCACTAATTGACAAAAATGAAAACCCTGAAAAACAGATACTTTCGGGGTCAATTCTGGGCGTCCTCCTGCGGGATCAGGCCAGACAGCACCGCCAGGCTGTCGGCTTCGTGCAGCGGTTTGTCATGGCGCAACCGCAGCATGCGCGGAAAGCGCAGGGCCACGCCACTCTTGTGGCGCGGGCTGTGGGCAATGCCTTCGAAGGCCAGCTCAAAGACCAACGTGGGTCGAAGGCTGCGCACGGGACCGAATTTTTCCAGGGTGTGCGCGCGGATGACCTTGTCCACCGCCTTGAACTCGGCGTCGGTCAGGCCGGAGTAGGCCTTGGCAAAGGTCAGCAGTTGCAGTGCACCCGGGCGGGGCGGCTCTCGCCGGACGATTGCCTCGACCACCGCGCTGGCTTCGGCCGGGTTGGCCGGCGGGCGGTTCCAAACCGCAAAGGTGTAGTCGGTGTACAGCCCGGCGCGCCGGCCGTGGCCGGCCTGGGCATAGACCAGCACACCGTCCACAGTCATCGCGTCGACTTTCCACTTCCACCAGGTGCCGGTGGATTTGGTTCGACCGCTGCCGTAGGCGGCGTCGCGGTGCTTGAGCATCAGGCCTTCGACGCCGCGCTGCCGGCTCTCACCCCGCAGCGCCGCCAACCCGGCCCAATCGTCGGCCACCAGCAGCGGCGACAGCTGCAACGGGCTGGCGGCCAGCACCGCCTCGAGTTGCTGGCGCCGGGCGTGCTGGGGCTGGCTTCGCAGGTCTGCCCCCGCCCGCGCCAGCAGGTCGTAGGCAATGAAACGCACCGGGGCGTCACTGAGCAGCTTGCGGCTCAGCGTCTTGCGGTTCAGGCGCAGCTGCAACTGGTTGAACGGCGCTGGCGCGCCGCCGGTCCAGACCAGCAGTTCGCCGTCCAGCACCGTGCCGTCAGGCAGGCTCTGCGCGGCCGCGACCACCTCGGGGAAGCGCTCGCTGATCAGTTCCTCGCCACGCGACCAGATCCACACCTGGCCGGCCTGGCACACCACCTGGGCGCGGATGCCGTCGTATTTCCATTCGGCCAGCCAGTCGCTGACCGGCCCCAGCGCCTGCGCAAAGTCGGCCAATGACACCGGGACGGCATGGGCCAGAAAAAACGGAAACGGCTGGCCGGTGGCGGCGGCCGGTGTGGCGTCTGCCGGCGCCAGCAGCGCCAGCAGCCGGTCGGCGGTGGGCAACTGGCGGGCGTCGGTCCAACCCACCAGGCGTTGGGCCACCAGCTTGGGGTCCAGCCCGGCATGCAGTGCGATGGCGCGCTGCACCAGCAACCGGCTGACACCGACCCGGAACCCGCCCCCGATCAGCTTGCCCAACAAGAAGCGCTGCGCGGTGGGCAACTCGTCCCACCAGCCGCGCAGGGCCTGGGCCTGCACCGCGGGCGCCGCGCCACGCAGTGGCAGCAAGCGCTCGACCAGCCAGGCCGCCAGGCCCAGGTCGCTGTGCCCGCGCGGCGGCGGCAGCACCAGGGCGATGGTCTCGGCCAGGTCGCCGGCCGCCTGGTAGCAGGCCTCGAACAGCCAATCGCTGATGCCGGCGACGGCGGTGGCCTCGGCGCGCAACAGCGCAGTGGGCAAGGTCTGGCGCGGCTTGCCGCCGGCCAGAAAGTACAGCGCCCAAGCGGCGTCCGCCGGATCGGCCTGGGCCAGGTAGCGCTGCAGCGCGGCCAGCTTGGCCTCGGTGGCGGTGCTGGCGTCGAGCTCGGCGTACAGGGCGGCAAAGCGGCGCATCAGGCAGGCCCGTCAGCGGCGGTCACGTCGGTCGCGGCGGCACCCGGTTTGGCAGCGGCAACGGGTTCAGGCGGCAGTTCACCGCCTTCGGCGCCGTATTCAGTCTGGAACGAGCCGGCCTGCAACCCTTGCTGCTGCAGCCAGCGCACCATCACCGCCTCCTGGCCGTGGGTTGCGATCACCCGCTCGGCACCCGTGGCCCGGATGGCGCGCTGCAGGCCCGGCCAGTCGGCGTGGTCGCTGAGCACGAAGCCGCGGTCCACGCCCTGGCGCCGCCGCGCGCCGCGCAGCAGCATCCAGCCGCTGGCAAAGGCGTCGCTGAAATCGCCCAGCGCGCGGGCCCAGGCGCTGGCATGCACCGACGGCGGCGCCAGCACCAGGGCGCCGGCCAGGGCGCGCTTGTCGGGCAGGCCGGCCAGCGTGACCGTGGGCGGCAGGGCCACA
>JBKJKU010000001.1:0-3686 GCA_046597355.1 Aquabacterium sp.
GCCCTGAAACAGCAACACCCAGACCGCCACCGGGCTGTGGCCGCCGAACCAGACAAACAGCCCAAACAGCAACAGGGCCGCCACCAATGCGCCGGCAGGCAGCAGCAAGGCTTCAGCAGGGGCGTGCCAAGCTCGGGGTGCGGCGGACATGGGGAGATTGCCTTTTGTCAAACCGTAGGTTTGGTCGAGATTGCGTAGCGAGCGGCCCCAGCTTGGGCTGAGCAGCAGAGCCGTACACCTGTACGGCGATGCACTGAGACCGGACACGACCAGTCCTGAGGACTGGTCGCGCCTGACGAAAGCCCGGGACTCCGGCCCGGGCCGCAGGCCCAAGATCGGGTCGCGCAGCAGCAAGATCGATCAAACCTTGCCGATCACGCCTTCGACCAGATAGTTCATGCCTTCGAGCTCGATGTCGGTCTGCTTGAAGGCCTTGCCTTTGGGGACGACCACCTTGCCGGTGTTGTCCTTGAGTTCGCCGGCAAAGATGTCGAAGCTGCCGGCCACCATCTTGGCGCGCACCGTGTCGGCGTGTTTGCGTGCGCCCTCGGCAACCATCGCGCCGTAGGGCGAGCTTTTCACAAAGCCCTCCTTCAAGCCGCCGCGCACAAAGTTGGGGTGCGGCTTGCCGGTCTGGGCCGCGTCGATGATTTGCTTGTAGGCGGTGAGCCAGTTCCACTCGGCACCCGTCAGGTAGGCCTGCGGCGCCAGCTTGGCCTGGCTGGCGTGGTAGCCGCAGACCAGCTTGCCGCGCTTGGCGGCGGTCTCGACGATCACCTTGGGCCCGTCCACATGCATCGTGAACACATCGATGCCCTGGTCGGCCAGGCTGTTGGTGGCCTCGGCCTCCTTGACCGGCATGCTCCAGTCGCCGGTAAAGATCACGGTGCAAGTGATGGTCGGGTCGACTGAGCGTGCGCCCAGCGTGAAGGCGTTGATGTTGCGCAGCACCTGCGGGATCGGCTTGGCGGCAACGAACCCGATCTTCTTGCTCTTGCTGGCGTGGCCGGCGATCACGCCGTTCAGGTACTGGCCTTCATCGATGTAGCCAAAAAAGCTGCCGGTGTTGGTGGGGTGTTTGCCGGCGGTCCACATGCCGCCGCAGTGGGCAAACCGCACGGCCGGGTTCTTGGCCGCCACTGCCAGCATGTGCGGATCGAAGTAGCCAAACGAGGTGGGGAACAGCAGCGTCGCGCCGTCCTGCGCAATCATGCCCTGCATGGTCTTTTGCACCGCGTTGGTCTCGGGCACGTTTTCCTCCTCGACCACCTTGATGCCGGGCATCTTCCGGACCAGGGCCACGTTTTCAGCCTGCGCCTGGTTGTAGCCGTAGTCGTCCCGCGGGCCGACGTAGACAAAGCCCACGCTCAGGGGCTTTTGGGCCAACGCGAGCGGTGCGGCGCTGGCCGCGGTCAGCGCGCCCGCGCTCTTGATCCAGTCACGGCGGTTCCAAAGGGTTGACGACATCGATGCTCACTCCTGCTGGGCGGACGCTGTGCCGCCGGGGTTGGACCGGCTGCTGCGCCGGCTGGTGTTCTGACCGGTATACAAGCAAGTGGCGGGCCAGGTTGGGTCAGCCGCAGTGCATCAGGCTGCGGGCCACCCGGCAGCCGGGCGTGGCCAGGGCGGCAGTGCGGGCGGATAAACCGCGCGCCGCACCGGACGGGTGCAGCCAGCCCGGCAACGGCACCGGCGCGGCGGCTTTTGCGCACCAGAAGCGCGCTGGCGCCAAGAAATTTTGTGCGCCAGACCCTCAAGTCGCGTTCTTTTTCGCCGATCACTCACAGACGAAGCGTGGTACTTTGGACGCCAAAACGTGACCAAAGTCACCTGTGAATTTGTCCGCGGTTGTAAATCCCAGCCGCCGCCGGACCCCCATGTTCAAAGGGCTTGACGCTTCTAGCATTGATTCACACAAATGTTTGCAACCTGAGCAGTCCCCCCATGAACCTCTGCATGCCCTTCACTGCCCTGATTGAGCGCCGCGCCAGGTTGCGCTGGTGGTGTGTTGCCATCACCTCCGCGGCGCTGCTGCTGGGTCTGCTGCAGGCGCCGGTGGTGCATGCCGGCAATGCCTACGGCAAGGCCAAGAAGGTGGCCAAGGACCTGCAGGACGCGCTTGACGCGGGCAGCACGCCGGCCAAGAACTGGGCGCGCGACATCAACGGCGTGCGCCATGTGCAGGTGTTGATCACCGGCAATGGCGGCGACGCCGAGATGACCGACCTGCGCAGCAAGATCGTCAGCGCTGGCGGCTCGGTGCATGTGCGCTTTCCGGGCCTGAAGATGATCACGGCCACCGTGCCGGCGGGCTATGTGGCCGCCCTCGCCGCGCGCAGCGATGTGCAGAGCGTGTCACCGAACCGCGCCACGCAGCGCACCGCCAGCCTGCTGGAATCCGTCACCGGCACGCTGACGTCCAACGTGCGAACCGGCAGCACCAAGACCAGCTACAGCGGCCTGGACGGCACCGGCATCAGCATCGCGGTGCTCGATTCGGGCGTGATGAAAGCGCACGAGGCCTTCCTGGACGGCAGCGGCTATGTGCGTGTCAAGCGCAACATCACCATGCTCAACACCACGCTGGCCAGCTGGACGACGGGTGTGGACGCCACCTCGTCGCTGATGCCCGGCAGCAGCGCGCAGACCAGCTACCTGGACGCGCTGGCCAACGACAGCAACCTGACGCAAGACGCCTACGGCCACGGCACCCATGTGGCGGCGGTAGCCGCCGGCCGTGCCAAGTACTACAGCGCCGGCACGCCCGACACCACCGGCATTGCGCCCAACGCCAACATCTACGACGTCAAGGTGCTCAACGACCAGGGCGTTGGCACTGTCAGCGACGCGATCGAAGGCATCCAGCTGGTCATCTACCACGCCAAGGAGCTCAACATCCGGGTGCTCAACCTGAGCCTGGCCGCGTCGTCCACCGAATCCTGGCAGACCGACCCGCTGTGCGCGGCGGTGCGCAGCGCCACCGCGGCGGGCATCACGGTGGTGGTGGCTGCCGGCAACTTTGGCCAGTCAGCGCTGAGCCCGACGGTTTACGGTGCGGTCAGCTCGCCCGGCAACGACCCGTCGGTGATCACGGTGGGCTCGGCGAACTTCAGGGGCACCACCGCACGTGGCGACGACGTGGTCAACAACTTCAGCTCGCGCGGCCCGACCCGTGGTGCGTTCACCGACGCGGCCGGCGTGCGCCATGTCGACAACCTGCTCAAGCCCGATCTGGTCGCACCCGGCAACAAGATCATCGCCGCCGCGGCGACCAAGGCCGTCACCGGTACGCTGACCTGGGCCAGCCTGGCCAGCCAGTACAGCACCCAGCTGGTCGCGCCGCTGGGCATCACCCAGGTCTACCGCGAGACGCAGATGATGCTCAGCGGCACCTCGATCGCAGCACCGGTGGTATCGGGCGCGGTGGCGCTGATGCTGCAGGCCAACCCGGGGCTGACACCGCCGCTGATCAAGGCCATCCTGCAGTACACCGCCCAGCCGCTGGCCGGCTACAACCTGCTTGAGCAAGGTGCCGGCTACCTCAACGTGGACGGCGCGGTGACGCTGGCCAAGGTGCTGCGCACCGACCTGGCCAGCGCGATCAATGCCGGCAGCCTCAGCGCTGGATCGTCGATGCTGGCGTCGGGCAAGGTCATGCCCCCGCGCAGCTCGACCATCAATGGCAC
>JBKJKU010000192.1:0-4175 GCA_046597355.1 Aquabacterium sp.
TGCAATGACTGGCATATTTCTTCCCCTTGGTTAATCGACAGGCCGCTCAGCGGCGAATTCATCTGGCTTGGTAGGACGTAGCTTATTGAGCACGCGCGAAATCAGCGGCCACAGCAACAGGATCAAGGCCAGGGTCGTGATGGTTCCCGCCAGGGGATTCGCGTACATGATGGACAACTCGCCTTGCGATACCAGCATGGCTTGGCGGAATGAATCCTCCGCCTTGTCTCCGAGTACCAACGCCAGAACCAGGGGTGCCAGCGGGTAATCCAGTTTTTTGAAGAGGTACCCCACTATACCGAAACCCAGCATAAACCAGATGTCTAGCATGGCATTGTGGACGGTGTAAGCGCCGATGGCGCAGATCACCACGATCACCGGCGCGATCACCGCAAACGGGATGCGCAGGATCGCCGCCCACCAGGGCACGGTTGTCAGCACCACCACCAGGCCCACCAGATTGCCCAGGTACATCGATGCGATCAAGCCCCAGACAAAATCCTTTTGCTCGACAAACAGCATCGGCCCGGGTTGCAGTCCCCAGATCAGCAGACCGCCCAACAACACCGCCGCAGTAGGCGAGCCCGGAATGCCGAGCGTCAACATCGGCAGCAGCGCCGAGGTGCCGGCCGCATGCGCTGCGGTCTCGGGCGCGATCACACCCTGGATGTCACCCTTGCCGAAGGTGGCCGGATTGGGCGCAAACCGCCGCGCCATGCCGTAGCTCATGAACGAGGCGGGTGTGGCGCCACCGGGCGTGATGCCCATCCAACAGCCAATCGCCGTGGAACGTAGAAAAGTTCTCCAGTGGCGGGCGATTTCGCGCCAGGTCTGCCACACCACCGCAGGGCTGATGCGGGCACTCTTGCCCTTGAAGGCCAGACCCTCTTCCATCGTCAGCAAGATCTCGCCGATGCCGAACAGGCCGATCACCGCAATCAAGAAATCAAACCCCTTGAGCAGCTCCGGGAAGCCGTAGGTCAAACGCAGCGTGCCGGTGACCGAGTCCAAGCCCACGGCTGCCAGTGCAAAGCCCAACATCATCGAGGCGATGGTCTTGGCCGCAGGCTCTTTGCTCATGCCAACAAAGCTGCAGAAGGTGAGCAACTGCACCGCGAAGAACTCAGCCGGCCCGAACTTGAGCGCAAAGCGCGCCAACAGCGGCGCCAGGAAGGTGATCAACAGCACCGCGAACAGCGCGCCGACAAATGACGAGGTGAAGGCGGCGGTCAGTGCCTCTGCCGCCTTGCCCTGCTGCGCCATCGGGTGGCCATCGAAGGTGGTGGCCACCGACCAGGGCTCGCCCGGGATGTTGAACAAAATCGAGGTGATCGCGCCGCCAAACAAGGCGCCCCAGTAGATGCAGGACAGCATGATGATCGCCGAGGTCGGGTTCATCGTGAAGGTGAGCGGCAGCAGGATGGCAATGCCGTTGGCGCCACCCAGGCCGGGCAGCACGCCAATCAGCACGCCCAGCGTGATACCGATCAACATGTAGCCCAGGTTGGGCAGGGTCAGCGCCACGCCAAAGCCGTGTGCCAGGTTGGTGAGTTCATCCATGGGGCGGGGGTCCGTTCAAGCGTTGGCCGTGATTCACAGGCCGAGCCAGTGTTCGATCGGACCCTTGGGCAGCGGCACCAGAAACCAACGCTCGAACACGGCATAAAACAGCAGTGGCACGCCCAGCGATACCGATGCCGTGAGCGCGATGCCGTACTTGCCGTAGCGCCGCATGAAGTAAGCAATCAGCACAGCCGACGCCAGGTAGATGCCCAGCGGGAAGATCAGCGCGATGTAGGCCAGCATCGGCACAAACACCGACACCACCTGCGCCAGTTGCGCACGGCTGGCAAATTCAGGGTCGGCCTGGCGCCAGCGCCAGAGCGTGGCGCCCAAGGTCCAGCTGCTCGCGCCCAGCAACAGCAAGCCGATGTAGAACGGAAAATAGCCCGAGCGCGGGCCGTCTTCCGCCCAGCCGATGCCCACCCGAAGGCTGTCGGCGATCACCAGCCCGGCCAGCACCATCAGGAAAGCCGCAGCACCCAGCTCGGGCCAGCGGGTGCCCACGGTTTGGTCGGCGGCCGGGCCAGCCGTTGTCTTGGCAGGTTGGGCCATCTCAGTTGGCGATGAAGCCAGCCTCTTTCATCAGGCTGCGGTGAAGCTGCTCGTTTTTGCCCAGCCAGTCGACAAACTCAGGCCCGCTCAAACTGGACTGCTTGAAAGCGCCCTTGTCCATGAAGTCTTTCCACTCCGGCAGCGCCCGCAGCTTGCCGAACAGCGCCAGGTAATACGCCACCTGCTCCGCCGAGACACCCGGCGGCATGAAGATGCCGCGCAGCATCAGGTAGTCCACCGGGATGCCGGCCGAGTTGCAGGTGGGGATGTCGGCCCAGGCCTGGCTGGCGGTGAGCTTGGCGGTGTACGGCAGCTTGTCCTTGTCCATCACGCACAGCGGGCGCAGCTTGCCGGCGCGCCACTGGGATTCGGCCTCGATCGGGTTGTTGACGGTCGAGTCCACATGCTTGCCCATCAGCTGCACCGCCACGTCGCCACCCCCTTTGTACGGGATGTAGGTCATCTTTTTGCCGGCGGCTTTCTCGAGCATGACGGTGATGATCTGGTCCTCTTGCTTGCTGCCGGTGCCGCCCATCTTGAAGGTATTGGCCGGCTGCGCCTTGATGGCTTCGAAGTAAGCCTTGGCGGTCTTGTGCGGCGACTCCTCGTTGACCCACAGGATGAACTGGTCCAGCGCCAGCATCTGCACCGGCGTCAGGTCGCGCCAGTTGAACGGCACGCCGGTGGCCAGCGGCGTGGTGAACAGGTTGGACAGCGTGATGACAATCTTGTGCGGGTTGGCCTTGTCGCCCTTGACGTCAAGAAAGCCCTCGGCGCCAGCGCCACCCGCTTTGTTGACAACGATGATCGGCTGGGAGCTGAGCTTGTGCTTGGCCACCACACCCTGGATGAAGCGCGCCATCTGGTCGGCACCACCGCCGGTGCCTGCGGGCACCACAAACTCGATCGGCTTGGTGGGCTCCCAGGCGGCCCGCGCAGGCAGCGAGCCCAGGGCCAGCAAGCCGGTAAGAGCCATCAGCGCGGCAGCGCGCAGGGATGATCGGTCACGGGGACGGGTACGGGTACGGCAAAGGCTCACGGGAACTCCTGGAGGTGGGGCATATCGGGGTCAGCCGGGGTCGTCCCGGCTCAATGGATCAGGACCGGCGCATCAAGACCGGCGCAGCTCAGCCCAGTCCCAGCTTGGCAGCCAGGCCGATGCGCTGCAGCTTGCCGGTGGCGCCCTTGGGGATCTCGTCCATGAACACGATCTTCTTGGGCACCTTGTAGTCGGCGGCGCGGGTGGCGACAAAGGCTTGCAGCTCACGCTCGGTCGCGGCCTGGCCTTCACGCAGCACCACCACCGCCGCCACCTCCTCGCCCAGCTTGGGGTGCGGCATGCCGAAGCACACCACCTGCGCCACGGCCGGGTGGTCCATCAGCAACTCATCGACCTCGCGCGGGCTGATCTTCTCGCCGCCGCGGTTGATGATCTCCTTCAAGCGGCCGGTGATGCTGATGTAGCCCTCGCCGTCCACCGTGCCCTGGTCACCGGTGCGGAACCAGCCGTGGGCAAAACCGTCGGCATTGGCGGCGGGGTTGTTCTCGTAGCCGGCCGTGACGTTGTCACCGCGGATCACGATCTCGCCAACACCGCCGGCCGCCAGCAGGCTGCCGTCTGCGCCCATGATCGCCACCGCCGGGCCGGCCGCGCGGCCGACGGTACCAGGCTTGCGGGCCTCGGGCGGCAGCGGGTTGGACGTCATCTGGTGGGTGGCCTCGGTCATGCCGTAGGCCTCGATCAGCGGTGCGCCGAATGCAGCTTCCAGTTCGCGGATCACCTGCGGTGGCATCGACGACGACGACGAACGCATGAAGCGCAGCGGGTGGCGGGCGATCACCTCCGCGCTCTTGCCGGCCCGGCCGACGATGGCCTGGTGCATGGTGGGCACGGCGGTGTACCAGGTCGGCTGGGCCTCGTCCATCCAGCCGAAAAACTTCAGGGCGTTGAAGCCGGGCGTGCAAAACACCTGCGAGCCTGCCGCCAACGGTGCCAGCACCCCGGCAATCAGGCCGTGGATGTGGAACAGCGGCATGATGTAGAGGCCGCAGTCGGCTGG
>JBKJKU010000193.1:0-28548 GCA_046597355.1 Aquabacterium sp.
TGGCGCCACGGCGTGGCCTTGCTGGCCGTGGCGCTGGGCGTGGCGCTGGCCAGCTCGGTGCAACTGATCAACGCGTCCGCGCTGGCTGAATTTTCACAAGCGCTGCGCGCGGTCAACGGCCAGCCCGACGCGGTGCTGGCAGCCGATGGCCGCGAGGGCTTTGATGACGCGCTCTACGCCCGGTTGGCGCTGGACGAGGCGGTGGCGCTGGTCAGCCCGGTGCTGGACATCAGCAGCCAGGCGCGGCGTGATTCAGCCCAGCCCGCCGACAGCCCGCGCAGCGCCCTGCGTATCGTCGGCATCGACGCGCTGAAGGTGGCCAGCGTCACGCCGGGGCTGATGCCCCGCCCGGCTGCGCTGGGCACGGCGCCCGAGCGCCTGTCGGTCCTGGCGCCCGACACCGTCTTTCTCAACCCGACTGCGTTGGCCGCGCTGGCGGTGGCCCCAGGCGATGCACTGCAACTGCAATCGGCCAGCGGCTGGCAGCGTTTTCGGGTGGCCGGCACGGTGGCGGCGGGCGGCGCGCCGTTGGCGGTGATCGACGTCGCCGCCGCGCAGGCCCGCTTCGACCGCGCCGGCCGGCTGAGCCGGCTCGACCTGCGCCTGCTGCCCGGCACCGATGCCGCAGCCTGGCAGGCCCGCTTTGTCCAGGCCGGCGCCCTGCCCGCCGGCGTGCGCTGGGCCGCGGCCGACGACGCCGTGCAGCGGGTGTCCAACCTGTCGCGCGCCTACCGCGTCAACCTGGGCGTGCTGGCGCTGGTGGCGCTGCTGGTGGGCGGCTTTCTGGTGTATTCGGTGGTGTCGCTGTCGGTGGCCCAGCGCACACCGTCGCTGGCGCTGCTGGGCGTGCTGGGCCTGGCCGCGCGTGACCGGCGCCGGCTGGTGCTGATGGAGAGCGCGGTAGTCGGCAGCCTCGGCAGCGCGCTGGGCCTGGCCGCCGGCGCCGGGCTGGCTGCGCTGGCGCTGCGCTTGCTGGGCGGCGACTTAGGGGGCGGCTACTTTGCCGGCGGTGCGCCCACGCTGGCCTGGCCGGTGGGCGCGCTGGCGGCCTGCGGCGCGCTGGGGCTGGCTGCTGCAGTGATCGGCGCCTGGTGGCCGGCGCGCCAGGCCGAGCGCCTGTCGCCCGCGCTGGCGCTCAAAGGCCTGGGTGGCCTGCACACCGGCCGCGCGCCCATCTGGCCGGGCCTGGCGCTGCTGGCCGGTGGTGTTGTGCTGGCCCTGCTGCCGCCAGTCGGCGGGTTGCCGCTGGCCGCCTATGCGGCGGTGGCCGCGCTGCTGGCGGGTGGCGTGGTGCTGGTGCCAGCCGGGGTGCAGGCCCTGATCCCGCTGCTCGACCGGGCGCTGGCTGGCGCCCGCCACCCGGTGGCACTGCTGGCCTTGCGGCGTGCCCGGTTTGCGCGGCAGACCGCCAGCGCCACGGTGTCCGGCGTGGTGGCCAGCCTGGCCTTGTCGGTGGCAATCACGGTGATGGTGGCCAGTTTCCGCGGCGCGGTCGTCGACTGGCTGGACAGCGCGCTGCCGGCCGACCTGTACGCCCGCAGCACGCCCAGCGCAGCGGCCGCTGACCAGGCGTTCCTGCCGCCGGGCTTCGTCGAATCGGTCGCCCAACTGCCCGGCGTGGACCGGGTCAGCGCGTCGCGCCAGGTGCCGCTGCAGCTGCGACCGCAGCAACCGGCCGTGGTGCTGCTGACCCGGACACTGGGTGCTGACCCGGCCGCCACGCTGCCGATGCTGGGCGCGGTGCGGCCGCCCAGCCCGCCCGCGCCCGGCCAGGCCGGCGAGCTGGGCGTGTTTGTCAGCGAGCCGGCGGCGGCGATCTACGGCTGGCAGGTGGGCGACCTGATCCGGCTGCCGATCACCGTGGCGGCCGCCCAGCCCGGCGACACAAACGCAGACACAAACGCAGACACAAACGCAGACACAAACCGAGGCGCAAACCGCGACACAAACGCCGACACAAACGCCGCCACACGCGCCGCCACACGCGCGGACACCCCCGGCAACGCACCCGGCGCAACCGGCGTGCCCGCCCGGGTGCGCGGCATCTGGCGCGACTACGCACGCCAGTTTGGCGCCATCGCCATCGACGCGGCCGACTACCGGCGCCTGACCGGGGACGCCCGGGTCAATGACCTGGCGCTGTGGCTCAAGCCCGGCGCGGCACCGGCCGATGTCGAGGCCGCGCTGCGCCGCACCGCCGGCCCCGACCTGCCGCTGGAGTTGGCCAGCACCGCGTCGTTGCGCGCGCTGTCGCTGCGCATCTTCGACCGCAGTTTTGCCGTCACTTTCTACCTGCAGACGGTGGCCATCGCAGTCGGCCTGGTCGGCGTGGCGGCCAGCCTGTCGGCCCAGGTGTTGGCGCGGCGCAAGGAGTTTGGCCTGCTGGCCCACCTCGGGCTGACGCGCCGGCAGGTGATCGCACTGGTCGGCGCCGAGGCCGCCGCCTGGCTGCTGGCCGGCAGCCTGATCGGCCTGGCGCTCGGCGTGGCGATGGCGGTGGTGTTGGTGCACGTGGTCAACCCGCAAAGCTTCCACTGGACCATGCCGCTGCTGCTGCCCGCAGAACGGCTGGCGGCACTGGCCGGCGCGGTGTTGCTGGCCGGCATTGCCACGGCGCTGTGGAGCGCGCGCCGCGCCGCCGGCCGGTCGGCCGTGCTGGCGGTGAAGGAGGACTGGTGAGCCCGCTGCGCCGGCGCGCCTTGCTGGCTGCGGCTGCCGCAGCGGGCGGTGCGGCCGTGCCCTGCCCTGCGCTGGCCGGGCCGGCCGCACCCGACGACGACCGGATCGCCGCCGACCGCCGGCTGCTGTTTCCGCGCGACCACGGCGCCCACAACGGCGCCCGCATCGAGTGGTGGTATGCCACCGGCTGGCTGCAGGCTCCAAGCTTGGGCTCAGGCACAAGCAACCCCACAGCCAGCGGGGCAGGCAACGCGCTCTGGGGCTTCCAGCTCACCTTCTTCCGCAGCCGCACGGGCCTGGCCGATACCTTGCCCGGCCGCTTTGCACCGCGCCAGCTGCTGTTTGCGCACGCCGCCCTGACCGATGTTGCCGGTGGCCGCCACCTGCACGCCCAGCGCATCAGCCGCTGGTCGGGCGACGCGCAGCTGCCCGAGGCCCATGCCCGCCGCGGCGATACCGGGCTGGCCATCGGCCGCTGGGCACTGCAACGCGACGCCGCCAGCGGCCACTACCAGGCGCTGCTGGCCGCACCCGAGGCCGGTTTCACGCTGGCGCTGCAACTGCAACCCAGCCAGCCGCTGCTGCTGCAAGGCGACGCCGGCTTTTCACGCAAAGGACCGCTGCCCAGCCAGGCCAGCCACTACTACTCGCAACCGCAACTGGCGGTGCAGGCCACTCTGACGCTGGCGGGTCAGCGCCTGGCCTTGCCGGGCCGCGGCTGGCTGGACCATGAATGGAGCGACGACCTGCTGGCCCCAGGCGCCGTGGGCTGGGACTGGATCGGCATCAACCTGTCAGACGGCAGCGCGCTGACCGCCTTTGTGCTGCGCCGGGCTGACGGCAGCGTGCTCTGGGCCGGCGGCAGCCACCGCGCCGCCGGCGGGCCGCAACGCGCCTTTGCGGCCGACGCGGTGCAGTTCACGCCGCAGCGCAGCTGGGTCAGCCCGGCCACCGGTGGGCGTTACCCGGTGCAGTGGCAAATCGACACACCCGCCGGCCGCTTCGGGCTGCGGGCGCTGCTGGACGCGCAGGAGCTGGACAGCCGCGCCTCCACCGGCACGGTCTACTGGGAGGGCCTGGCCGAGCTGCTGGACCGGGGCGGTGCCCGCATCGGACTGGGCTATCTGGAGATGACCGGCCGCACCCAGCCGTTGACGTTGGGCGGCTGACGACCCGCGCGGATCTAAAAACCCGCCGAGCGCGCCGCTTCGGGGTTGCGCTTGGGCGGGATCGGTGCGGCACGCACGCAGTTGCGGCCGGCGGCCTTGGCCTCGCGCAGCGCGCCGCCGGCGTCGGCAATCACCGCATCCAGCCCGCTGTGGCTGCCGCCGATACCGGCCACGCCCACGCTGACCGTGGCCTTGACCCGCTTGCCCTGCCAGGCCAGGCCCAACCCGGCCACCCGTTCGCGGATGCGCTCGGCCACGTCCAGCGCGCCCAGCAAATCGGTGTGCGGCAGGTAAACCACCAGCACGCCGCCGCCAAAACGGGCCAGCAGGTCGTAGGGCCGCAAGGTGGCCGACGCCAGCCGGGTGATCTCGACCAGCATCGCGTCGCCACAGGGCGCGGTGTGTTCTTCGTTGAGGCGCTTGAAGTGGTCGACATCGACCATCAGCAGGGCCGCGTCCTCGCCGTGGCGGCGGATGCGTGACCACTCGCGGTCGGCAGCGGCCACGAAGTGCAGCTGGGTGTAGGCGCCGGTCAGTGCGTCGCGTGCCGGCGCCTGGGCGTCGGCGGGCACGGTCGTGGCACCGGCATCGGACCTGCCGGCCGGTTTGGACGGCTTGAAAGACTTGACCGCCTTGAGCGCCGCCACCGACGCCAGCCCGCTGCGCCGCGGCAGGCTGGGCGCCACGATGCGCAGCGCCGCCCAGCCGGTGACCGGGACCAGCAGCGCTGCCACTGCCGCCCCCAGCAGAGCGCCAGAAGCTGCTTGCCAGGCTGATGGCAGCGCAGCGGCGAGGCTCTGACCCAGGCCGTGGCCCAGCATCGCGCCCACCGCCACCGCCGCGCCGGCAGCTGCCAGCAAGGCCCAGCGATGGCGGCGGTGTTGGGACGCTGCGTCGGTGTCGGCAGACGGCGTCGCGGGGCGTGAATTTGGCGTCATGGCAAGGGCAGCAAAGTTCTGTTGATTCGACCACAAAGCCGCGCCGACGGGGGGGCTGTCCCTGCCGCACGGCCTGCCGCGAACGTGCGTTTTGCAGCGGCTTTGCCAGCGGCCTGCGCGCCGCCGGCCGCGGCACAGCAGCACACCACCCCCACTTGCTCGACATCAAGGCCAACGGCGCGGTGCTGCGGCAAACTTTGCGGGTGCTTTGCCCTGTTGGAGACAAGACCATGACCTCGCCCCGCTTGATGGCCTCGATCGACGCTGCGGTGGACGCCGTGCTGGACGCCGTGCCCGGCGACATCGTGCTCGGCATTCCGCTGGGCATCGGCAAGCCCAACCCGCTGGTCAACGCGCTGTACCGGCGCATCAAGGCCAACCCCTCTCGCCGGCTGACGATCGTGACCGCGTTGTCGCTGGAAAAGCCGGTCGGCAAGAGCGACCTGGAGCGGCACTTCCTGGCGCCGCTGGTCGAGCGCGTGTTCGGCGACTACCCCGACCTGGACTACATCAAGGATGGGCGGGGTGCTGGCTTGCCGGCCAACATCAGCGTGCGCGAGTTTTTCATGAAGACGGGCGACTACCTGGGCAACGACGCGGCACAGCAAAACCACATCTCGACCAACTACACCTTTGTTGCCCGAGACATGCTGCTGCAAGGCTTGAACGTGATCGCGCAGGCGGTGGCCGAGCGTGGCCACGGCGACGGCTGGCGGCTGTCGATGGGCAGCAACCCGGACGTGGCGTTCGAGATCTTCGAGAAATTTGCGGCCGAGGGACGGCCGCTGCTCAAGGTGGCGGTGGTCAACCAGCAGATGCCGTACATGCCCAATGGCGCCGAGGTGCTGCCCGCGCTTTATGACATCGTCGTCACCGACCCGGCCGCCACCCACCGGCTGTTTGGCCCGCCCAACGCCAAGGTCAGCACCGCTGACTACGCCATCGGCCTGCACGCCAGCAGCCTGGTGGCCGATGGCGGCACGCTGCAGATCGGCATCGGCTCGCTGGGCGACGCGATTGCGCAGGCCTTGATCGTGCGCGATCGCCACGGGCCCGAGTACCGGACCATCCTGACCAGCCTGTGCCCGGACGGCCTGGGTGATGCCCACCAAGCGCCGGGCGGTGCGGCAGTCCGGCGCGAGCTGGGCCGTTTCGACCGCGGCCTGTACGGCTGCTCGGAGATGTTCGTCAACGGCTTCCTCAAGCTGATCGAGGCCGGCATCGTCCGGCGCGAGGTGTTTGCCGACACCGTGCTGCAGCAGTTGCTCAACCGCGGCGCGATCGCCGACGCGACCGTCACCCCGCTGATGCTGCACACCTTGTGGGATGCCGGCCGCATTCACAGCCCGATCACCGCGGACGACCTTGATTTTCTGACCCGCTTTGGCATCTTCAAACCGGGTGTCACGCTGGACGGCAACAGCCTCGTGCATGACGGCGTGCCGCTGGCCAACGACCTGGCGGACGAGGCGCCGTTCGACGCCATTTCAGAGCAACTGCTGGGCACGCGGCTGGCCGGCGGCATCGTCATGACCGGTGGGTTTTTCCTCGGGCCGAATGATTTTTATGAGCGGCTGCGCAGCATGCCGCCGCAGGCGCTGGCGCACATCGACATGACGCGCATCGACTTCATCAACCAGCTCGACAGCGAGAAGTCCGGCGACAGCGCGCTGAAAAAAGCCCAGCGTCACCAGGCGCGTTTCATGAACACGACGATGATCGTGACGCTGCTGGGCGCTGCGGCCAGTGATGCGCTGGAGTCGGGCCAGGTCGTCTCGGGCGTGGGCGGGCAGTACAACTTCGTCGCGATGGGCCATGCCATCCCGGACGCGCGGTCGATCCTGATGTTGCGCGCCACCCACGACAACAAGAACGGCTTGCACAGCAGCATTGTCTGGAACTACGGCAACGTCACCATCCCGCGCCACCTGCGCGACATCGTCGTCACCGAATATGGCGTGGCCGACCTGCGCGGCCAGGCCGACGCGGAGGTGGTGCGGCGGCTGATCGCCGTGGCCGACTCGCGCTTTCAGCCGCAACTCATCAAAGACGCCCAGGCCCACGGCAAGCTGCCGGCCGACTACCGGCTGCCGGCGCGCTACCGCGAGAACCTGCCGGAGGTGCTGGACGCCAAACTGCACCCCTGGAGCCAAGCCGGGCTGCTGTCAGCGTTCCCGTTTGGTACGGACATGACGGCCGACGAGCTGCACATCGTGACCGCGCTCAAGCGCATGAAGCGCATCACGCAGCACCCGGTCGAGCTGGTGACGATGGCCGTCAAAAGCCTGTGGGACGGCAAGGACGCGCCGCATGCCTACCTGGAGCGGCTGGGGCTGGACGACGCCTCCAGCTTCAAGACGATGTTCCTCCGGCGGCTGTTTGCGGGCAACCTGTAGACCATGGGGGCGCCCATGCTGCCAAGCCTGCCGAGCTTGCCAAGCTTGCCAAGCCGGTCGCGTCAGGCGCTCAAGCCGGCCGTCTGTCCTACCGCCAGACGGCATGTCGGCGGATGGCTGTCCCTGTGGCCTGACCCTAGCGTCGGGCATCTTCAAAGGGATCCGCCATGCCCCGCCTGCCCGCAACCCGCCCGCCCAGTGACGCACCGCCCGGCCGGGCCAGGATGTAGCCGTGGCCACCGCCACCGGCCGCAGCCGGCCCGCGGCCCAGGCCGGCTTCAGAGTGTGTTCACCAGGTGCCCGCCGTCCACCGGGATCACCACGCCAGTCATGTAGGCCGACGCCTCTGACGCCAGCAGCAGCAACGGGCCGTCGAGCTCGGCCAACTGCCCGACCCGCGCCTGCGGGATGCTGGCAACGAGCGCCCGACCGGCGTCGGACTGCAGGAAATCGCGGTTGATGTCGGTCTCAAAATAGCCAGGCGCCAGCGCATTGACGCGGATGCCGTGTTCGGCCCACTCCAGCGCCAGCGCGTGGGTGAGTTGCACTACCGCGGCCTTGGTGGCGGCGTATGAGGGCACCTGGGCACGCACCCGCAGGCCCAGGATCGACGCGATGTTGATCAGGCTGCCTCGCTGACCGGTGCGCACCAGCTCACGCGCTGCGGCCTGGGCAACGCGGAACACGCCCGACAAGTTCAGGTCGACCACGCTCTGCCAGTCCTGCTCGCCCACGTCCAGGCTGGGTTGGCGGATCACCGACCCGGCGTTGTTGACGACGATCGTCGCCACGCCCAGCGCGGCGCCGCACTGATCGAAGCCGGCGCCCACGCTGGCGGCATCGGTCACGTCCATCGCAAATGCCCGCACCTCGGCGGGCCGGCCCACCGCCTCACCGATCTCGGCCGCCATGCGCTGCCCCAGGTCAACACGCCGGCCTACCAACGCCACCTTGGCGCCGTGCCCGGCCAGCACGCGGGCAAAGTGCAGACCAAGACCGCTGAATGCGCCGGTCACCAGGGCGGTGCGGCCTTGCAAAAGAGTGGGGTTCATGGCGGTTCCAATCGGATTGAAGGGGTGGCGCGGGGCAGCGGATTGGGCGCGGCGGCGTGAAAGGTCTCGCCGGGCCAGCGCTGAACGGTACATTGCTTCCGGCCCAGCCCTGCCGCGCTGTGCCGGCTTGCCGGCCGACCTATCCCAACCAGGACACCACACCCTGGACATCGACTGGATCCACTTCACTCCGGGCCCCGCCTTGGCCGGTGGCTTGCTGATCGGCCTTGTCTTTGCCCTGGGCCTGATCGCTGGCGGCATGACCGACCCGGCCAAGGTCAAGGGTTTTCTCGATGTGTTCGGCGCCTGGGACCCCAGCCTGGCGCTGGTGATGGGCGGCGCGATCGCGGTGGGCGTGCTGGCCTTTGCCGCAGCGCGCCGTCGCCGCACGGCCTGGACCGGCGATGCCATGGAAATCCCCTGCGTCACCGCCATCGACCGCCGGCTGGTCGGCGGCGGCGTGCTGTTTGGCATCGGCTGGGGCATTGCGGGCTTTTGTCCGGGTCCGGCGCTGGTGGCGTCGGGCAGTGGGCTGGGGTCGGCCGGCATCTTTGTGGCGGCCATGCTGGCCGGCATGCTGCAGCACGACCACTTCTTTGCCCCAGCGCAGGGCCCGCGTTGAGCGGTTGGCGTACAACCGAAACGGTCCCCCAACCCAGGCGCTGACCATGCTCGTCTTCCGGCAACTCTTCGACGCCGCGTCCTCGACCTACTCCTACCTGCTGGGCGACGGTGGCAGCGGCGAGGCGGTCATCATCGACCCGGTGTTCGAGCATGCCCCGCGCGACACCGCGCTGCTGCGCGAGCTGGGCCTGCGCCTGGTGGCCACGCTGGACACCCATGTGCATGCCGACCATGTCTCCGGCGCCTGGCGGCTCAAGCAAGCCTGCGGCAGCCAGATTGCCCTGTCCGAGGCGGCCGGCGCCAGCCAGGCGGACCGGCTGCTGCGCCACGGCGACCGGGTGTCGTTCGGCGCACGTCATCTGGAGGTGCGGTCCACGCCCGGCCACACCAACGGCTGCCTGACCTGCGTGCTGGACGACCGCAGCATGGCCTTCACCGGTGATGCGCTGCTGATCCGCGGCTGTGGCCGCACCGACTTTCAGCAAGGCAGCCCGGGCCGGCTGTACCGGTCGGTGCATGAGCAGATCCTGTCGCTGCCGCCGTCCTGCCTGCTGTACCCCGCGCACGACTACCGCGGCCTGACCGTCTCCAGCGTCGCCGAAGAGCTGCGCTTCAACCCGCGCCTGGGCGGCCAGGTCAACGTGGACGACTTCACCGGCTACATGAACAACCTGGGCCTGCCCCACCCCAAATTGATCGACATCGCGGTGCCGGCCAACCTGCGCTGTGGCCAGCCGGCCGAGGACAGCCCGGCGCCGCCCGAACCCACCTGGGCGCCGCTGACGCTGACCTTCGGCGGGGTCTGGCTGGAAGAGCTTGCGCTCCGGTTGCAGATCGTGGATGTGCGCGAGCCGGCCGAGTTCAACGGGGCGCTGGGCCATGTGCCCGGCGCCGTGCTGATGCCCCTGCACGACCTGCCCCAGCGCTGCGCCGCGCTGGACCGCGACCGGCCGGTGGTCACCGTCTGCCGGTCCGGCGCCCGGTCGGCCCAGGCCACAGTGCTGTTGCAAAAAGCCGGCTTTGCCAACGTCGCCAACCTGGCCGGCGGGATGTTGCGCTGGCATGCCGAGGGTGCCGCGGTAGCGGGCGCGAACGACTGAGCACCTGCGCGAGTTGCGCTCAGACTGGCGGGCGTGGCGCGTCTGGCGGGTGTGGCTCGGCCGGCGGGTTTGGCACGTCTGGCGGGTTTGGCGGGTGTGGCGGTTCCGGCGGGCTGTCCGGCGGCAAGCCGCCCGCCACCACCGCCTGCAGCCCCGCAATCCGGCGCTCGGCCCGGTGCAGGTTGCGGCTGTAGTTGGCGGCCAGCAGCTCGATCAGGTGAAAGCCGAACGCCGGGTGCTGGTAGAACAACTGGCGCACCGTGCTGACGTGGATTTCCAGCACGGTGCAGGCGGTGACGCAACGCACAGTGTGGGTGCGCAGGCCGTCAGGCGAAAACAGCGCCACCTCGCCAAAGATGTGGCCCAGGCCCAGCGGCTCGCCAATGTCAGCCAGTTCCATGTGGCCATCGGCCAGCAGGAACAGGTGTTCGGCGGTGTCGCCCTTGGAAAAAAGCACCTGACCCGGCTTGAGCCGGCGCGACACCATGTGCGGCCGGATCCACAGCGTGGCCAACTCGGCCGCAGCGGCAGCGCGGTGCACCCGGCGGGACAGCCGGGTGACCTCGATCGCGCGGTAGATGTTGATCGGCAGCAGCGTGGCGGCGATGGTCAGCGTGATCGGTGACGGGTGCAGCACACCGTAGACCAGCAGACCCAGGTTGCTGCCCACCGCCAGCCAGCGCAACGGCATCATGGTGCGCGCCAGCGCGCCGGCCGCCACCAGCGCAATACCCGCCGCCGCCGCACCATGGGCCAAGATTTGCGCCGGCGAGGTCATCACCCCCGCCAAAAACGCCGCACCCTCGGCCCAGGCGCGCGCCGGCAGTGCGCCGAGTTCAGCCCACACGGCAGCCCACACGGCAGCCCCCGCGGCAAGGGTAGCCCACGGCTGACGCCGGGGCTGGCGGGCAGTGCAGGCATTGCAGGCAGGCAGGCACCAGGGCAGGAGGCACAGTGGACAGCCGGTTGCGGCGCGGATTGGGCAAATGGGTTGGCACGGCGATTGTCGGTTTTATCAGGCCTCGCGCGATGTTTCTCAGGATCGACCCAGGTCTGGCCGGCGTACCGTGCGGCCGAACCCAACAGCGATCAGTGCGCGCCCCCCGCATCAACCGCCGCAGCGCCGGCGGCTGCGACGCGCGGCGGCCGGGTGGCCTGCGCCACGCCCTGCCCCGCTGCCTCGCCCCGCCAGCGGGCAGCCACCACGCCAGCGCGGCGGCCCAGCAGGTCGGCGCTGATGCGCTCAGGGGAGTGCGCCGCGCGCAGCGGCGCGATGCCCGACAGCAGCGGCGCCGGCACCAGACCGTTCAGCGCCTGAGGCGCCTGGCTGCTGAGCACCGCCAGCGGGTGGCGCGGGCGGCGTCGTGCCGGCCGAATCAGTCCTGCTCCAGGCTGGCAATGGCCTGCAGATGGCCGCTGTTGTGGACGCCGCCGGCCAGCGCGGGCGGGTACAGGCCGGTTTCGGTCTAGCGCTGGCGTGTCAGGTCCAGCCCCAGGCCGACCTGCGGACCCTGCGCTGCCTGCGTGCCATCGGCGGCGGCCGCAGCGCGGGCCAGCCGTGCGCCTGCCGCGGCCAGGCCGGGCGGGTCGGCCAGCGCACGCTCGACTCGCCCATTCAGCACCGGGTCGCCCAGCCCACGCCACCACTGCGCACTGGGGAACACGGTGCGCGACTCGGCGGCTGGGCCGGCGTCCAGCCCCACCGACGCCGCCGGGCGCAGCGCCAGCGGCTCGGGCAGGGTGCCGGGCGACGCGCAGCCGCCCAGCATCAGCACCACGGCGGCGGACACCACCGCCAACGCGGCGGTGGCCGGAGTGACCAGGCCGGACAACCGGGACCATTGGCCCACGTTCGACCAGGGGCTCAACCGCAGCCGCGACAAGCCCGACCGGGCCCGGTTCAAGCAGATCATTCAGCCTCCTTGCCAAGGTCGCGCAACGCGTCGCCATTGGCCACCATGCGCTGCAGCAGGCCCAGCAGCACCTGCCATTCGCTCTCCGTAAAACCGGCCAGGTGGGCATTCATGACCTCGGCCAGCACGGCCGGCACCAGCAGGGACACCGCGCGGCCGGCCTCGGTCAGCTCCAGCTTGACCACTCGGCGGTCCTGCACCGACCGCTCACGCCGGATCAGGCCCTTGGCCTCCAGCCGGTCGAGTGCACGCGTCATGGCGCCAGGGTCCAGCGCCTGGTCGCGCGCCAGCGCGGCCATGGTGTCGCACCCGCCGCGCGACAACCGGAACAGCGGCAGCCATTGGGCGTGGGTCAGGTCGTGCGCCGCCAGCCGACGGTCAACCTGCAGCAGCACCGACTGCATCACCCGCTTGTTCAACCAGCCCACGCTGGTTTGCGGGCTCAGGCTGTCAGCGGTGTAGAAATCAGCGGGCGGGGGGATGTCGGCAACCATGGGCCCAATGTATTTGCTTATGCAATGATTGTGCAGGCATCATTTGCATAGCCTAGCAATAACCAGGGCTATCCCGATGCCCCCCCTACACTGCCGACATGGCCTCACCCACTGACCGTCCTGCCTCTGCTTCACCCCGTTCGCTGTCGGGCCTGGGGCCGTTTTTGCGGCCCTACCGGGTCGGCATTGCACTGGCGCTGCTGTTCCTGGTGTTGGCCGCGGTAAGCACGCTGTTGTTCCCGATCGCGCTGAAATCGCTGATCGACCAGGGCGTGATCGCCGCCGACCCGAACGAGCGCCTGATGGCGCTGCGCGGCCACTTTTTGGCGCTGTTTGGCGTGGGCGCCGCGCTCGGTCTGTTCTCGGCGCTGCGGTTTTACACCGTCAGCTGGCTCGGCGAGCGGGTGACGGCTGACCTGCGCAACGCGGTGTATGCCCATGTGGTGCAGCAAAGCCCAGAATTCTTCGAGACCACCGCCTCGGGCGAGGTGCTAAGCCGCCTGACCACCGACACCACGCTGGTGCAGACCGTCGTCGGCTCGTCGCTCAGCATGGGCCTGCGCAATGCGGTGATGGGCATCGGCGCGATGCTGATGCTGATCATCACCAACCCCTATGTGATGACCCAGGTGCTGGGCATGCTGGTGCTGGTGGTGCTGCCCAGCCTGTATTTTGGCCGCCGGGTACGCAAGCTGAGCCGCGCCAGCCAGGACCGGGTGGCCGACTCCGCCGCGATTGCCGCCGAGGTGCTCAACGCCATCCCGGTGGTGCAGAGCTACGGCCAGGAGACCCGCGAGGCGCGCCGGTTTGATGCCGCCACCGAGGCCGCGTTCGACGTCGCGATCAAGCGCACCCGGGTGCGTTCGGTGCTGGTGGGGTTCATCATCACCGCCACCTTCGGCGCGCTGCTCTGGGGCCTGTACCAGGGCACGCAGGCGGTGGCGGCCGGGCGCATCAGTGCCGGTCACCTGGGCCAGACGGTTGTCTTCGTAATCATCCTGGTCAGCAGCGTGGCGGTGTTGTCCGAGGTTTATGGCGACCTGCTGCGTGCCGCCGGCGCGACCGAGCGCTTGATGGAGTTGTTGTCGGCCCAGTCGCCGGTCGAGGACGCCGTCCGACCGCGGGCGCTGCCCGCCACCGCCGCCGGCTCGGCGCTCAGCCTGGACCATGTCAGCTTCCACTACCCGTCGCGCCCCACGCTGCCGTCGCTGCGCGACTTCAGCCTGCACGTCGCGCCCGGCGAGACGGTGGCCATCGTCGGCCCCAGCGGCGCGGGCAAAAGCACGGTGTTCCAGTTGCTGCTGCGCTTCTACGATGCCAGCGCGGGCACGGTGTTGATCGACGGCGTGCCAGTGCGCGAGACCTCGCTGGCCGCGTTGCGCGGGCGGGTGGGCATCGTGCCGCAGGACAGCACGATTTTTTCGACCTCGGCGCTGGAGAACATCCGCTACGGCCGGCCCGATGCGGCCGATGCCGAGGTGGTTGCCGCCGCCCGGGCCGCGTTTGCGCACGACTTCATCAGCGCGCTGCCCGAGGGCTACCAAACCTTTCTCGGCGAGCGGGGTGTGCGGCTGTCGGGCGGTCAGCGCCAGCGCATCAGCATTGCGCGGGCGATGCTCAAGAACCCACCGCTGCTGCTGCTGGACGAGGCCACCAGCGCCCTGGACGCCGAGAGCGAGCGCATGGTGCAGGCGGCCCTCGAATCGGCCATGAGCGGCCGCACCACGCTGGTGATTGCGCACCGGCTGGCCACCGTCAAGCGCGCCGACCGCATCGTGGTGATGGACGGCGGCCGCATCGTCGACATCGGCAAGCACGACGAACTGGTGGCGCGCGGCGGGCTGTACGCCCGGCTGGCGGCGATGCAGTTCGGGCTGGCGGATGAAATAGACGCATAGAGCTGGCGCATAATTTACGCGCACGTTTGACGCACCGCGGCACGCACGCCGCGCACCCGCCCGGTCCAGCATTCAGGAGTCAGCATGCGAAGCATCCGCAATTCACCCAAACGCGCGGTCAATCTGAGCCTCAATGCCAAGGTGCTGGACATGGCGCGCGAGATGGGCTTGAACATTTCGCAGACGGTAGACGCGCTGCTGACCGAGGAGGTCATGCGCCAGTACTGGCAACGCTGGCGCGAGGACAACGCGCAAGCCATTGAACACTACAACGCCCGTATCGAGCGAGAAGGCCTGTTCTCGGACCGCTACCGCAGTTTCATGCGGCCCGACGCTGAGCAGGACGCCGCCTGAGGCGGGCAGATCAAGTCCGATGGCGCGCTTCGATGTGTATGTGAATCCGTTTGCGTCTGAGCGCAAGCACACCCCATACTTGCTGGACGTGCAGAACGACAACCTCGGCCCGCTGGCCAGCCGCGTCGTCATCCCGCTGCGATCACCCCTTGGTTTTGGCACGCCGGCACGCGGCCTCAACCCCGGCTTCGAGGTCAACAGCGAGCCGGTATTGCTCGACACCGCCGCGCTGGCCCCTGTGCCTGCCAAGCTGCTGAAGGCCCCAGTGTGTCGCGCCGATGCCTGGCGCGACGAGGTGCTGGACGCACTCGACACCTTGTTTGGATTCCACTGACGTGACCCGCCCCATCCGCACCCAATACGAAGACTTCATGCGCCTGGTGTTTGACCACGGCGTGGTCAAGGGCGACCGCACCGGCACCGGCACCCGCAGCGTGTTCGGCCACCAGATGCGTTTCGACCTGAACGAGGGCTTTCCGCTGGTCACCACCAAAAAGGTGTTCCTGCGGGCGGTGATCGTCGAGTTGCTCTGGTTCTTGCGGGGCGACCGCAACGTCAAGTGGCTGCAGGACAACGGCTGCACGATCTGGGACGAATGGGCCCGGCCCGACGGCGACCTGGGGCCGGTGTACGGTGTGCAGTGGCGCAGCTGGCCCACGGCTGCCGGCAGCCACATCGACCAGATCGCCCAGGTGGTGCAGCAGCTCAAGGCCAACCCCGACAGCCGCCGCATCATCGTCAGCGCCTGGAACGTGGCCGACCTGGACCAGATGGCGTTGATGCCCTGCCACGCGTTTTTCCAGTTCTACGTGGCGCCCGGCGCGCTGCCGGGCGACCGGGGCCGGCTCAGCTGCCAGCTCTACCAGCGCAGCGCCGACATCTTTCTGGGTGTGCCTTTCAAGATCGCCAGCTACGCGCTGCTGACGCACATGCTGGCGCAGCAGTGCGACCTGGACGTGGGCGACTTCATCTGGACCGGCGGTGATTGCCACATCTACGACAACCATGTGGACCAGGTGCAGACGCAGCTCGCGCGCTCACCCTACCCGTACCCGACGCTCCAGATCCAGCGCCGCCCGGCGTCGATCAACGGCTACCTGTTCGAGGATTTCCAGGTGCTCGACTACCAGCACCACCCGGCGATCAAGGCGCCGGTGGCGGTATGAGCGGTGCGCTGACCGGGGCCGACATCCCGCTGGTACTGATCGCCTCGGTGGCCCGCAACGGCAGCATCGGCCTGGGCAGCGAGCTGGTCTGGCGCGAGCCCGAGGACCAGCGCTGGTTCCGCCGCCAGACGATGGGATGCCCGGTGGTGATGGGCCGCAAGACATGGGATTCACTGCCCGCACGGTTCCGGCCGCTGCCGGGGCGTGACAACACCGTGGTCACGCGCCAAACGGGCTGGTCGGCCGCCGGCGCACAGGTGGCGCACACGCTGGCCGATGCACTGGCGCTGGCCCGCAGCGCGGCCCGCAGCACTGGTGCAACGCGCATCTTTGTCATCGGCGGCGCCGCGTTGTTTGACGAGGCCCTGCCGCTGGCCGACCAGTTGCTGCTGACCGAGATCGATGCCGACCTGCCCGGCGACACCTTCTTCCCGGCCTGGAGCCCGCAGCAGTTTGGTGAAGCTGCCCGCGAAACCCGCCACAGCGACGGCCCGCCGTCCTGCGCCTACGCCTTTGTCACCTACCAGCGCCAGCGCTGAACCCACCCGGAGATCCCCCAGCATGTCAGACCACGGCTTTCATGTGCACGGCCCACACGACCACGAGCTCGAGCACGCCAGCCAGCACGGTGCCAAAGACAGCTTCACCGGCCGCATTGCGGTGATGACGGCGATCCTGGCCACCATCGGCGCGCTGTTCTCGTACCAGGGCGGCGCCACCCAGGCCAACGCCGGGCTGTTCAAGAACAACGCGGCGATCAAGAAGACCGAAGCCAGCAACCAGTGGAACTTCTACCAGTCCAAGAGCAGCAAGCAAAACATGGCCGAGCTGGCCAGCGTGCTCGTGGCCGAGGACAGGAAGCCGCAATACCAGCAAGAGGTAGAGCGCTACAAGAAGGAAAAGGCCGAGATCAAGCTGGCCGCTGAAAAACTGGAGACCGACGCCACGTCCTGGGACAAGCAGTCCGACGAGCAGCTGCACTTGCACCACCGCTGGGCCCAGGCCACCACGGCGCTGCAAATATCCATCGCGCTGGCCGCCATCGCGTTGCTGACCCGCCGCAACTGGCTGGGCTGGGGCGTGGCCGGCGTCGCCGGGCTGGGCATTGCCCTGGGCGGCATGGCGATGGCCCACCTCTGAAGCCGGATGCTGACGGCCTGACAGCCTGACAGTCTGACAGTCACACCGTCAGACCGGCTGACAGGCCGACAGCGCGGTCCGCGCGCCGACGCCACCCCGGCTAGGCGGCGTCTTGCAGCCCCGCAGCCGACAGGGCGTGCCGCCCGCCCTTGATGGCGCGCGAGAACCGGCTGACCGCGCGCATATGGCGTCGCTGCGCCACATCAGCCTCGGCCAGCGCCAGGGTCGCGACGGGGTTACGGCCGCTCAAAACAGCCAGGTGGTGCAGCATCCGGCGGTAACCGGACCCGCGGTGGCTGCAAAAAAATGCAATCCGCCTGAACCGGCCGCGGTTGCGCCGCAAATAGCTGCGCACCGGGCTGGGCACCTGACCGGCCCAGACCGGCGAGCCCACGATCACCGTGTCGTAGTTGCGTGGCGACCGCCGGTTGGGCTCGATCGGCGCAGGGAGGCGCAGCAGCGCCTCAAAAAGCGACCGCAGGTAGCCCAACACACCGCGCCGGCCGACACTGTCGACGATCTCCTCGACGTCAGCACCGCATTGCGCAGCAATGTGTTCGGCCAGGCCGCGGGTGCGCCCGCTTCGGGAGAAATACACCAGCAAGATCGCGTCCCGGCCGCGGTCAGGGCCAGGCAGCGTGGAGGGTGGGCGCGTTTTCTCCCACACCGGTGGCCTGCTGGCGTGCATCGGTACGGCCTTCATCGGCATCGGGACCCTCTCGCATCGGCCTTTTCAGTGTGCCCGCAAGGCAGGCGCAGCAGGTTGCTGCCGCCCACACAGCGCCCTGCGCGCCAGTGTGGCAAACCGCGGCATGTCCAGCAACTCAGGCCGCCGCGCGACTGGTCAAGCCGTCGCCAACATTGGCTAGGCTGCCGTCGGCCCCACCGTTGTCGTCGGTCTGGCGGCGGGTGTTGCGCGCCAGCGCCTTCAGCCCCTCCATGTCCAGGATTTCGACCTCGCGGTTGCTGACACCCAGCACATCCCAGCGTGCCAGGGCCTGGAACGAGCGGCTCACGGTCTCGTGCGCCACCCCCAGGTGGCTGGCGATGTCGCGCCGGCCCATGCGCAGGTACAAGCGCCGCGGCGATTGCCCGCACTCCAACATCCGCAGCGACAACTGCAATATGAAGCGTGCCAGGCGCACCTCGGCAGCCACCGCCGCCATCACGTCGGCCTGGTCAACCCGCTGTTTGAGTGCGCGGCTGATCGCCAGCATCAACACCCGGTCCAACGCCGGGATGCGGCGGCTGTTGTCCAGGATGTCGCTCACCAGCACCGCGTAAACGCTTGAATCCTCCAGCGCGATACAGCCCGTCGGGTGCTGGCCGAGGCAAATCGCGTCGAAGCCCAGCACCTCTGCCCGGCTCGAAAAGCCCAGCACCTGCTCGTACCCGTCCTCCGCGGTTCGGAAGATCTTGAAGGTGCCAGCGCGCACCAGATGGATGACGTCGGCGCGGCCGCCTTCATTGAACAAGGTATCACCACCGCGCAAGCGCCGCAGCGGCACCGGCAGGTCTGGCACGGGCTCGGCGTCCTTCGGTCCGCCACCCATCAGGCGCAGCAGGTCTACCAGCCGGCCACTGTCGGCAACGCTGTCTGCCACCAGCCGCGGCCGGCTGCCCGCGTCCAGTCCTGCGCCAGTCAATGTGCCTGTATCGATCATATGTATCCTTGAATCCAACCCGACGTTGCGCGGGGGGTGCGCTCCTCATATCAAATGTCATGCAATTACCCGGCGGCGGATATAGGCAGCACAATTGATTTCGACTCAGCCCACTCCGATACAGATACACATTAGTCCTATTGATAAATAGGATTAGTCTTACTACCGCCCGGCTGGGCAACATGGCGCGCACGCCCAACACAGCAAGCTGGGGCGCCTGCAAATTTTGGCGAATCTCCCTGCGACCACCACGGTCTGCGGCAATGTCATGTTTGGTACGCCCTGGGTTTGACGGCGGCGCCCAACGCAGCAGCCCGGTGCCGCCCCTGGCTGGACGCGGTGGCCAACTCGATCGCCTTGGCGCGGCCAGTATTCCGCGATTTCATTGATTTCAGACAAACCTGGCCAACCGACGCTTGCTGACAACCGCTAACATTTCCAAACCGTTGCTGTTTTTGCAATAGTCAACACCGTGGAGAGGGGCATGCGTTCATGTTTGTCTGTCCATCAAATCTGCACCAACCCGCACCGCCGGGATGCTGCCCTGGGCTGCTTGCCCGCTGACCCATGCTTGCGCTGAGCGCAGCGCCGGGGGCTTTGACGGGCGACCTGCTGCTGGGCGTCATTGACGCCGGCGTGTCAGCAGACGCGCTCATCACCGTGGACGCGCGGCAACGCATCGTCATGGTCAATCCCGCGGCGTTACGCATGTTCGGCTGCACGGCGCCCGGCATGCTGGGTGCGGAGCTATCCCGCTTCTTGCCACAACGGTTGCGCGGCGCCCATCAGCAGCACACGCAAGAGTTCCTTGCCTCAGGCGACAGCGAGCGCAGCGCGACCGCGCGCAAGACGGTGCTGGGTTTGCGTGCCAGCGGCGAAGAGTTTCCGATGGAGGTGACGATTTCGCGCATCGACGCCAGCAGCGATCTGGGGCAGGGCCAGTTTGTCACCGCGCAGATGCTGGACCTGAGCCGGCAACCCGGCCTGCTGGCCCAGTTGACCACCCGGCTGCGCAACATCATCGACCTGGCGCCCACGGCCATCTGGATCACCGATGGCGACCAGATCGTGTTTGCCAACCGTGCCTGTGCAACCCTGTTTGGCGCCCAGGACCACGGGCAATTGCTGCACCGGTCGATCTTCTCGCTGCTGACGCCCGAATCCCATGCGCGGGTCAGGCGCGGTATTGCCCATGCCTTGGCCAGCGACACCGAGACGCCCCGGGTCGCCGAGCGTATCGCCCGGTTGGACGGGACCGAACGCGATGTCGAAATCGCCTTGACCGCCCTGCCCGACCACGGCAAAAGCACCTTGCAAATGGTCATCAGCGACGTCACCGAAAAAGTCAGGACCGAACGCGAATTGCAGTCGTCACGCCGAGATTTGCGGCGCTTCGCAGCCAGCCTGGTCGAAGCGCGCGAGGCCGAGCGGCGCCACATCGCGCGCGAACTGCACGACGAGCTGGGGCAGCGCCTGTCGGTGCTGAAAATGGCGCTGGCAGTGCCCAAAAGCCTTGCGGCTACCAGCCTGCCGGGCGAGCACCTGGCGTCGATGATCGAAATGATCGACGAGACCGCCGCTGCCGTGCGCCGGATCGCGGCCGATTTGCGGCCCGCGATGCTCGACGACTTGGGCCTGAACGCGGCGGTCGAATGGCTGGTCAAGGACTGGTCGCGCCGCATGGGTGTGCCGGTCGATCTGCAGCTGGACGCTGAAGACCCGCCGGTCGGCGACTCGGCATCGACAGCGCTGTACCGCATGGTCCAGGAGACCCTGACCAACATCGCCCGGCATGCCCAGGCCACCCAAGTCACGGTGGCGCTGCGCTGTCAGCCCGATGCGGTCACGCTGACGGTGCAGGACAACGGCGTGGGTCTGTCCGCTGAGCATGCGTTGCGCCCGGCCGCCCATGGCTTGCTGGGCATGCAGGAGCGCTGCCAGATGCTGGGCGGGCATATCGACATCGCCACCGCGCCAGGCGGCGGCGTGCGGGTAACGGTTCAACTGCCGCTGGTCTTGACCGAGGCCACGGATGACGCCGCCGGTTTGACGGTCGCAGCGAAGACGGATACCCCATGAGCAAGCCTTCGACCACGCCTTTCGACAAGGCCAAGACCGCGTCCGCCGCCGCGACCATCGCCCACGCCGGACGGGTTGCAACCCGCAAGCGGCCCGGCGCCGCCGCTGCGCCCGCCGCGGCCTCAAATCGGCCAGACCTGCATGACGCCGAGGCGCTGGCGCATGAGTTGCGTGTTCACCAGATCGAACTCGAATCCCAGAACGAGGACCTGCGCAACACCCAACTCGATCTGGCAGCAGCACGCGACCGCTTCATTGACCTGTATGACTTTGCCCCGGTCGGCTACCTCACGCTCGACCGCGGCGGCCGGATCACGGAGCTCAACCTGACCGGCGCAACCTTGCTGGGCGCACCGCGCAAGTCGCTGATCGGGCGGCATTTTTCGGGTTTTGTCACCGCGGCTGACCTCAGGCGGTGGCGGCGCCATTTGCTGATCGCGCTGCAGCACGACGAGGGCAGGCGCCTCGAACTGGCACTCAAGTCGCGCAGCGGCCCGCCAATGTTCGCCCAGCTGGATTGCCTGCGGGTGGCGCACGCGGTCGACGGCGCGGTGCTGCGCGTCACGCTGACCGATGTGTCGCAGCGGCGGTTGGCCGAGATGGACCGCCGCTTTGCCAACTCTGTCGTCGAGGCCCGAGAGTCCGAGCGGCGGCGCGTGGCCCGAGAGTTGCACGAAGAACTGGGTCAGCGGCTCAGCGCGCTCAAGATGGACCTGGCCAGCCTGCCCGAGGTATCGGGCGCGCAGACCCCGCGCCTGCAGGCCATGTTGACCGCGCTGGGTCAGGCTGTGGCCACCGTGCGCCGCATCAGCACCGATTTGCGGCCGGCGATGCTGGACGACTTGGGACTGAACGCGGCGATCGAGGGCCTGGCCCAGGAGTCCGCACAACGCCTGGGCCTGACGGTCACGCTGCACCTGGGCGATTGCGATCCACCGCTGGGCGAGCGCACCTCGGTGGCGCTGTACCGCATGATCCAGGCGGTACTGGCGCACATCGCCCGCCATGCCCATGCCAGCCATGTCGGCATCGAATTGCGGCAAACGCGCGGCGATCTGCTGCTGACGCTGCTGGACAACGCCAGCGGCTGGCCCCTGCAGCCGGTCAGCGGGGGCACGGCCGGCAACGATTCGACCCAAGCCCTGCATGAGCAGGCCCGCATGCTCGGTGGCCACCTGGACCTGGCACCGGTTGCCGGTGGTGGCCAACGCTTCACCTTGCACCTGCCCTTGCCGCGAGAAACCGTGCTGCCCGACGGTTTCGCCCGCAGCGGCGCGGCATGAATCGCCCGTCAAGCCGACCCGATGCCCCGCCACAAGCCCCGCTTGCGCCGTCCGAAACGCCCTCAATGACTCAGCCCGCTGTACAGCCTGCCCTGCAACTGTTGCTGGTAGACGACCACTCGATCGTGCGGGAGGGCCTGAAGCGGGTGCTGGCGTTGAGCACCCGGCCCTTGGCGATTGCCGAGGCGGGCACCGGGTTCCAGGCGCTGGAGGTGTTGCGTCAGCAGCCGATCGACCTGGTCATTGCCGACCTGTCCATGCCCGGCATGAACGGGCTCGAACTGATCCGGCGTGTCCGGGCGCTGCACCCCACGGTGTCGGTGCTGGTGCTGAGCATGCACGCCGAGGAGCAATACGCGATGCGGGCCTTCAAGGCCGGCGCCAAGGGCTATGTCACCAAGGATTCCGCAGCCGAGGAACTGGTGGCGGCGGTGCGCAAGGTGGCCTCAGGCGGCATCTACGTCTCGACCGGCCTGGCCGAGCGGGTGGTGCAACAGCTCAGCGAAGGCACCCCGACGCCTGCCCATGCGGCCCTGTCCAACCGGGAGCTGGAGGTCATGCAACGCATCGTAGCGGGCCAGCGCCTGACTGACATTGCCCTGGCGCTGCACCTGTCGATCAAGACGGTCAGCACACACAAGCGCCATATCCAGGACAAGCTGAAGCTGCCCAGCATGGCAGCACTGATCCGCTACGGGCTGGAAAACGACCTGGGCAACAGCGACGCGGACCTGTCCACCCGCACGCCCTGACCTGGCTGCGCGGCGTCAGCCGGAGAACCTTTCACCCGCCAGCGGGCCGCCCGGCGCACTGGCGCCAAAAAGCAAAAAGCCCCTGGTCCGTGGGGATCAGGGGCTGTGCAGTTTTTTTGCCTACCAAACCTGGTAGGCGCGATTGGACTCGAACCAACGACCCCCACCATGTCAAGGTGGTGCTCTAACCAGCTGAGCTACGCGCCTGTTAAGCCGAGCACTATAACATCAATGGCCACAGGCAATCACCGCCTTCTGGCGTTGCGGACGCCGGGCACCTGAGCCACTTGCCGCACGGCGGCGGTCAGCCTGTGGGCGTCGGCCACCTCGACGGTGAAGGTCATGTGCGCGGTCGCACCGGACGGTCCTTTCACCGACTGGGTGTTCACGCCGGTGACATTGATCCTGTCCTTCACGAACACCTCGCTGATGTCGCGCAGCAGGCCGGGCCGGTCGGTCGCCTCGACCAGCACGTCGACCGGGTAGGCGGCATCTTTGCCTGTGGGTGCAGCCCCCCAGGCCACCGAGATCACCCGCTCGGGCTGCAGGCTGGCCATGTGGCGAAAGTTGCTGCAGTGGCTGCGGTGGATGGCCACGCCCTTGCCGCGGGTGACATAACCACCGATGGCGTCGGGCGGTGCCGGCCGGCAGCACCGCGCCAGTTGGGTCAGCAGCGACTCCACCCCGACCACCAGCACCCCGCCCTCGGTGGCGCGGGTACGCTTGAGCACGATGCCTTCGTCCGCGGCATCAGCTAGCGCTGCGGGCCGCAGCACGGTTTCGATGTTGCGCAGCGAGAACTCGTCCTTGCCGACCACCTCGAACAGGGCCTCAGCCCCCTTGAAGCCGAGCTGGGCGGCCAGGTCGTCGAGCTTGATCGCGGTGCGGCCCTCGCGCTGCAGCAGCTTTTCCACCAGTTCGCGGCCCCGTGCCGCGGTGGCCTTCATGGCCTGGGCGTTGAACCAGGCCCGCACCTTGGCGCGCGACCGCTGGCTCTTGATGTAGCCCAGCTCCGGGTTCAGCCAGTCCAGCGACGGGCCGCCCTCCTTGGCGGCGGTCACCTCGACCGTCTGCCCGTTGGCCAGCGCCGTGTTGAGCGGCACCATCGCGCCGTCAACCCGAGCGCCGCGGCACCGGTGGCCCAGGTCGGTGTGCAGGGCGTAGGCAAAGTCCACCGGCGTGGCGCCGCCCGTCAGCTCGATCACGGTGGCCTGGGGCGTGAAGACGTAAATGCGGTCCTCGAACGACGGCCCATCAGCGGCGGCCGCGCCACCCTGGGCGGCGTCTGGCGCCGGCCCCTGGGATGAAAAGTCGCGCTCCCAGGCCAGCAACTGGCGCAGCACGGCCTTGCGCGCCTCGGCCACCCGCTCCTCGAACTCACCGGCCGCCAGCACGCCGGCATAGCCCTTGGCACCCGCCTCCTTGTAGGCCCAGTGCGCGGCCACGCCATGCTCGGCATGGTCGTGCATGGCGGCGGTGCGGATCTGCACCTCCACCGGCCGGCCGTCGTCTGCCAGCACCACCGTGTGCAGGCTCTGGTAGCCGTTGGGCTTGGGCCGGGCGATGTAGTCGTCGTATTCGCCAGGCACGGCGCGGTAACGCTCGTGCACGCGGGACAGCGCGGCGTAGCAGGCCGGCACGTCGGCCACCACCACCCGCAGCGCCCGCATGTCGAACACCCGGTCGAGTGCCACGCCCTTGCCGGCCATCTTTTTCCAGATGCTGTAGAGGTGCTTGGGCCGGCCCTGCACCTCGGCGTCCAGGCCGACCGCGGCCAGCTCATGCTGCAGCTGACCGCGGGTCTGCGCCACACCGGCCTCGCGCTGCACCCGCGTTTCTGCCAGCGCCGATGCCAGCGGCTTGTAGGCCTCGGGCTGCAGAAAGCGGAAGGCCAGATCCTCGATCTCCCATTTGATCTGCCAGATGCCCAGCCGACTGGCCAAGGGCGCAAACACCTGCTGGCTTTCTTGTGCCAGCAGCACCGGGCAGGGCTGTTTGCTGGCCGCGTGCCAGCGCAGTGTCTGCAAGCGCGAGGCCAGCCGCAGCAGCACCACCCGCAGATCGCGTGAAAACGCCAGCAACATCTTGCGCACACGTTCGGTCTGCTGGGCGCGCTGCTCGGCCTCGACCTGCGCCTCCCGGGCGGCACGCTGGATCTGCACCAGCTTGCGGGTCAACGACACCAGGCTGGCGTAGCTCTCGCCAAAGGCCTTGGCCACGACCTCCTCGGGCCGTTGCAAAAAATCGCCCGCGTAGACCAGGTAGGCCGCTGCGCGCATCGCCGGCGCCGCGCCGATGGCGGCCAGGATCGCGGCCACGCCGTCGGCATGGCCCAGCGCGTCCTCGCCGGAATCGAGCTGCCGACCCGCCAGCAGCGGCTCGGCAAAGGCGCGGGCCCGCAGCAAGGCCAGCGCGCCGGGGTCCTGCGCGCCGGCCGTCAGGTCACCGCTCGGGCCGCCCGACGCCATGGGCGTGACAGCACCGTTGCCCGGGCCGGTGGCAGCGGCCAATACCGCGCCCAGCGCCGTACCCGCCAACGCGCCGGGCGCTGCCATGCCGGCCGCCGGCTCACTCTGCTGGCCCGCCAGCACGACGATGGCCGCAGCCCCCTGCCGCGGCAGCCCGGGATCCGTCTTCATGGTGCGCGCAAGAACTCCCGCACCACCTGCACCTGGTCGGGCTGCACCAGCGTTGGCGCATGGCCGACACCGGCAAATTCCACCAGCCTGGCCTTGGGCCCGCGCCCGGCCATGGCCTGGGCGGTGGCGGGCGACAGCAGGTCCGACTCGGTGCCACGCAGCAGCAGCGTCGGGCAGCTGATGCGGTCGTAGCTGTGCCACAACATCGCCTCGCCAACGCGCGCCAGCTCGGGCGTGATGGCGCGAAACGGCAGCGCGATCGCCGGGTCGCAGCGCGGCTTGAAACCGTCGCCGTCCGGCTTGAGCTGCGGCCAGGTCAACGCCAGCCATTGGGCGCGGCTGTGCGGGCCAAACCCGGCGCTGATGGCCAGCAGCGCATCGGCCGCCTGGTCCAGGTTGGCCCAGTGCGCCGGCTGGCCCAGATAGCTGCCGATGCGCTGCAGCGAGGCCGGCTCGATCGTCGGCCCGACATCATTGAGCACCAGACGGGTCACCGGCGAGCCGGGCAGTGCCGCCAGCCCGAGCCCGATCAGCCCGCCCATCGACGTGCCCACCCAGTGCACTGTCTCGGCGTTCAGCCGCGCGAGCAGGCTGACCATGTCGGCCACATAGGCCGGGATGTTGTAGCCCATGGGGTCGGTCAGCCAGTCGCTCTGACCGCGCCCCACCACGTCGGGGCAGACCACCCGGTAGTCGTGGCTCATCGCGGCGGCCAGGGTGTCGAAATCCCGGCCCTGTCGAGACAGGCCGTGCACACACACCAGCACCCGCGGGTTGGCCGGGTCGCCCCACTCCCAGTAGGCCATGCGGTGCAGGCCCTGGGTATCAAGGCATTGAAGCTGCTTCAGGCGGGGTTGGGGCTTGTCAGTCACGGGGTGGGTCTCCTCACCAATAATCATCGCAGCAACCAACCGGAGAAATTGAATGCTCAAGGGAAAAACAGCGCTGGTCACCGGATCAACCAGCGGCATCGGCCTGGGACTGGCCCTTGCGCTGGTCAAAAACGGCGCCAACGTGATGCTCAATGGCTTTGGCGAGATCGATGCCGCCAAGGCCGAAGTGGCCGCGGCCGCCACAGACGGTGCACGGGTGTCCTACCACGGAGCCGACATGAGCAAGCCGGCCGAGATCGAGGCCCTGGTGCGGGCCTGCGAGGCGGAATTTGGCGCGGTCGACATCCTGGTCAACAACGCCGGCATCCAGCATGTGGCCAATGTCGAAGATTTTCCGGTCGACCGCTGGGACGCGATCATCGCGATCAACCTGACCAGTGCCTTCCACACCACCCGCATCGCCTTGCCGGGCATGAAACAGCGCAACTGGGGCCGGGTGCTCAACATCGCCTCGGTGCACGGGCTGGTGGCGTCAGCGCAAAAATCGGCCTACGTGGCAGCCAAGCACGGCCTGGTCGGCTTTACCAAATCAATCGCGCTGGAGTGCGCCACCACTGGCATCACCCACAACGCGATCTGCCCGGGCTGGGTGCTGACGCCGCTGGTGCAAAAACAGGTGGACGCCCGCGCCGCCCAGGCCGGCGTTTCGCAAGATGAAGCCAAGCGCCAGCTGCTGGGCGAAAAGCAGCCGTCGCTGCAATTCACCACGCCTGAGCAGTTGGGGGCATTGGCGGTGTTCTTGTGCTCGGCGGCGGCGGACAACATCCGCGGCGTGGCCTGGAACGTGGACGGCGGCTGGGTGGCCCAGTAAGCCAGGCCGCACTGGCCGCGGGGGCGGGATGCCGGGGCCGCTGGGTTGGCTTTAGCGGGCTGACAACTGGATGCTGCCGCCCACCGTCACGCTGACGGTGGACTTGCCGGCCTCGACCGGCTGCACCTCGTCGACCGAGGTCACGGCCGCCGCCCGCATTGTCCTGATGTTGCCGGCATTGAACGGGCTGACCGCCTCCGAACCGCCCACCGTGACCTCACGCAACGAGTACCCGGCAAAGCCGAACTGCTTGGCATAGGACTCGGCGCGGGCCTTGAACCGGCCAATGGCGCGGGTGGACACCTCCGCCTCGGCCGCCTCGCGGGCCTCGCGCGACAGCGCAAAGGCCACCCGCGCGACCGTCAGGCCATTGCCTGCAGCGGGCGATGCGGCACCCAGCCGGCCCGCCAGCTGGCTGATCGCGCCGATGTCCCGGCCCTCCAGCACCAGCTCGGCGCGGCCTTGCCAACCGACGATGCCGGTGCCACTGGCCACCGGCTTGGGCGAGTAGCGCGGATAGATTGAAAACGCGCCGGTGCGCACCTCCAGCTGGCCCGCCCGCACGGCCTTGCGTGCCTCGACCAGCGCCGCGTCCAAGGTCTGCCGCAACTGGGTCTGCACGGTGGCGGCGTCTGCGCCATCCCGGCTGGTCGCCAAGGTGATGGTGAGCAGGTCCTGCTGCACCTCAGCGCTGGCGTCGGCGGTCAGTTGCAGCACGTTTTGAGGCGGCGGCAGCATCTGCGCTGCGGCGCCATTGACAGCGACAGCGCCAGCCATGCCAGCCAGGGACATCAGCCAGCGGATCTGGCCCGGTGCAATGCGGTTCATGGTCATCCTCGACTGAAAAGGCAGATTGTGACGGTCTGCGGACCCCACGTTGCGGGCCGGCCGGCAGCCGCGCAGCCCTGCGCCCCCGCGGATTTCTCGCCACCGTGTTGCCGGCTGTACCGCCCACCGTGCCGTCCGTCGCACTGTCAGCCACGGCCACCCGCATATTTGTAACGGCTGGTCTAATCGCTGGTTTTGCTGGGCGTCAAGCCCTGCACAATGCCGCCGTTACATATCGGGAGCCCGCATGTCCACCGCTGCCAATGCCAGAGCCGACCGCATCGCGGTGGTCGATGACGACGCCCGCATCCGCGACCTGCTGCGGCGCTACCTGACCCAGGAAGGTTTTGAGGTGCTGCTGGCCGAGGACGGCAAAGCGCTGAACCGGTTGTTGACGCGCGAGAACATCGACCTGATCGTGCTGGACCTGATGCTGCCCGGCGAGGACGGCCTGTCGATCTGCCGCCGGCTGCGCGCCGCCAACGACATCACGCCAATCATCATGCTGACCGCCAAGGTCGAAGACGTGGACCGCATCGTCGGGCTGGAGGTGGGCGCCGACGACTACATGCCCAAGCCCTTCAATCCCCGCGAGTTGCTGGCCCGCATCCATGCCGTGCTGCGCCGTCGCCCAGCGACTGAAGTACCCGGTGCGCCGTCGATTGACCAGGAGCTG
>JBKJKU010000287.1:0-9816 GCA_046597355.1 Aquabacterium sp.
GGCCAGCTACGCTCGGGTGGACAACCGCCAGTACCGGCTGCTCAAGCTGGGCACCCCGGGGCCGTACACCTTCATCCTGGAGGCCACCAAAGAGGTGCCGCGCCGGCTGTCGCACCCGTCGCGCCGCACCATCGGCCTGCGTGTGCCCGAGCACAAGGTGACCCAGGCGCTACTGGCCGAGCTGGGCCAGCCGCTGCTGGCCACCACCCTGATCGCGCCGGGCGACAGTGATCCGCTGAATGACCCCGATGAAATCCGTCAGCGTTTCCAGAAGCTGCTCGCAGCCGTGGTGGACGCTGGCGCCTGCCCAATGGCGCCGACCACCGTGATCGACCTGACCGACGCACAACCGCAGCTGGTGCGCCAGGGTCGGGGTGAGCTGGCACGCCTGGGCTTGTGAGCTGCGCTGCGGGATCAACCGCCTTGGGGCGTGTTGTCAGCCACCGCGCTCGGTGAGCCCGGCGGCACAGCCAGCAGACGGTCGCGCACCCGCTCGGCACTGAAGCCCAGCTGGGTCTGGCCCCGCACCCGCAACGTGGGTGTGCCCTGTGCGCCCAGGGCCCGGTAGCGGGCAGCGCAGGCCGCGTCCCGCTCAATGAAACATTCGGTGAACGGCAGTTGCTGCGCGGTCAGCCAACGCCGGGCGCGGTCGCAAAACCCGCAGCTGACCGACGAGATCATCTGGATGTCACCCGGCTGCACCACGCCAGCCAGCTCGCGGCCCACTTGCGCGGCCTGACGATCGCGCCACCAGCCTGTTGCGGCGCTGACCGCCACCACCAGCAGCACCAGGCCCGCCAGAGAACGCAGCTGCGACCGGGTCATGGCGGGGCCGCGGCTACAGCGCCGCGGTGACGACGATCTCGATCTTCCACTCAGGCTTGGCCAGCTTGGCCTGCACGGTGGCACGCGGTGGTGTGTGGTTGAGCACCACCCAGGTGTCCCAGATCGCGTTCATGCCGGGAAAATCCGCCATGTCGGCCAGGTAGATCTCGGTGCGCAGGATCCGGCTCTTGTCCGTGCCGGCACGTGCCAGCAGCGCATCGATATTGGCCAGCACCTCGCGGGTCTGGCCCGCGATATCCGGATCACCCTCTACCGCCACCTGGCCGGACAAATAACAGACACCGTTGTGAACGGCCATCTCGGACATGCGGGCACCGACATCAAAACGCTGGACCATGGTGATCAATTTCCTTTGGACGGGTGGGACGACGGTTTGGGGCGCGTACCGCCGTCATCATGCAGGCGCCGAACACGTCGTTGGCGCCTGCGCTTGGGATCGGCGGGCTTTTCGCCGAGCTTGGTTTCCTTGCCATTGAACAGGTTGCCGATATTGCGCCAGTGACGCCAGACCAGCATCAGGCTCATCACCGACACCGCCATCGCCACCCAGGGGCGGTCAAAAAACAGCAGCATGTAGAACGGCGCAAACAGCGCGGCGATGATGGAGGCCAGCGACGAGTAGCGGAACAACGCGGCCACAACAACCCAGGTCAGCAGCGTGGCTCCGCCCAGCAAGGGCTCGAATGCCAGCAGCACACCCAACGCGGTGGCAACGCCCTTGCCGCCGTTGAACCGGAAGAACACCGGAAACAAATGGCCCAGAAAGGCCGCCAGGCCGACAAATGCAATGGTGGTGTCCTCAAAGCCCAGCTCGAACGACAGCCACTGCACCAGCGCTACCGGCAGATAGCCCTTCAGCGCATCCAGCAGCAGCGTGAGCACCGCCGCCCCCTTGTTGCCCGAGCGCAGCACGTTGGTGGCGCCCGGGTTCTTGGATCCGTAGCTGCGCGGGTCGGCCAGGCCCATGGCCTTGCTGATGATCACCGCGAACGACAACGAGCCGATCAGGTAGGCGGTGAAAAACGCGGAATAGCTGTAGACCAGGTCCATGGAAGTGGGTCGCGAGCCAAGCGGTCCTATCGGTGGACCCCGAGGCGCCGGCAATGATGCTGACAACAGGATGTCCAGTGTACGGCGACGCCCGGACCGGGCGACCGGGGGTAGCACCTAAACTCGACGCCATGGCCGGCCCCACTCGCTGACAGCACCCCTGAGATCAGCGCGCTTGCAGGCAGGCCGCGGGCGCTGACCCACAACCCCCACACTGGAACCCAGCCATGACCGTACCCCGCCAGATCGCCGCCGCCGCCTTGACACTGGCCGCACTGCTGACCCTGCCCGCGCAAAGCCAGACCCGTGTCACCGACGCCTGGGTGCGCGGCACCGTGGCCGAGCAAAAAGCCACAGGCGCCTTCATGCAACTGACGTCTGTTGCCGGCGGCAAGCTGGTCTCGGTCAGTTCAACGGCGGCGGGCGTGGTCGAGATCCACGAGATGAAAATGGAAGGCAGCACCATGCAGATGCGCGCCATCCGCGGTCTGGACCTGCCCGCCGGCAAGTCGGTTGCACTCAAGCCCGGCAGCTACCACATGATGCTGCTCGACCTGAAGGCGCCCCTGGTTGCTGGCAGCACCGTCGACCTGACGCTGGTGGTCGAGGGCAAGGACGGCAAGCGCGAGACTGTGCGGGTCAAGGCGCAGGTGCGGGCGCTGGGCACCGCCATGTCCGACCACAAACACTGACAGCCTGGCGCCGGGCGACGGTCGTCGCCTGGCCTGAGCGGCTGCGTCAGCCAGCCAGGCTGGCCTGTCCGGCCCAGGTGCCGACCGGCTTGCAGACTTACTTGCGGCCGCGCTTGGCGCCGGTCTTGGCTGCCGGCTCGGCAACCGGATGGCCACCCGGCGGGGCCGAGAACAGCTTGGCAGCGCGGCCTTTGAGCTCCAGCAGTTCGCTCGGTGTGATCGAGTATTTGCGGCCCACCACATCCACCTCGATGCGGAACTCGACGTCCTTGCTGCCATTGCTCAACGTGCCGCAGGTGAAGTCGTACTCGGCGCTCTCGGCCGGAAACCCTCCGGTTTCGGTGTCGAAGTCAACGTACTTGACGTCGCGGATCTCACCGCTGGCGAGATCGAGCACGCCGGTGGATTCGATCACCTCGTCGTTGAGTTCATCGTGAATCGTGATCGGCAGTTTCAGGTCCATCTTGGGTCACTCATGCGGCCGTGCTGGCCATCGGGTCGGGGCGCAGGATGATGCCACAAGGCCTGCTGCGCCTGGAGGGATGCGGGCGGAGTGCAGTCGGGCACGGTGGCGGTTCAAGCTTGCGCCGAGACAAACACCCCCGTGGCCTGCATCAGCAGCGCCGTCAGCAACCGGGCATGCACGGTAAAGACCCGGCCCTGTGCGCGGCAGCCCACCACCTCGACCACCCCCTCTAGCGCGCTGTCGATCAGCCGCAGCCGCTGGCCAACGGCAAGGGGCTGCGGCGCATAAAAGCTCAGCCCCGTCAGTGACAGGTCGCGCCAGCGCACCGGAAGCGCGGCGGACGGCCAGCCCACATGCACCAGCGCCACATGACTTTGATCGCGCCGCACGGCGCCGCGACGGCCCGGTTGGTCATGGGCCGGCAGTTCCTGGCCCTGCAGCCCCGACCCCGGCAAAGAGGCGAGTGGACTGTGGCACTGGGTGCAACGGCTGTCGGGCCGCAGCGGGCCGGCAAACGGCTGTGTGCACAGCGGACAGCACAACACCGGCAGCACAGACCGCTGCACCTCGGCACCGGACGGCCCGCCCGGCGCCAGACTGCCGTACCCGCCGTCACCGGCCAACAGCGCCGTGGTGATCTGGCGCCGGTGCAGGTCGTAGGCCGCGCGCCGTTCCGGGTCGCCCAACACCGCCCAGGCTTCGTTGACCATCACCGCCTGGGCGTGGCTGCCGCCCAGGTCTGGGTGCTGGCGCAGCCGGCTCAACAAGGTGCGCCAACTGGCCTTGATCACCTCCGCCGGGGCATCGGCCTGCACATGCAGCACGCGGTAGTGGTTGCGGCGGTTGTCGGTCATGGCGGCGGATGGGCGACGGGGATGAGGGCTGCGGGCGGCACGGGATGGCGGTCGGGAACAGCCCGCGACGCACCCGGGCCTGATCGCGCTATCGGCCCGTTTTTACCGCACTTGAGGCGCGCCGTACACCACACCCGAGGCTGACACCTGACGCAAAGGCCGGCCGGCCGGATGACGCCACGATGACAAAACCCCAGCCGATTGCCTGAAACCCCCTCAACCCGGTGGTTTGTGACACCTGAATGAATAACGGGTGACGCGCCCAATAATATATTCAAGTCGATGTCACAGATTCAGGGTTGAAGTTATCGATAACTCGGTTCTAGACTGATCTGGTCTCAACGGTTCAGGCCAATGCCTGGCCCCCAAACATTCTGGAGTCCGACCATGAAACCTTGCCGATCCCTGCTGTCGCTGGCCGCACTGGCCGCTGCCGCACCGTCATTCGCCAACAGCCCGTTGACGATTGATTTTGAAGCCACACCGGGCTATGCCGTGCCTGTGCTCAATACCTACGCCCCCATGGGTGCCAGTTTCAGCGACGGTGCACTGGCACTCAGCAACGACGTGTTCGGCCCTTATTTCAGCAATGCACCCACCCCGGGCACGGCGGATCCCTTTGCCGGCACCGTGATGTTCGTCGATCCAGGCGCCGCCAATGCGGTACTGAACATTGGCGGCGGCGCTGGCCCCAGCCCGCTGACGGGTTTTGTCAATGCCGTGTCGATGGACTACGCCTCAACGGTCGATGCGTTCAGCGTGGTGCAGATCTTTGCCGGCCTCAACGGCACCGGCCAACGCTTGGGCAAGATCAGCCTGGCTGAAAACCAGATCGACGCCAATTGCAGCAGCAGCGCCTTCTGCAACTGGCAAAAAATTACCCTGACATTCCAGGGCACAGCCCAGTCGATGTTATTTTCCAGCAATGGCGGCAATATTGCTTTCGACAATATCCAAGTCACTGCAGTACCCGAGCCGGAAACCTACGCCATGCTGTTGGCAGGATTGGCTGCCGTCGGCTTCATGACGCGCCGCCGCCGCGATTGAAACCGCCGTCAAGCTACCTTTGCAGCCGGCCCGTCGCATGACACACCGCTTGATTCGGCGCGATCTGCTGCGCGGCAGTTTGGCCTTGGGCGTGGCGCTGCTTTCGCCGGGTGCGCGGGCCTGCGAGTTTTTTTCGCCGACGCTGCGCATCACCCACCCCTGGACCCGCGCCAGCGAACCCGGCGCCACCACCGCGGTGGTGAGCATGCGGTTTGACGAGGTCAGCCGGGATGACCGGTTGGTGCAAATGCACACGCCAGTAGCCGCTGCGGCCGAAATGGGCGGCATTGCGCTCACGGCCAGCAGCACCGCTGGCGGTGCCGGTGCCGGCACCGGTCTCGACTTCTTTATCCCGGCCGGGCAGGAGTCCGCCCTTTCCGAGGGTGGGCGATTTGTCCGCCTGCTCGACCTGCGGCACCCGCTGGAGGTCGGCCGCAGTTACCCCCTGACGCTGGTCTTCGAGCAGGGCGGCACGGTCAAGGCCACCTTGACCGTCGACTTTGCGCGCTTTCGATTTGCCTGAGCGCAGCCCTCCCGGCAGCGCCCATCCACCCCACAGGAGCTCTTGAAATGATCCACCGATTTGTCCAACACCCCATCGCGCTGGCAACACTTGCCGCCATTGGCACGCTGACGCTGGTCGCAGCACCCACCCTGGCCACGGCCGGCGGCAAGACGCCCGGCAAGTACGTGACGGGTGACATCCACAACCACACCACCTGCTCGGACGGCTCGATCTCGATGCGCAAGCTGGTCGGCAAGTCAGCCGACAAGACCGAAGGCAGCTTCGGCCTTGACTGGTTTGTGCAGGCTGGCCACGGCGGCAGCGGCAACCGCAACTGCACGCTGGTCGAAGACGCCGCCCTCAGCAGCCCGGCCTACCCGTTCGTGGCCGGCAAGGGCCCGACCACCACCTGGGAAAACTCGGGCGTCACGCCCAAGGGCAATGTGTCGGGCACCTCGCCCAACCGCAACATGTGGCGCTGGCAGGCCATCCAGGAGCAGCAGTACCAAGTCATGGAGTACCTGGCCACGCTGCGAAACCAGCCGCTGTTCCTGGGCATTGAATCGGTGGTGGCCGGCCATGAGCACACCTCGATGTCGGTGATCACCGGGCAGATGCCCGCCTCGCTGGATTTGGCCACGCTGCCGATCGGCCCCGGCTACACCGCGATGGGCAATGCCAACGCGCTGGCGCAATGGGCCTACTGCTTCGACCGCGGCGTGGCCGACACCAGCCGTGGCAACAAGACGCCGCAGCCGTCCACCGACGGCAACAACTGGAACTGCGCCGTGAATTTGACGGGCAGCGTCAGCCTGAACGCCGCCGACCCGAGCTGGAGCGCGCTGGCCCAAAAGCTGATCCCCGCCACCGGCGCCGGTACCGGTGACCGCGGCCACAACAAGACCGTTGAAGCCGTCAAGTGGATGGCGGCCAACCACCCGACCGGCAGCTACTACGTGCCGGCGCACCTGGAACGTGCCGGCCCGTTCAATGCCAACGGCAACAACGGCTTCAACATCGAGCACCTGCGCAACTTCAACAACGCGGCGCCGATGGTGGCCTTCGCGATGGAATCGCAGCCCGGCCACGGCGCCTCCAGTGACCGCGGCGAATACCTGCCCAAGCGCCAGACCATCAACGGCGTGCTGACCGACTCGGTCGGCGGCACCACCTACGGCGGTACCGGCGTCTACACCGCGCAGATCGGTGGCGTGTGGGACGCGCTGCTGGGCGAAGGCCGCAACTTCTGGTTCTCGGCCAGCTCCGACTGGCACAACCGCGGCAGCTTCGGCCCGGATGACCGCCGTTCGACGCAAGACTTCTACCCCGGCGAGTACCAGCAGATGCATGTGATGGTGCGCAACGGCAGCGACAAGATCCGGCCGCAGGCCATCGTCGACGGCATGCGCACCGGCAACAAGTGGGTGGCCAGCGGCCAGCTGATCGACCGCATGGCCTTTGTGGCCTGTGCGTCCTACCCCGGCATCGGCGCCCGCAGCAACGCGGCGGTGGAAGCCATCGCGGTGGCTGCCGCCACCAGCAACACCGACACCGACGTGGCCGGCTGCGCCACCATGGGCGAAAAGCTGGTGGTGCGCCCGGGGGCCGAGATCGTGGTGGCGGTCGTGGTGCGTGATCCGAAGGGCAGCAACTTCGCGCCCTACACCTTTCCCAACCCGTCGCTGCTGCAAGTGGGCATCAACCAGCCGATGAACGCGCCGGTGCTGGACCACATCGACCTGATCCGCGGCATGGTCACCGGCTACAAGGTGCCCGGCTCGGCCGACTACGCCGGTCAGTGGCCTGCCAACACCGCCTGGCTGAAGGCCGACGGCACCACGCCGGCCGACCTGTCGGGCGTGCCGGCGGCCGCCAAGAACACCAGCGCGGCGATGCTGAAGTCCTTCAGCGGCAACGGCGCCACGCCCTGGGCGCAGGTGAACTCGGGGGTCGACAACACGGTGTTCTTGAAGATGAGCTACCGCATCCCGGCGGTGCAGGCGTCGCAATACCTGCGCCTGCGGGGCACCAACCTGCCGGCCTCCGTGCCCTTCGAGACCGATGCCAACGGCAACCCGCTGTCCGACCTGTACACCAACTCGGGTGACGGCAGCGCCACCACGCTGGCCAACCTGAAGATCGCCTGCACCACGGCCGGCAGCAACCTGCCCGCTAACGGCGACACCTACACCGGCACGGCGATCAACGGCTGCCCCAACCACCTGCCGATGGTCAACGGCCAGAAGATGGTGGCGGTGGACGTGGCCGCCTGGGCCGACCTGTGGTTCTACAGCAACCCGATCTATGTCGAGGTGGCTGGCAAGGTGGTGGTGGCCGGCGTCAAGTAAGCCCGCTGGCTTCACAGCCCAGACCGGTCGAAACGGCCGGTCGGGCCAAGCGCCGCGCAAGATTGCGCGGCGCTTTTTTCCGTTTTGCTGTCCCCCCTGCGCCCCACCATGACCACACCGCTGCCCACCACCCCCCTCCCCGCCACCGCCCTGCCCGCCGCCGCCCCGGCCCGCCAGCGCACCGCCTGGCCGCTCTGGCTGCGTGAGCCACTGCTGCACTTCGTGCTGCTCGGCGGCCTGCTGTTTGGGGTGGACCACGTCATCGTCGGCCGCACCGACGACCCGCGGCTGATCGTGCTGGGCACCGAGGCCGACCGCCAGGCCCGCGAGGTGTTCAAGGCCGCGCGCGGGCACGAACCCAGCGCCGACGAGCTGACCGCCCTGCGCCGAGTCTGGCTCGACAACGAGCTGCTCTACCGCGAAGGCCTGGCGCTGCAGGTCGACAAGGGCGACTCGTCGATCCGCGAGCGGGTGATCTTCAAAGCGCTCAGTGTGCTGAACGCCAACGTCAAGCTGCCGCCGGTGGATGACCAGCTGCTGCGCCGCTGGTTCGACGGCCACCGCGTGAAGTACGACGAGCCGGCGCGTTTCGACTTTCAGGAAGCGGCGCTGTCGAGCGACAACAGCGAAGCGGCGGTGCGGGCCTTTGTCGCTGCGCTGAACGCCGGCACACCGGGCGATGCGCAGGCCGGGCTGCGGGTCTTCAAGGGCCGGCCGCATGCCAATCTGGTGCAAAGCTACGGCCCGGTGTTTGCCAAGGCGCTGGAGGACGCGCCGGTGGGCGAATGGCGGGCCCAGCAGACCCGCGAGGGCTGGCGCGCGGTGCGGCTGGACGCCATCACGCCGCCCAGGTCGGCCAGCTTCGAACCGCTGCGCGGCGTGGTGCTGCAAGACTGGACCGATGCGGTAATGGCCGAGCAGCGCACGGCGGCCGTGCGCGCGCTGGCCCAGAAGTACAGCGTCAAGATCGAGGCGGCATCCAAATGATCAGCCACGTCCGCCACGGCCTGCTGGCCCTGCTGGTGCTGCTGGGCAGCGCAGTGGGCGCGCATGAACTGAGCATGGCCGAGATGGAGGTGCGTGAATCCTCGCGCGGTGAGTTCACCTGGCTGTGGACGGCCGGTGAAAAACGCGCACCGGCCGAAGACCTGACACCCGTCTGGCCCGAGGCCTGCCGCGCCGAGGGCAATGCCCTGCACTGCGGTGACGCCGGCCTGCAAGGCACCTTGGCCATCCAGGGCGTGGGCAAGCGCTATTCGGCGGCGATGGTCAAGGTGTTCTGGATGGATGGCCAATCGCGGGTCTACACCATCACCTCGGGCCAGCCCTCGGTGCAGCTGTTTGGTGCGGCCGACGACGAGCGCGGCATGGGCGAGATCGCCCGCGCCTACACGCTGCTGGGCGTGGAACACATTCTCTCGGGCATCGACCACCTGCTGTTCGTCATCGCGCTGCTGTTCCTGGTGGGCTTCAACCGGCGCCTGTTGTGGACGATCTCGGCCTTCACGCTGGCCCACAGCCTGACGCTGGCCAGCAGCGCGCTGGGCTGGCTGGTGCTGCGCTCGCCGCCGGTCGAGGCCACCATTGCCTTGTCCATCGTGCTCGTGGCGGCTGAGGCGCTGCACCGGCGCCAGACCCTGGCGCGACGCTGGCCGGCGCTGGTGGCGTTCTTGTTCGGCCTGGTGCACGGCCTGGGATTTGCGGGTGCGCTCAAGGAGATCGGCCTGCCCGACAACCACCTGCTGGCAGCGCTGCTGACCTTCAACGTCGGCGTCGAGATTGGCCAGTTGCTGACTGTTGGCGCTGCGTGGCTGCTGTGGCGGTGGGCGGGCCGGCTGTCGGTGCGCTGGCCGCGCCTGGCACGAGGCCGCAGCGTCGTGCTGTACGGCATCGGATCACTCGCAGCGTACTGGTCCTGGCTGCGGATGGTGGCGGTCTTCGGCTGAGGGCTTGCGGGGACCTGCAATGCTCCGCCTGCCCCCTGCCCCCTGCCCCCTGCCCCCTGCCG
>JBKJKU010000353.1:0-6285 GCA_046597355.1 Aquabacterium sp.
ACCAGCACCACCACGGTGGCCACATACGGCAGCATGCTCAAGAACTGGCTGGGCACGTCCACGCCCACACCCTGCAAATGCAGCTGCAGCATCGTGACGCCGCCAAACAGATAAGCACCCAGCAAGATCCGGGCCGGTCGCCAGGTGGCAAAGACGGTGAGCGCCAGCGCGATCCAGCCGCGGCCGGCCACCATGCCCTCGACCCACAACGGGGTGTAGACGGTCGACAGGTAAGCCCCCGCCACGCCGCACAGCGCACCGCCGGCCAGCACCGCAGCCAGGCGCAGCAGGCGTACCGGGTAGCCCAGTGCATGGGCCGACTCGGGCGATTCGCCCACCGCGCGCAGCACCAGCCCGGCGCGCGTCCGGTAGAAAAACCAGGCCACGACCGCGACGGCGATCACCGTCAGGTAGACCATCGGGTGCTGGCGGAACAGTGCCGGGCCGACAAACGGGATGTCGCCCAGCAGCGGGATCGCATGGCTCACCGGCGCGCCCAGCTTCTGGCCGACATAGGGCACGCCGACAAAGGCCGAAAAGCCGCCGCCAAACAGGCTGACCGCCAGACCGGTGGCGTACTGGTTGGCGTTGATCCAGATCACCAGCCAGCCAAAGAGGGCCGCCAGCAACGCCGCCGCCCCCGCACCCGCCAACAGCGCCAGCACCGTGCTGCCGGTGTGGAACGACACCGCAAAGCCGGTGACCGCACCCACCAGCAGCATGCCCTCGGCGCCCAGGTTGAGCACACCCACCTTCTCGTTGATCAGCAGGCCCAGGCCGGCGATGGCCAGCGGGGTTCCCGAGGCCAGCATCGCGGCGATCAGCAGCGCGGTCTCGTTCATGCCGCAGCGCCTGCAGCCTGGGCGGCCTTGGCGCCCGGCCTGTGCGCAGCCGACATCCAGCGCAGCCGGTAGTTGATCAAGGTGTCGCAGGCCAGCAGCGAAAACAGCAACACGCCCTGGAACACCCCGCTCAGCGCCGACGGCAGGCCGATCCGCGACTGCGCCAGCTCACCGCCGATCAAGAACATCGACAGCAGCACACTGCCCAACACGCAGCCCAGCGGATGCAGCCGGCCGACAAAGGCCACGATGATGGCGGTGAAACCGTAGTTGTTGGACACATACGGCGTCAATTGGCCCATCGGCCCGGCCACCTCAAACGCCCCCGCCACGCCGGCCAGCGCACCCGATGTCAACAGCGAGGTCCACAGCGCCGAGCGGCTTGAGAACCCGGCGTAGCGGGCTGCTGCCGGCGCCAGCCCACCGACCTGCAGCGCAAAGCCCCGGTAGAAGCGCGACATGAACAGCCACATGCCCAGCGCCGCCAGCAGCGCCACCGCAAACCCCCAGTGCAGCCGCATGCCGGTGAGGATGCGGGGGATGGCCGCACCGTCGGAAAAGCTGACGCTTTGCGGAAAGTTGAAGCCCTTGGGGTCCTTCCACGGCCCGAAAACCAGCCAGTTCAACAGCAGGTTGGCGACATAGACCAGCATCAGGCTGACCAGGATCTCGTTGGCGTTGAAGCGGTCTCGCAGCAGCGCCACGACAGCCGCCCAGGCCGCACCGCCCAGCGCACCAGCAGTGATCGCCAGCGGCAAGAACACCCAGCGGTTGAGGCCCAACTGGGTTTCAGTCACCCACAGCGCCAGCCCGCCGGCGACCATCGCGCCGGCCAGGTACTGGCCCTCGGCACCGATGTTCCAGACGTTGCTTCGGAAGCACAGCGCCAGCCCCAGCGAGCACAGGATCAGCGGCGTGGCCTTGAGCCCCAGCTCGGTGATCGAGCGCAGGCCGTTGAAAGGCTCGATCAGGAACACCGTCAGGCTGCGCACCGGGTCTTTGCCCAGCGCAATGAACAGCACGGTGGCCACCGCGATGGTGATCAGCAGCGACAGCACCGGCGAGGCCCAGGCAAACAGCCGGGACGGCGCGGGTCGGGCTTCAAGCCGCAGCATGCTGCACCTCCGCGCTTTGGCTGGCAACGCCAAACCCGCCGGGCACCCCGGGTTGGGGTCGGTTCTCCGGCCACAGCCCGGACATCCACTCGCCGATCATCGCCACCGACGCGTCTGCCACCGGCACGCTGGGCGACAGCCGGCCCTGGGCGATGACCAGCAGCCGGTCGCTGATCTCGAACAGCTCGTCCAGCTCCTCGCTGACCACCAGCAGCGCGCAGCCCTCGTCGCGCAGCTTGAGCAGCGCACCGCGGATCTGTGCCGCCGCGCCCACGTCCACGCCCCAGGTGGGTTGCGAGACGATCAGCAGTTTGGGTTGGGCATCGATCTCGCGGCCGACGATGAACTTTTGCAAGTTGCCCCCCGACAGGCTCTTGGCCAACGCACCCGGACCACCGGCCTTGACGTGGTAGCGCTTGATCAGGTCTTCGGCCAGTTGGCGCACCGCCGTGGTGTTGATCCAGCCACTGCGCGAGACCGCCTCGGTGCGGGTCAGCAGCGTGTTCATGGCCAGGCTCATGGTAGGCACGGCGCCTCGGCCCAGCCGCTCTTCCGGCACAAAGTGCAGGCCGCCGCGCCGGCGCTGGCGCGGTGAGGCGGCGGCGATGTCCTGGCCAAACAAGGTGATCGAACCGGGCGCGGCGCGGGTGTCCTCGCCCGACAACGCGGCCATCAGCTCTTGCTGGCCGTTGCCCGAGACGCCGGCCACGCCGACGATCTCGCCGGCACGCACGTCCAGCGCCAAATCGGTGAGCGTCATGCCAAACGGGTTGAGCTTGGCCAGCGACAAACCCCGCACCGCCAGCGCCACCGCGCCGGGCTGGGCCGGGCGGTGCGCCAGCTCGGGCGGCTCGCTGCCGATCATCAGCCTGGACAGGCTGGCGTTGGTCTCTTGCGTCGGGTCCACCTCGCCCGTCACCTTGCCGCCGCGCAGCACAGTGCAGTGGTGGCACAGCGCCCGGATCTCGTCGAGCTTGTGGCTGATGTAGAGGATGGCGCAGCCCTGGTCCGCCAACTGGCGCAGCGTGACAAACAGCTTGTCCACCGCCTGCGGCGTCAGCACCGAGGTCGGCTCGTCCAGGATCAGCAGCTGCGGTTGGGTGAGCAGCGCGCGCACGATCTCGACCCGCTGGCGCTCACCGACCGACAGCGTGTGCACCGGGCGCTGCGGGTCGAGGTCCAGCCCGTACTCGCCTGAGACGACGCGGATGCGGGCCGTCACCTCGGCCAGCGTCATCGACTTGTCCAGACCCAGCCAGACATTCTCGGCCGCCGTCAGGGTGTCGAACAGCGAGAAATGCTGGAACACCATCGCGATGCCCAGGCTGCGCGCCACCTGCGGGTTGGCGATCTGCACCTCGCGGCCGTTCCACAAAATGCGGCCCTCGTCGGGCCGCACCGCGCCGTAGATGATCTTCATCAGGGTGCTTTTGCCAGCGCCGTTTTCGCCCAGCACAGCATGGATCTGGCCGGGCTTGACACACAGCGACACCCGGTCATTGGCGCGCACCGCCGGGTACTGCTTGCTGATGCCGGCCAGTTCGAGTCTGAGCATGCGGTCCTCTTGTTGTCAGGGCGTTGGGTTGCCTGGAAGCGGGTTGGCAGGATCAGGCCGCCACGGCCGGCCGCCGACTGCGGCAAACCCCACCCACCCAGGCCTCGACCAGATTGCGATCGTCGCCCAGCGTGACCCAGGCAAACAGGCGTTCATGCAACTCATGGGCCAGGCTGTCGCGGCGTTGCGCTACCGCACCCACGGCGCGGTCCCAGATGCAGACGTCAGCCATCAGGCCCGGCGTCAGCGTGCCGATTTCGCTGCCCAGCCGCAGCGCCTGCGCCGCACCCCGGGTGGCGGCGTGCAGCAGCGCCCAGGCGGTGAGCCGGTTGCCGGCCATCGACTGCACCTTGTAGCCGTCGGCCAAGGTGCGCAGCATCGACAGCGAGGTGCCGCCGCCCACGTCCGATGCCAAGCTGACGTTCACCCCGGCGGCCGCTGCCTGCTGCCAGCCAAACAACCCGCTGCCCAGGAACAGGTTGGACGACGGGCAAAACGCGATCTGGGCGCCGCTGCCCTGCAGCAAGGCCCGGTCGGTGTCGTCGAGCCAGATGCCGTGGGCCAGCACCGCCCGCTCGTTGAGCAGGCCGTGTTGGGCGTAGACATCGAGGTAGCTGCGGGCCGCCGGGAAGAGTTCGGCAATCCAGGCCACCTCGGCCCGGTTTTCGGCCACATGGGTCTGCATGTACAGCCCCGGATGGTCGACCAGCAGTTGGCCGGCCATCGCCAGTTGTTCAGGGCTGCTGGTGGCGGCAAAGCGTGGCGTCACCGCATAGGCCAGCCGGCCCTGGCCGTGCCAGCGCTCGATCAGGGCGGTGCAGTCGGTGCGGGCTTGCACCACGTCGTCACGCAGGGTGTCGGGTGCATGGCGGTCCATCAGCACCTTGCCAGCGATCACGCGCATGCCCCGCTGCTGCGCCGCAGCGAACAACGCGTCGGTGCTGGCCACATGCACGGTGGGGAACACCACCGCCGCCGTGCTGCCGTGCGCCAGCAGCGCGTCTAGAAACAGGGTGGCGGCGGCCTGGGCAAAGTCAGGGTCGGCATGGCGCGCTTCGGCCGGGAAGGTGTAGGTGTTCAGCCAGTCCAGCAGCTCGGCGCCCCAGGATGCAATCACATCCACCTGCGGGCTGTGCACATGGGTGTCGATGAAGCCCGGCAACAGCAAGCGGCCGCTGTGGTCGAGCTTGCGCCAATCGTCACCGGGCGCATCCGGCTGAACCGCTGCGATGCGGCCGCGGGCATCGATCAGCAGCCAGTGCGCCGGGCGCCAGCGCACAGCGGGGCTGTGGCGGTCGTTCAGGCCGGGGTCGGCGGTGAAGTCGAGCAGGTCGGCCAGGATGGCGGTCTGGCCGGGCAGGTGGTCAGTCATGCCCGCCCCTCGACCAGCGCACGCGCCACGTCGCGCACCTGCTCGCGCAGCCAGCGCACAGCGGCCGAGGCGTGGGTCAGCTCATGCCAGAGCTGGTAGTAGGTCAGCGACGGAAAGTCCATCGGGCAGCGCACGATGCGCACCGGCAGGCTGCCGATGTAGCGGCTGCAGAACTGGCGGCCGGTGGTCAGCACCAAAGCAGAGCGCGCCACCATCGCCGGTGCCAGGCCGAAATGCGGGCTGCGCACCACGATGCGGCGCCGCAGGCCCTGCACCTGCAGCCACTCATCGACCACCCCCACGCCACCGGCATGCAGGGGCGTGGGCGCGATGTGGTCAGAGGCCAGGTAACGCTCGGCCGTCCACTGGCGTGGGTCGCGCAGCGCCGGATGGTCCAGGCCGACCAGGCAGACGATCTCGTCGCTGACCAGCCGGCCCAGGTGCAACTCGACCGGCGGCGCCAGCCAGTTGCCCACCACCAGGTCCACCTCGCCGCGTGCCAGGTGGCCGCGGTAGTCGTAGTCGCGGGTCAGCGGCAGCAGGTCCAGCGTGACGCCTGGGGCCTGGCTGCGCACCCGGGCCACCAGCTCGGGCAAGAAGATCGGGTCGAGGTAGTCGCTGGCAGCGACGCGGAAATGCTGCGCCGCCAGCGCCGGCACAAAACCCTGGGCTGCAGCATGGCCGCCAAATAGCGCCTGCGCGCCTTGCAGCACCTGGGCGGCTGCCGGCAGCAGGCCCAGCGCCACGGCGGTGGGTGCCATGGCGTTGCCGGCGCGCACCAGCAGCGGGTCGCCGATCAGGCCACGCAGGCGCTTCAACTGGCCGGACAGCGCAGGCTGGGTGGTGCGCAGCTTCAGGGCGGCGCGAGAAACACTGCGCTCGGTGATCACGGTGTGAAATGCCCGGATGAGTGAGAGCTCGATCTTGTCGAATGCCGAAGCGGTCGTCATACACCCAAGCTGATAGCGGATATCTTTCAAAATGTAGTGCACTGCACTGTGCAGCGGCTACCTTACGGGTATGTCCCAGGCACCCTATTCCAGCAACGACCCGGTGCAACCGGCCCGGCCGGTACGCTTTTTTCACCGCGGCGAGACCGTCTCGGTGCAGGGCCTGGGCTCGACCACCTCGGTGTTGAGCTGGCTGCGCGAACACGCCCACTGCAGCGGCACCAAGGAGGGCTGCAACGAGGGCGATTGCGGCGCCTGCACAGTCCTGGTGGGTGAGTTGCAGCCCGGTGGCGCGGTGCGCTTCAAGCCGATCAACAGCTGCATCCAGTTTTTACCCACGCTGGACGGCAAGGCGCTGCTGACGGTCGAAGACCTGGGCGGCAGCCACCCGGCGCAGCAAGCGATGGTGGCCTGCCACGGCTCACAGTGCGGCTTTTGCACCCCCGGCTTT
>JBKJKU010000375.1:0-10890 GCA_046597355.1 Aquabacterium sp.
GACCGGTGATCGTCAAGAAGCAGGTCATCCTGACCGGCGAGAATCTGACCGACGCACAGCCTGGATTCGACAGCCAGACCCAGGAAGCCGCTGTGCACCTGACGCTGGATGCCAAGGGCTCGCGGATTTTCAAGGACATCACGCGCGAGAACATCGGCAAGCGCATGGCGATCCTGTTGTTCGAGAAGGGCAAGGGCGAAGTCATGACCGCGCCGGTGATCCGGTCTGAGATCGGCGGCGGCCGGGTGCAGATCTCGGGCCGCATGACCACCGCCGAGGCAGCCGACACCGCGCTGCTGCTGCGCGCCGGCAGCCTGGCCGCGCCGATGGAGATCATCGAAGAGCGCACCATCGGCCCGACCCTGGGTGCCGACAACATCGCCAAGGGTTTTGCCAGCGTGGGCTACGGCTTTGCGGCGATTGCAGTCTTCATGTGCGGCTACTACCTGCTGTTTGGCGTGTTTTCGACACTGGCACTGGCGCTGAACCTGCTGCTGCTGATCGCGATGCTGTCGATGCTGCAGGCCACGCTGACGCTGCCGGGCATTGCGGCCATCGCGCTCACGCTCGGCATGGCGATCGACTCCAACGTGCTGATCAACGAGCGGGTGCGCGAGGAATTGCGCAACGGCGCGTCGCCGCAGGCGGCGATCAATACCGGCTACGAGCGGGCGTTTGCCACCATCCTGGACTCCAACATCACCACCTTGATCGCCGGCCTGGCGCTGCTGGCGTTCGGCTCGGGCTTTGTGCGCGGTTTTGCGGTGGTGCACTGCCTGGGCATCATGACCTCGATGTTTTCGTCGGTGATGTTCTCGCGCGGTTTGGTCAACCTCTGGTACGGCGGCCAGAAGCGGCTCAAGGCCGTGTCCATCGGCCAGGTCTGGCGGCCGGCGGGGTCGCCAGCAGCCGGGCTCGACCTGTCGGCGGATTTCCCGGCTGACCCCCCAGTGGCCCCCCCGGCCAAGGCACCGGTGGCCACGCCGCCTATCAAGCGCTGAACTGGAGAGCAAAAAATGGAATTTTTCCGGATCAGCCGCGACATCCCGTTCATGCGGCATGCGGTGGTGTTCAACATCATCTCGTTCGTCACGTTTGCACTGGCGGTCTTTTTCTTGGTCACGCGCGGCCTGCACCTGTCGATCGAGTTCACCGGCGGCACGGTGCTCGAGGTCGAATATGCCCAGGCTGCCAACTTGGAGAAAACCCGCGCTGCGGTCGACAAGCTCGGCTTTGGCGAAGTCCAGGTACAGAACTTCGGCAGCTCGCGCGACGTGCTGGTGCGCCTGCCGGTGCGCGCAAGCATCAAGCAGGCCGATGTGGCGCCGCTGGTTTTTGGCACCTTGTGCAGCGCTGAAGGCGGCACGGTGGCGACCAAGGCCTACACCACGCCGCAGGGCGAGCAGGTCAGCCGGCCGTCTTGCACCACCCCGGCGGGCGTCGAGCCGATCAAGCTGTCGCGCACCGAGTTTGTCGGCCCGGCGGTGGGCGATGAACTCGCCAGCGACGGTGCCAAGGCGCTGGCCTTCGTGGTGCTGGGCATCATGGCCTATTTGGCGATGCGTTTCGAGTGGAAGTTCTCGGTCGCGGCCATCATCGCCAACCTGCACGATGTGATCATCATCCTCGGCTTTTTCGCCTACTTCCAGTGGGAGTTCTCGCTGGCGGTGCTGGCGGCGGTACTGGCGGTGCTGGGTTATTCGGTCAACGAGTCGGTGGTGATCTTCGACCGGATCCGGGAGGCCTTCCGCAAGTACCGCAAGCTCAGCACACCGCAGGTGATCGACCACGCCATCACCAGCACCATCAGCCGTACCGTCATCACCCACGGTTCGACCCAGATGATGGTGCTGTCGATGCTGCTGTTTGGCGGCCCGACGCTGCACTACTTTGCCGTGGCGCTGACCATCGGCATCCTGTTTGGCATCTACTCTTCGGTCTTTGTGGCTGCGGCGATCGCGATGTGGCTGGGTGTCAAGCGCGAAGACTTGGTCAAAGCGGGGGGTAAAGAGCAAGACCCCAACGATCCCAACGCCGGCGCCGTGGTGTAGATTGGCCTGACACGCCGACCGACGCCACCCACCTGCCCACCATGGCGAAAGCCGCAGACAACGCCCAGATCGCCGCCCAAGCCCGGCAGCGCTACATCGACGGTCTGTTGCGTGGCCTGCCTGGCTTGGTCAGCCAGATCGGGGTCAGCGCCCGCGACTTGCTGGACAAGCCGGCCGAGTACCTGACCGCCCAGCGCCGGCGTGACCTGATGGCGGGCCTGATGAAGCATTCCAGCCCCTGGCAACATGCCGTGGCCACCGGTTTGCGTCATGTGCTGCAGCACGGCGCTACCTCTGTGCCGATGTCCGAGCTGCCGCCGATGCTGGGTGATGCGCTGAGCCTGGTCGACAACGACACGATCGAGCGCGAGATCCTGACTTCGCGTCTGGCGCTGGCCATCATGGACCGCGCCGGCTGGGAATTCACCGACCTGCGCTCGCGGGTGGCAATGCTCGAGCGGCGAGCCGAGATCGACACCCACGACATGCTGCGGGCGCACATCCTGGCGCGTGTGGTGCTGGACGGCTGGCGCACGGTGGGTCTGTCCGCCACCGACTGGCGCGAAGCCCAGCCGATGCTGCACGAAGGCTTTGCCGCGCTGGCCGAAGAGGCCTACCACGAGACCAACCGCTGGTTGATCGAGCAGCGGGTGATGCCCGATGTCGATTTGCGGCCCTACATACGGCGCACCACCGACGCCAACATCGCGGGCGCGGGTGCGTCGCCGGGGCTCAGCGCAGCACACGCGCAGCCTGGGCGTGGCGCTGCAGGGACCGGCCAGACCACCACGGCCTGGCGGGGCCCGGCGCCCGAGGACAGCGCTTGGCGCAACGCGGGGGGGCGGGCGGCGGCACATGAGCGTTCGACGGACGTCGGCGAAGAGACCCGCATGATGACGCGCGCCGGGCCGATGGCGCGGGGCAGCGACCATGCCGAGGCGGTGCTGGGCCGACTGAACCGCCTGGTGGGCCGGCATTTGCCCGGCTTTGCCGATACCACCCACGCCCGGCCGGTGACCGACGCGCTGTCGGCGGCCATCACCAACGCCCAGCAGAACCTGCGCAAGCGCTTTGCGCCGGCCGAGGGCGCGCCACCGGCACTGGGTCCGTCGGGCACGCAGGTGGCGGCGATCGCACCCACCGGGCCGATGCTGCTCGACGAATTGCAGCAAAACAAGCAGGCGCTCAAGCAGGCCGCCAGCACACCGGCCGAGCGCGCCACCATCGAGATCGTGGCGCTGATGTTCCAGAGCATCCTGACCGAGGACCGCATCCCGGCCACGATGCGGGTCTGGTTTGCCCGCTTGCAGATGCCCGTGCTGCGGGTGGCGGTCAGCGAGCCCGACTTCTTTGCCACGCTGGACCACCCGGCGCGCCGCCTGATCGACCGCATGGGCGCTTGCGTGATGGGCCTGGACAACGCCAGCCGGACCATCGGCGATGCGCTCGAAAAAGAGATCAAGCGGGTGGTGCAGGTGGTCGAGGCCTACCCGGACACCGGGCGGCGCGTGTTCCAGACTGTGCTGGTCGAGTTCGAGAAGTTCCTGGAGCATTTTTTCAAGAACGAAAACGAGGCCAGCAGGCGGGGTGTGTCGCTGGCCCAGCAGGTCGAGCAGCGCGAGACGCTGGCGATCCAGTACACCATCGAGCTGCGCCGCATGCTCAACGAGGTGCCGGTGCAAGAGGGCGTGCGCCAGTTTTTGTTCCAGGTCTGGGCCGATGTGCTGGCCACCTCGGCGGTGCGCTTCGGCGGCCAGGGGCCGGAGACCAAGGTCATGAAACGCGCTGCCGCCGACCTGATCTGGTCGGCCAGCGCCAAGGTCACCCGAGAGGAGCGCGCCGAGGTGATCCGCCGGTTGCCGCCGCTGCTCAAGCGCCTGCGCGAAGGCATGGCCTCGGCCAAGATGACGCCCGAGCGCCAGGACGAACGCATCAACGCGCTGAACAACGCGCTGGCCGCGGCCTTCACCGCCAAGGCGGCGGTCATCTCCAACGACCGGCTGCAAGACTTGATGGAGCGCCTGGAGTCGCTGGAAGAGCTGCTGCCTGGCGCCGCGGACATCGAGGTCGACGAATCCCTGGTGCTGGACCTGTCGGGCCACGAAAGCTCCGAGCTGGAGGTGGTGTCAGACGGTGGCACGATGCCGTCGGCGCCGATGGTGGCCTGGTCACGCGAGCTGCTGGTGGGCAGTTGGTACACGCTGGAATACCGCGGCCGGCATGAGCCGGTGCAGCTGGCCTGGCATGGCCTGCGGCGCCAGTTGTCGCTGTTTGTCACGCCCAAGGGCCGCTGCGTGCTGTTTCAGCAGCAGCGGCTGGCGGCGTTTTTGCAGGCCGGTTTGTTGCTGCCGGCGCAAGACGAGTCGCTCACCGTCAAGGCCACGCGCAATGCGCTGGCTCGGCTGGATGCTGACCCATCACGCTTGACGGCTTGACTTGGGCAAGCGCAGGCGGTGTGCCGCCGCCGCCCGCCGGGCCGGCACCTGGCCGAGCTAGTGGATCAGCCGCTCTTCGGGCGCGACGAACAATTCGTCGAGGATCAGCGCGTCGGGCTCCTCGCCCAGGCTCCAGAACACCATCAGCACGATGACTTTCAGGTCTTCCAGCGCCACCGGGCTGTCGCCGACGGCGGTGGCGCGGTCGATCACCATCTCGCGCATGGCTGGCGGCAACACGCCGGCGGACTCCAGGAACGCCACAAAGCCGATGGAATCCTCGCCCAGGCGGTCGATTTCAGCGGCGGAATAGACCCGCAGGCTGTCAGCCGATTGCTCACCGGTGTGGGCCTGGGCGGTCTCGGCCAGGCCGTCCAGCCAGGTCAGCGCCTCGGCGATTTCGTCGGTCTCGAAGCCCACTGCCGACAGTTTGCGCGTGAGCTGGTCGTGGTCGGGGCAGGCGTCGGGCCGCCAATACGTCTCATAGAGATAAACCAGAACCTCGAACATGAAAAGACTATACCGCAGCCCCTTGGCTTTAAAAGTGCGGTCCGGCACGGGTCCGTGACCGGTTGCCCGTGCGGGCGGCGGTGTTGTCCGGTGGCCGGCTTTCAGCTGGTGTGCCGGCGCTGGAAGAGCCCACCCGGCAGGCGCGCCACCTTGCCGTCGAGCTCCAGCGTCATCAGCTGGGCCGACAGCGCGGCTGCCGGCCAGCCGCAGCGGTTGATCAGCCCGTCCAGCGACATCGGGTCGTGACCGAGCGCACGCAGCACGGCGTCGTCACCGCCGTTGCCGGGGCTGCCGGGGCTGCCGGGCGGTGGGTTGGCATCGCTGTCGTCCGCTCCGGCAACGCCGTCCGGGCCGGACAGCGCGTCCAGCAAGGACAACGCCGGCAGGCCGTTGAGCTCGTCCAGCACCTGCTCGGGTGATACCACCAGCGCTGCGCCTTGCCGGATCAGGGCATGGCAGCCGTGGGACTGCGGCGCCAGCAGCGAGCCGGGCAAGGCCATCACCTCGCGGCCGGCCTCGGCCGCCAGCCGGGCGGTGATCAGCGAGCCCGACCGCAGCGCCGCCTCGACCACCAGCGTGCCGCGGCTCAAGCTGGCGATCAGCCGGTTGCGCTGCGGAAAGTTCTGCCCCATCGGTGGCGTGCCCACGGCCATCTCGCTGACCACCAGCCCTTGCGCGGCGATGCGCTGGGTCAGTGCGCGGTTGCCCGGGGGGTAGACGCGGTCGATGCCGGTGCCGATCACGGCAATCGTGCTGGCGCCGGCCGCACCGGCATCCAGCGCGCCCTCGTGCGCCGCGGCGTCGATGCCGGCGGCCAGGCCGGACACGATGGTCCAGCCGTGTTGCGCCAAGCTGCGGGCAAAGCCGCGGGCGTTGTCCAGCCCCTGGGCGCTGGCCAGCCGGCTGCCGACGATGGCCACCGACGGTGCGCTCAACAACGCGGCACGGCCCTGCAGGTACAACAGCAAGGGCGGGTCAGCGCTGTGCAGCAGCAGCGGTGGGTAGTCGGTGTCGCCCAGCACCATCACCCGGCGGTCGGGCGCTGCACTGCGCCAGGCCAGGGTGTTGGCCAGGCGCTGCGCGTGGCCCTCGGGCGGCGTACCCAGTTTTACCGCCACCTCGGCGCCCACCAGACCCGTGCGGCTGGCCGTGTCGGCATCCAGCACGGCCTGTGGGCTGCCAAAAAAGGCCAGCAACCGGCGGGCGGTCTCGCGGCCCACACCCTCGCTGTGCAGCAGGTGCAGCCAGGCACCCAGCTCGTCGTCGCTCAGCCGCGCGTCGGGGCTGGGTGTCACGGTCAAGGCTGGGTGATCCTGTCGCCGGCCCGCACCGGGTCGAGCGCCGACAGGATCAGCGCGTACGACACCCGGTCGAACACCCGGAAGACAAACAGCAGGCCGCTGCGTTCGTCGGGCAATTGGATGGGTTGCGCGCGGGCGCCGGTGGTGTCGGTGGCGGGCGCCCCGGCACGCCACAGCGCCAGCACGTGGCCCCGCTCGATGCCGTCTCGCACGCCGCGGTTCAGCGCCACGATCTGGTTTTGTCCGGCATTCAAGGCCTCGCCGTAGACCGACACCACCTGGCCGGTCATCGGACCCGCCGGCGGGTGCGGCATGTAGGCGCTGAAGTCGCGCTGCGGCACAGGGGCCAGGCGGTCGCCCACTCCGGCCTCCTGGCGTGTGCTGGTCATCACGAAGGTGGCCGGCACAGGCAGGCCGTTGCTGGCTGCCGTGCCCTCGGCGCGCACAAAGTCGGCGGTGCCCACAAAGCTGGCCTCGTAGCCCAGCACTTCTCGGGTCGAGGGGTCGAGCAGCGGCTTGGCCTCGCGGAACAGGGTGAAGCTGCGGGCACCTTGCAGGTCGCCGCGCACGTAGGCGGTCTCACCGCGCGAAACCATCACCCGGCCCTCTTGCGTGGCGACGATGCGTGGCGCGCTGGCCAGCTCGTTCTGGTCGAACACCATGGCCTCGTTCAGGAACGGGCCGATCAGGTGCAATGGGATCGACGCGATGGCGCCGTTGTCCAGCAGCTGGCTGCGCACCCGGGGCGACAGCTTGACGGTGTTGGTGGGCGCTTGGCCGGTGGCAGTGCCCGCGGCTTGGGCCAGACGCAGCCGGGCGCTGTTGCCGTCCTTGACCAGCACCAGCACCTGGCCCGGGTAGATCAGGTGCGGGTTGGCGATCTCGCGCAGGTTCATGCCCCACAACTCAGGCCAGCGCCACGGGCTCTTGAGGAACAGCGTGGAGATCGCCCACAGTGTGTCGCCTCGCTGCACGGTGTGCGAGGCCGGTGCGTTGTCAGCCAATGCCGACAACGGCACGCCGGTTTGCGCCACCTGCTGCGCGCTGGCGCGTTGCGCCGGGGTGACCGGGTCAGCTGCCAGCGCCGGCGCGGCAAGCAGCGCGGTGCAGAGCACCTGGGCGGCCAGCCAAGCCGGCGCGCTGCCCCGCAGCAGGGTCTGCCGGCCAACCGGCCAGCCCACCGGCAAAGCCACCCTCAAGCGCCCAGGCCGGAAACCGCTGGCGACGCAGGCAGGGCGGGGTGGGCATACGGTCATCGTGACAATCTCCGGGTGGGCCGGTGCGACAATCCGGCCCTGGCGGACGGTGTTGCAGCACCCGCAGCAGGCGGGTCCGATGGGCCGGAACTTGTTCATGCTGCACCACAGATTCTGCCGGTAAACCCTTGATATCGCAACGAAAAGCACTGGCCAGACCCGCTCGATCCAACGCTTTGGCCGGGCTTGGCGTTGTTGAATGTCTACTTTGTATCCCCATGTGACGGTCACCGGCCGCCCATGATCTGGCACGTCGTCCCGCCCCCATTTGTCCATGGCCCTGCTCAACATCCTCCGCTTTCCCGATCCGCGCCTGCACACTGTGGCCAAGCCCGTGGTGCAGGTCGATGCGCGCATCCGCCGCCTGGTCGACGACATGATCGAGACCATGTACGAGGCCGATGGCGTCGGCCTGGCCGCCACCCAGGTGGACGTGCACGAGCGCTTGCTGGTGATGGACACGTCCGAGAACCGCGACCAGCCGCAAGTGCTGATCAATCCCGAGCTGATCGCCCACAGCGAGGACTGGAAGCTCAACGAGGAAGGTTGCCTGTCGGTGCCTACCATCTACGACCAGGTCGAGCGCTACGCCCGCGTCACGGTGCGGGCCACCGGCCGTGACGGTGAAGTGGTCGAATTCGAGGCCGAAGGCCTGGCCGCGGTCTGTGTGCAGCACGAGATGGACCACCTGATGGGCAAGGTGTTTGTCGAGTATTTGAGCCCGCTCAAGCGCGAGCGCATCAAGACCAAGATGCTCAAGAAGGCGCGCGACGAGCTGGGCCGGCGCGGCCGCTGACGGCCTGCGCGCTGACCACCGGCCCGCTGACCGCCAGTACGCCGACCACCTGTACGCCGACCACCTGTACGCTGACCCCCTGCCGGTCGACCATCCGCCTGCGTTCACCCCTCGCCATGCCCCAAGCCTTGCGCGTTGCCTTTGCCGGCACGCCGGAATTTGCCGCCACCGCACTGGCCGCGCTGCTGGCCGCCGGCCACGCCGTGCCGCTGGTGCTGACCCAGCCCGACCGGCCGGCCGGTCGCGGCCTCAAATTGCAGCCCTCGCCCGTCAAGGCGCTGGCGCTGCAGCACGGCCTGGCGCTGGCCCAGCCGCGCAGCCTGCGGTTGGACGGCAAATACCCCGACGACGCGTTGGCCGCGCGCACCCTGCTGCTGGCCGCTGACCTTGACCTGATGGTGGTGGCCGCTTACGGCCTGATCCTGCCGCAGTGGGTGCTGGACTTGCCACGGCTGGGCTGCCTGAACATCCACGGCTCGGTCTTGCCGCGCTGGCGAGGCGCTGCGCCGATCCACCGCGCGATCGAAGCGGGTGATGCGAGTACCGGCATCACGCTGATGCAGATGGACGTCGGCTTGGACACCGGCGACATGCTGCTGGTGGCGCATGAGCCGATCCGGCCCGACGACACCACGGCCAGCCTGCAGCACCGGTTGGCGCTGCTGGGCGCGGGGCTGGTGGTGCAGGGCCTGGCCCGGCTGGGCGACAGCGCGTTGCAGCAGGCTACTGGGGGTGGTCTGGTGCGCAGCCCGCAGCCGGCCGAGGGCGTGAGCTACGCGCACAAGATCGACAAGGCCGAGGCAAGCATCGACTGGGCCCAGCCGGCTGTCGAGATCGAGCGCCGGCTGCGGGCTTTCGATCCCTTTCCGGGTGCCAGCTTCCACCTTGACGGCGAGGCCGTGAAGCTCTGGCGCGCCCGGCTGCGGCCCGAGTTGTCCGGCCGGCCTGGCGAGGTGCTGGCCGCGCACGACGGCCGTCTGACGGTGGCCTGTGGCACCGGCGCACTCGACCTGTTGCAACTGCAGCGGCCGGGTGGGCGGCGTCAGGATGGGGTCGCGTTCCTGCAGTCGCTGCAGGGCCGGCCCGGCCTGGTGGGCCAGCTGTTGGCAGCGCTGCCCGCTTGACCGTCGGGCGCAATGATTGAACTTGAGACGACCGGCCGCATCTGATGGAGGTCGGCAGCGCTTTGCCGACGCCCCTACAACCCACCCCAGGACACCCGCACACCATGTTCAATCTGATGAAGACGGCCATCCTGATGGCTGCCATCACCGCGCTGTTCATGCTGCTCGGCCGCTGGATGGGCGGCCAGGCCGGCATGATGCTGGCGTTGGTGGTGGCGTTGGGCATGAACTTCTTCAGCTACTGGTTCTCCGACAAGATCGTGCTGAAGATGTACAACGCCCGCGAGGTGGACGACAGCACCGCGCCGCAGTTTGTCGCGATGGTGCGGGACCTGGCGCAGCGCGCCAACATCCCCATGCCCAAGGTCTACCTGATCGATGAAGACGCGCCCAACGCATTTGCCACCGGCCGCAACCCCGAGCACGCGGCGGTGGCGGCCACCACCGGCATCATCCGGGTGCTGGGCGAGCGCGAGTTGCGCGGCGTGATGGCGCATGAGCTGGCGCACGTCAAGCACCGCGACATCCTGCTGTCGACCATCAGCGCCACGATGGCCGGTGCGATCGGCATGCTGGCCAGCTTCGGCATGATGTTTGGCGGGCGCAGCAGCGACGGTCGGCCGGCCAATCCGATTGCCGGCATCCTGGTGGCGATCCTGGCGCCGCTGGCGGCCAGCCTGATCCAGATGGCAATCAGCCGGGCGCGTGAATTCGAAGCCGACCGGGGCGGCGCCGAGATCTCGGGCGACCCGGCGGCGTTGGCGTCGGCGTTGGACAAGATCCACCGTTACGCCCAGGGCATCCCGCTGGGCCCGGCCGAGCGCCACCCCGAAACCGCGCAGATGATGATCATGAACCCGCTGTCGGCGGGTGGCTTGCGCGGGCTGTTTTCGACTCACCCGCCGACCGAGGAGCGGGTGGCGGCGCTGATGGCCATGGCGCAGCAACCCCGGCGCTGACACCCTCAGCCAGCCAGCCAGCCAGCCAGCAAGCAAGCAAGCAAGCAAGCCAGCAAGCCAGCAAGCAAGCCAGCAAGCCAGCAAGCCAGCAAGCCAGCGCCAGGTCCGCACGGGGTCCAGCGCTCAAGTTGTGTCGTGGCCTGGCCGATATCCGGTCATGCGCCGTTTGCTTGCTCCCCTGTTGCTGTGCGCCCTGCTGTTGCCGGGCTGCGACCAGTTGGGCATCGAGTCGATCGCCACCGAGACGGCGCGCAAGGAGGCCGACGGCAAGGCCACGGGCGGCGCCTGCCGCCATGCTGGCCGCGCCATCGAGGACTGCTACACCCTCAACAAGAAGGCCGACAAGGCGTCGATGTACGCTGGCTGGCGCGAGATGAGCGAGTACATGCGCGAGAACAAGCTCGAGCCGGTGCTGCCGGTGATCCCGATCCCGCCGCCCAAGTCGCCCAAGGCGGCGG
>JBKJKU010000198.1:0-4450 GCA_046597355.1 Aquabacterium sp.
CTGCCGGGTCATGTGCCGGGCGACAATCGGCGACTCTGCACCCCGGATGCCGCCATGATCGACCGACAACCCCTGCGCAGCGCCGCTGCCCCTTCGACCCCCGCAGCTGCCACGGCAGTGGCCCGGAGGCGGGCATGAGCCGCACCGCACGCAACAGCACCGAGGCCGACATCGAGGCGCTGGAGAACGTCTGCGAGCGGCTGGTCGGCTTTGGCGCCGACGTGTCGCTCGAATGGGTGGACGGCTACATCACCGCGCTGCTGTCGAGCCGCCGGGCGATCCTGCCGTCGGAGTGGCTGCCAGCGATGTTCGGCGATGCGTTCGAGCGCGCGTTTGCCGACCCGGTCGAGGTCGAGCAGGCCATGGCCGCGCTGATGGGCCGCTGGAACGTGGTGGCCAGCCAGCTCGACCCGGCCTCGCTGGTCGACGACCCTGAGGGCCTGCGCCTGGCGCCACTGATGCTGAGTTATGACGACGCCGCCCGCGCCGAGGTGGTGGAAGGCGGTCACATGACCGCCGAGGAGGCCGATGAGTTGCTGCACACCGGCGCGCTCTGGGCCGAAGGGTTTTCCGAAGCGATCGACGCGTTTGCCGAGGACTGGCCCGAGCCCGACATGGAGACAGACGAGGGCCGCTGGTACGACGACTGCCTGAGCCGGGTGTTGGCGCTGATGCTGCCGCCAGCCGATCTGGCCGAGCATGCCAAAACCTACTACCCCGGCGAGACGCTGGAGCGCGACCAGTTGGTCGACGAGGCCTGCTATGCCGCGCAAGACCTGCGGCTGTACTGGCTGGACCATGGCCCCAAGCCCGCAACCCGCCGCGTCGAGGCCACACCCGGTCGAAACGACCCCTGCCCCTGCGGCAGCGGCAAGAAGTACAAAAAATGCCACGGTGCGCCTGGGGCGGCGCCCGAGGCCAGCGTCGAGCCTGGCGCTGCGGTTGCACCCGGCGACGCTGGCGACGCTGGCGACGTGGGTGACCACAACAACGGCCCCAAAGCCTGACCGCGATGTCGATCCCGGTCCCCCATTCACCGCTGCCGCTGGGCGGCCGCCACATCGTGCTGGGCCTGTCCGGCGGCATCGCCTGCTACAAGTCGGCCGAACTGGTGCGTGAGCTGACCCGCGCCGGCGCCAGCGTGCAGGTCGTGATGACCGAGGCCGCCTGTGCCTTCATCACCCCGGTGACGATGCAGGCGCTCTCCGGCCTGCCGGTGGTCACCAGCCAGTGGGACGCCCGCGAGCCCAACAACATGGCCCACATCAACCTCAGCCGCGAGGCCGATGCGATCCTGGTGGCGCCGGCCTCGGCCGACTTCATCGCCAAGATCGCCCAGGGCCGGGCCGACGAGTTGCTGTCGCTGCTGTGCGTGGCACGGCCTGTCGAGACCTGCCCGCTGCTGCTGGCGCCCGCCATGAACCGCGAGATGTGGACCCACCCGGCCACCCGGCGCAACCTGGCGCAGGCCCGTGCCGACGGCGCCACCGTGCTGGGCCCGGGCCACGGCGACCAGGCCTGCGGCGAGACCGGTGACGGCCGCATGCTGGAGGCGGTTGAACTCTGCGACGCGCTGATCGGGTTTTTCCAGCCCAAACTGCTGGCCGGCAAGCGGGTGCTGATCACCGCCGGCCCGACCTTCGAGGCGATCGACCCGGTGCGCGGCATCACCAACCTGTCGTCAGGCAAGATGGGTTTTGCGCTGGCCCGGGCGGCGCAAGAGGCCGGCGCCCAGGTCACGCTGGTGGCCGGGCCGGTGCACCTGGCCACGCCAGCCCAAGTCCAGCGCATCGACGTGCAGAGCGCGCAGCAGATGTTCGATGCCGTATTGCCGCGCGCTGCCGCCCACGATGTGTTCATCGCCACCGCGGCAGTGGCCGACTGGCGGCCGGCGGCCGCGGCGGACGAAAAGATCAAGAAGGATGGTTCAGGCGCAGTGCCGGCGATCCACTTCACCGAAAACCCTGACATCCTGGCCGCGGTGGCCCAGCTTGCGGCCGGGCCGTATTGCGTCGGCTTTGCCGCCGAAAGCCACGACCTGGCGCGCCATGCGCGCGAGAAACGCCTGCGCAAAAACGTGCCGCTGATCGTCGGCAACCTGGGTCCGGCCACCTTCGGGCGTGACGACAACACCCTGCTGCTGGTCGACGAGCAGGGCGAGCGGGCGCTGCCCACCGCCGACAAGCTCAGCCTGGCTCGCGTGCTGGTGAGCGAAATCGCCGAGCGGCTGGGCCGGCTGGGACGCCCGGCATGACGGCCGCCTCGATCGATCTGAAGGTGCTGGACGCCCGCATGGCGGCGCACCTGCCGGCCTACGCCACGCCCGGCAGCGCCGGCCTGGACCTGCGGGCCTGCCTGGACGCCGCGCTGGTGATCGCACCCGGCCAGACCGTGCTGATCCCGACCGGCCTGGCGATCCACATCGCCAACCCCGGCCTGGCCGCGGTGATCCTGCCGCGCTCCGGCCTGGGCCACAAACACGGCATCGTGCTGGGCAACCTGGTGGGCCTGATCGACAGCGACTACCAGGGCCCGCTGATGGTCAGCTGCTGGAACCGCGGCAGCACACCGTTCACGATGGCGCCGATGGAGCGCCTGGCGCAACTCGTGATCGTGCCGGTGGTGCAGGCGGTGTTCCGCCAGGTCGATGACTTCGGCACCAGCCAGCGCGGTGAGGGCGGCTTCGGCTCGACCGGCAAGCACTGAGCGGCCGGTGGCGGTGCGCGCTGCGCGCTTTCAGTGCACGTGCGGCGAGGGCGGCACGGGGCTGACCACGCTGAGTGCGTTCTCAGTCACGCTGCGCGCCTCCAGCTCGGATTCGGTGGCCTCGCGCACAGCGCAAACTTTCACCGCCAACTGCAGCGCAATGCCGGCAAGCGGGTGGTTGCCGTCCAGCACCACATGCGACGGATACACCTCGGTGACGGTGTAGATCGCCTCGGCCGGCATGTCGGTGGTGGCCGCACCCTCGGGCAGGCCATCGAACTGCATGCCCACCTCAAGATGATCGGGGAACAGCGAGCGGGCCTCGAAACAAACCAGGTCGGCGTCGTAGTCGCCAAAGCCATGCTCGGGTTCGAGGTGCAGGTCGACCTCGAAGCCGCTGCGCTGGCCGGCCAGCGCTTCCTCCAGCTTGGGCAGCAGGTCATGGCCGCCGAAGAAAAACTCCAGCGGTTCGGTGAGGTCGTCGATGGCCTGGTCCTGGGCATCGGCCAGGCGCCAGGTCAGGCTGACGACGCAGGGTGCGGTGATCAACATGAAAGGATGATCGCATATCCGCCCGCCGCAGCCGGCTGTCGGCCGGTGCTGCCGCAGGCCTCGACGCCGCTTCTGCTGGCCCTCATCCGCCCGCTAACGACCGGCCCAGCCAGCGACAATCTGCGCGATGGATGTCACCCAACCGCTGCCCTTGCTGGGGGGCTTGTCCCCAGCCACCTTCATGCGCCGCCACTGGCAGAAAAAGCCACTGCTGGTGCGCCAGGCCTGGCCGGGCGTACGCCCGCCGATCGACCGCGCTGCGTTGTTCGACCTGGCCGCGGCGGACGGCGTTGAGGCCCGGGTGCTCAGCCGATTCGGCGGCGGCTGGCGCCTGCGCCACGGCCCGTTTGCACGCCGTGCCCTGCCGCCAATCCGCAAGCCCGACTGGACTTTGCTGCTGCAGGGCCTGGACCTGCACTGGCAGCCGGCGCACGACATGCTGCAGCGCTTCCGCTTTGTGCCCGAGGCCCGACTCGATGACCTGATGATCTCCTGGGCCAGCGATGGCGGCGGGGTGGGTCCGCACCTGGACTCGTACGACGTGTTTTTGCTGCAGGTGCAGGGGCGGCGCCGCTGGCGCATCGGGCCGGTGGCCGACCGCAGCCTGGTGCCTGGTCTGCCGGTACGCATCCTGGCCCATTTCGAGCCGGTCGAAGAGTGGGTGCTGGAGCCGGGCGACATGCTCTACCTGCCGCCGTTGTGGGGCCACGACGGGGTGGCCGACGGCGAGTGCATGACGGTGTCGGTCGGCTTCCGGGCGGCCGGCGCTGGCGCGTTGGCGCAAGAGCTGTTGCACCAGCTCGCCGACGATCTGGAGCCGTCAGCGTCCACCGAAACCCTGTACCGCGACGCCGGGCAAGGGGCCACCGCCACGCCCGGCCAGATACCGCCTGGAATGCGCCAGTTTGCTGAAAAGGCGCTCAAGCGAGCGCTGCGCGATCCCCATGCACTGGACCGTGCGCTGGGCATCCTGCTGAGCGAGCCCAAACCCCAGGTCTGGTTCGAGCCCGGCCAGCCGCTGACGCAGGGGGCCGCCGTGGCACTGGACCGCCGCACCCGGATGGTCTACGACGACCGGCATGTTTTTATCAACGGCGAGGCGTTTGTGGCCGGTGGCCGGGATGCCCGGCTGATGCGCCAGTTGGCCGACCAGCGCAGCCTGGCTGCAGCTGACGTGGCGCGGCTGGGGCAG
>JBKJKU010000134.1:0-8545 GCA_046597355.1 Aquabacterium sp.
GTCACGCCCTCGCCGAGTGCTGCGACCGTGCCGGCCACCTCGCTGCCGGGGATGAACGGCAGCTCCGGTTGCACCTGGTATTTTTTCTGGATCATCAGCACGTCGGGGTAGTTCACCGACGCTGCCGCAATCTTGATCAACACCTCGCCCGCTTTGGGTTGCGGCGTGGGCACGTCTTCGACCACCAGGGTGTCGGGCAGGCCCCAGGCCTTGCAGAGAACAGCTTTCATGTGGTGTGCTTTCTATGGGTGAACCTGAAAATACGGGCGCTGCGGCGCCATCAGCTGCCGCGGGTGATCGGCATTTCGACCGCTGGCCCGGCCAGGCCGGTGCGCAGCGCACGCTGGCGGCCGAGTTCGAGCTTGGCAATGGCCTCGCGGTGCACCTCGTCAGGCCCGTCGGCCAGGCGCAGCGTGCGGGCTCCGGCGTAAAAGCCCGCCAGCACGAAGTCGTCGGACACACCACCACCGCCGTGCGCCTGGATCGCCATGTCGATCACCTCGCAGGCCATCAGCGGCGCCACCACCTTGATCATCGCGATCTCGGCCTTGGCCTGCTTGTTGCCCACGGTGTCCATCATGTAGGCAGCGCGCAGGGTCAGCAGCCGGGCCTGGTCGATCTTGCAACGGGCATCGGCAATGCGCTCGTGCCAGACGCCCTGGTGCGACACAGGCTTGCCAAACGCGACCCGGGCGTCGAGCCGGCCGCACATCAGGCTGAGTGCCCGCTCGGCCATGCCGATCAGGCGCATGCAGTGGTGGATGCGTCCGGGCCCGAGCCGGCCCTGCGCGATCTCGAAGCCGCGGCCCTCGCCCAGCAATACGTTGGACGTGGGCACGCGCACATCCTTCAGGTCGACCTCCATGTGGCCGTGTGGCGCGTCGTCGCGGCCAAACACCTTCACCGCCCGCAGCACCTTGACGCCGGGCGTGGCCATCGGCACCAGCACCATAGACTGCTGGCTGTGGCGCGGCGCATCGAAATCGGTCTTGCCCATCACGATCAGGATCTGGCAGCGTGGGTCACCGGCGCCCGACGACCACCATTTGCGCCCGTTGATGACGTAGTCGTCGCCATCGCGCTTGATGGCGGTCTCGATATTGGTGGCGTCGCTGGACGCCACTGCCGGCTCGGTCATCAAGAAGGCCGAGCGGATTTCACCGCGCAGCAGCGGCGCCAGCCACTGGTCCTTGTGCTCTTGCCGGCCGTAGCGCTCGATCGTCTCCATGTTGCCGGTGTCGGGTGCCGAGCAATTGAAAACCTCGCTGGACCAGGGCACGCTGCCCATGATCTCGGCCAGCGGTGCGTATTCCAGGTTGGTCAGGCCGGCGCCGTGGGCTGACTCGGGCAGAAACAGGTTCCACAGGCCGGCGTCGCGCGCCTTGGGCTTCAGGTCCTCGATCACGCCGCTGGGCTGCCAGGCATTGCCGGCGGCACGGTAGGCGTCGAGTTGCGCGTGGTACTCGCCCTCGCGCGGCAGCACGTGGGCGTTCATGAAAGCCCAGAGGCGGGCTTGCAGCGCCTGCACCTTGGGCGTGTGGTCGAAAATCATGGTCAGGCTCCGCAAAGGAATTCGGGTCAGCCAAGCCGCAGCCTCGCCGCCGCTCGGGAAGGTAACGCCGGCTGCAACAAGCGTCGGTCACCACCGGGACAAGGCCGGCGGCGCAGGCCGGGCGGCGGGCCGGCGTAGTGTCAAAACCGGCGCTGTGGCATCAGTTGGGGCGGCCGCAGGGGCGCCAACCGATCTTTTTATCGCCCTCGTTGTTCTATGGGTTGCGGCGCCACCGCCGCCGGGCCGGTGGTGGCCAGCGGTTTCACCCGCCAGCGCCTCCAAATCGCGGCCAACCGCGCAAGTGCTGGCCCTGTGCATTAGCGCACGCTTTGGGCCCAGGCGCTGCCGACGGTGAACCGTACGCCGCGCCGAGTGTTGGCCAGCGCACAGAACTAAGGCGGCGCGGCTGCGATGCTGACTGTGGCGATTGCGCCTGCTCCCCTGGGATTCACCATGCACCACACCGAACCTGCGGGTCGCACTCAATCGTCGCCGGCCCCGAAGCGCCGCTGGTCGGCGATCACCGCCGCGTTGCTCACCGGCATGGGGCTGGTCGCCTGCGGCGGAAGTGGCGGCTCGGCCAGCAACGGGCCACAGCCGTTGGGCCTGGTCAAGGTGACCGTGCTCGATGCCTACGGCACGCCAGTACCCGACGCCAAGCTGCAAGGCCCCAGCGGCAACGCGATCACCGACGCCCAGGGCGTGGCGCTGGTGCTGCTGCCCACGCCGGACAGTTCGGCCGATGTGTTGTTGTCTCGCTCGTCCTTTGTCGACACGACGGTCAAGGTCACCAGCAACGCCGGCAGCGTCAAGGAAGTGACCGCCACACTGGTGCGCGCCACGGCCCCGGCGGGTGGCTCGTTGCGGACCCGCAGCGGCTATGCGCCGACGCTGGACGGCACCGGACAGCAACTGAGCTTCGAGATCGAACTGGTGGTGGTGCAAGGCAACTCGCAGCCGGTCGAGACCTTGAGCCTGGCCGATTTCGTACTGCGCGCCTGCACGCCCGAATCGGCCGCGGTGCGCAATGGCCGGGCAGATTGCCTGCGCGGCGCCGGCAATGTCGATGCCGATATCGCCTACAGCCCCGTGCCGCCAACGCCGACCAGCCTGCAACTGGTGCCGGGGCTCACGGCCCGGCCTTATGCCGCGGCGCTGCTGCTGGACCAGAGCGGCAGCATCGCCGCCACTGACCCGACCGGAGCGCGGTTGTACTCCAGCAAGGCGTTCATCGACGGCCTGGGTGTCGAGGACTATGCGCTGCTGGCCGCATTTGCTGGCGGGCCCGCAGCCACGCTGCCAACAAAACCGCTCACGGTCTATGGCAGCTTCCAGGGCAAGGACGGCGCACGTGCGCAGTTCCCAACGCTCAACTCGTTGGCGTCATTCGTCGGCGGTGACACGCCTTTGTACAACTCGATTGATGCCTTGCGCCAGCGTGTTGCCGATGACACCACGCTGCCAGCCAGCACGTCGCGTGCCCTGCTGGTCTTCACCGATGGCGCAGACACCACCTGCGGCACGGCCGATACCTGCCGCAGCCAGCGCGACCGCACCATCCAGAGCGCCCGTCAGGCGCAAATGCGGCTGTTCACGATCGGTCTGGCCCAGGGCATCGACGTCGTCACGCTGGGCGAACTGGCCGACCGCACCGGCGGCGCCTTCCTTTACGCCGAAAACACGGCGCAGTTCCTGGCGCTCTACGGCAGCGTCGGCAAGCTGATGAGCCTGAGCCTGCCCACCTACCGTTTGCGCTGGACCGTGCAGGCCGCTGCGGGTGCGTCTTTCCGATCGGGCGATACCCTGCTGGGCAAGGTGCAGGTGAGCGCTGCGGGCAGCCGTTTCGACGTGCCGTTCATCGTCGCCGTGCCTTGAGCCTGAGCGCGCCCGCCCGGGTGCCCAGATCGGCAGGCGACGCTTCCCCTAAAAGTTTGTGCCGGTGCAATCCTCGCCAACATCACGGGCGCCAAGGCCGCGTGGGCACCTGCCGTGCAAAATAAATCGGCGCGCGCCCCTACAGAGCGTTTGTCAATTCCGGCACCGCTGTGAACAGATCGGCCTCGAGACCGTAGTCGGCCACGCTGAAGATCGGGGCCTCGGGGTCCTTGTTGATGGCGACGATCACCTTCGAGTCCTTCATGCCGGCCAAGTGCTGGATGGCGCCACTGATACCGCAGGCGATGTAGAGCTGCGGCGCGACAATCTTGCCGGTCTGACCGACTTGCCAGTCGTTGGGCGCATACCCCGAATCCACCGCGGCGCGGCTGGCACCGAGCGCTGCACCGAGCTTGTCGGCCAGCGGCGTCAGGACCTGGTTGAACTTGTCACTGGAGCCGAGCGCCCGGCCACCCGAGACAATGATCTTCGCCGCCGTCAGCTCGGGCCGGTCGTTCTTCGCGATTTCGCTGCCGATGAAGGCGCTCTTGCCGGAGTCGGCCGTCGCCGCGATCGACTCGACAGTGGCACTGCCACCTGTGGCGGGCGCCGGGTCGAAGCCGGTCGTGCGCACGGTGATCACCTTGACCGTGTCGAGGCTCTGCACGGTGGCAATCGCGTTGCCGGCATAGATCGGACGCTCGAAGGTATCGGCGCCAAGGACCTTGGTAATGTCGCTGAGCTGCGCCACGTCGAGCTTGGCCGCCACGCGCGGGGCAACGTTCTTGCCGTGCGCGGTGGCCGCGAAGAGGATATGGCTGTAGTGGCGGGCAAGTACCAACACCTGCGCGGCGACGTTTTCGGCCAGTTGCTCGGCAAGCTGCGGCGCGTCGGCATGCAGCACCTGGGCCACGCCCTGGACTGCGGCGGCGGCCTGGGCCGCCCCTTGGGCGTTGTGGCCAGCCACCAGAATATGCACCTGGCCACCGCATTGCAGGGCCGCAGCGACAGTGTTCAAGGTCGCGCCTTTGAGCGTGCCGTGGTCGTGTTCGGCGACCACCAGGATGTTCGCGGGAAGCGTCATGTCAGATCACCTTGGCTTCGTTCTTGAGCTTGGCAACGAGCGCAGTCACGTCGGGCACCTTGATGCCGGCCGAGCGTCTGGGCGGTTCGCTGACCTTCAAGGTCTTGATGCGCGGCCTGACATCGACGCCCAGCGCATCGGGCTGGACGGTCTCGAAAGGCTTCTTCTTCGCCTTCATGATGTTGGGCAGGGTGACGTAGCGCGGCTCGTTCAGGCGCAGGTCGGCGGTGACCACGGCCGGCAGCGCGATCGAGACGGTTTCCAGGCCGCCGTCGACTTCGCGCGTCACCATGGCCCTGCCGTCGGCGATTTCGAGCTTGCTGGCAAAGGTGGCCTGGCCCCAGTCCAGCAGACCCGCCAGCATCTGGCCGGTCTGATTGCAGTCGTCGTCGATGGCCTGCTTGCCCAGCACCACCAGCTGCGGTTGCTCCCTGTCGACCAGGGCCTTCAGCAGCTTGGCGACGGCCAGAGGCTGCAAGTCCTCATTGGTCTCCACCAGGATCGCGCGATCGGCGCCGATGGCCATCGCGGTGCGCAGGGTTTCCTGGCATTGGCCGACGCCGCAGGACACGGCGATGACTTCGGTGACGACACCTTTTTCCCTGAGCCGCACGGCCTCCTCGACCGCGATCTCGTCAAAGGGGTTCATGCTCATCTTGACGTTGGCCAGATCGACCCCGCTGCCATCGCTCTTGACGCGCACCTTGACGTTGTAGTCGACGACCCGCTTGACGGGGACCAGTATCTTCATCATCGTTACCTCACTGTTCGTCAGTTCCAAGGCGGAACCGGATCGCTTGACCCGCCGCGCGACGGGACAACGAGCACCACCGGAAGTTCCTTCGTCCTACTTCGCCGCCAACCCCAGTTTTTCGATCAGCGCCTTGTCCTTCGCGTACGTCTCGCGCGCCCACTTGCCGTAGTCCTCGCCGCTGCGATACCAGGTCGCCTGGTTGAGCTGCTCTAGCACCTCGAGGTGCTTCGGATCGTCCATGGCCTTTTTGAACGCGTCGTGCAACGTCTTGACGATGCCCGGGTCCATGCCCTTCGGACCGACGATGCCGTAGGGCGACGACGAGACGACACCGTAGCCGAGCTCGCTGGCGGTTGGCACGTTCGGCCAGCGTTTGGTGCGCTTCTCGCCAAACGTCAGCAGCAGGCGCATCTGGCCGTTGTCGACGAACTTGTCCCAACCGGTCGCGTCGCTCTGCGCCATCACATGGCCACCGAGCAGCGCCTGCTGCAGATCTGCGTTGCCCTTGAACGGCACATGGTTCAGCTTCACCTTGGCGCTATCGGCGAGTTCCTCCATCAACAAATGCGGCGAGGTGCCGATGCCGGTGGAGCCGTAGTCGATCTTGCCGGGCTGCTTGCGCGCCCCTTCGATGTAGTCGTTGAAGGTCTTGTACGGCGAGTCGCTGCGCACAGTGAAGCCGAAGGTGTAGCCCGATACGCCGATGATGTAGGTGAAGTCGCTCAACGGACTCCACCGGGTCTTCTGCATGTGCGGAACGCGCAGCATGCCCATTGGGAATTGCGCGAGGGTGTAGCCGTCGGGCTTGGCGGTGAGCGCCATCATGCCCGGCCCGAGCGTGCCGCCGGCGCCCGGTTTGTTGTCGATGATGATGTTCTGGCCCAGTTGCTTGCCTGCGATTTCGGCCAGCACCCGCAGATGGCGGTCGGTCGAGCCGCCAGACGGGAACGGCACGATCAACGTGATCGGTTTGCTCGGGTAAGCCTGCGCCTGGGCAGCGCCGAACGGGGTTATGGCGGCAGCAGCGCCGGTTGCCATCAGCAGGCTGAGGCGGCGAAACGACAGCATGTTCCATTTCATGAAGGGTCTCCTTGTTGCTGGCAGTGTGCGAAGTGGTGGCTTTGGCTCAGCCATTGGACAGCGCAACCCAATGGGTAGCGCAGGCTCGTCGCCGTCTTTGACGAGAACAAGCGCGGGGCGCCGGCCCGCCGACGAAGCCGCTGAAACCGGCTGTGTCATCGCGCCAGCTCAGCGGCACGGCCGAGTGCGATGTAGCGCTCGAGGTGGTGGTCTTCATCGCCGAGTTGGTGGTCGATCATCACCAGCCGCTTGGCATGGTGCGAGAGCGGCAGCTCCCAGGTCATGCCGATGCCGCCGTGCATTTGGATGCACTCCTCGGCAACCAGCGTGCCGACACGGCCGATCGTGAACTTGGCAGCCGACAGCGCACGCTCGCGCGTCAGGCGGTCCGCGTCAAACGCTGCGGCGGCGTTGATCACCGCAGAGCGCGCCTGTTCGATCTCGAGCAGCAAATCGGCCATGCGGTGCTGCAGCGCCTGGAAGCTGCCGATCGGTACGCCGAACTGCTTGCGCGTGCGCAGGTACTCGAGCGTCGCTTCCTTGGCCGCGTCCATCGCACCGAGACTCTCCGCGCACAAGGCAAGGATGCCGGCGCCGACCGCCCGCTCCAGCGTCGCATGACCAGCGCCCTGGGCGCCGAGCAAAGCATCGGCGCCAACAGTGACGCCTGTCAATAACAGCTCTGCCGCGCGACCGCCATCGATCAGCGGGTAGCCGCGCAGTGACAGGCCGGCTGCATCGCTGGGCACCAGGAACAACGAGATGCCCGCTTCGTCGTCCACCGCGCCCGACGTGCGGGCGCTGACCACGAAGACGTCGGCGAACTCGCCATGCTGCACGACCGCCTTGACGCCATCGAGCACCCAGCCCTCGCCTCGACGCTCAGCGCGTGTGGACACATGGGCCAGCGCATAGCGCGCGTTCGGTTCACCATGCGCGAACGCAGCCAGCAGCACGCCGCCGATGATGCCGGCCAGCGGCCCGCGCTGGGCGTCGGTGCCCGCCGCAGCGATCGCGCCGCCTGCCAGCACTGCAGCGCCGAGGAATGGCTCGACGACCAGCCCGCGGCCCAGCTGCTCGAAGACGACGGAGATGTCAAAGCCGCTGCCACCGAAGCCGCCATGCTCCTCGCGAAAAAGCGCGCCGATCACGCCCAGCTCGCCAAACTGGTGCCACATCTCGGGGCTGTAGCCAGAGGCCGACTTGGCGATCTTGTCGCGGGTCTCGAAGCCGTACTGCTCCTTGATGTAGCGGGCCAGCATGTCGGCCAGCATGCGCTGGTCTTCGGTGTGCTCGAAATTCATGGTCTCGCTCCTGTCACAGCCCGAGGATCATCTTGGAGATGATGTTTCTCTGGATCTCGTTGGAGCCACCGAAGATCGACAGCTTGCGGTTGTTGAAATATTGCGCGGCTGCGGGCGCGGCCTCGGCCGGGCCGACCGGCCCATCGGCGTAGCCTGCTTCAAGCGCCTCGGCGATGAAGGGCTGGGCATACGGCCCCATCGCGCGCCGGTTCAGCGACGAGATCTCCTGCCGGATCTGGGTGCCGCGGATTTTCAGCATCGAGCTTTCAGCGCCCGGCACGCCGCCGCCCGCCACCGCTGCGATCACGCGCAGGTTGGTGGTCTTCATGTTTTCCAGCTCGATCTCGACCCGCGCCATCCGCGCCGCAAAGGCCGGGTCATCAGCCAGCGGGCGGCCGTTCTTTGTCTGCTTGGCCGCCACCTTTTTCAGCCGCTCCAGGGCAGCCACCGAGTAGCCAATGCCGGCGATGTTGGTGCGCTCATAGGTCAGCAGGAACTTCGCGCAAGTCCAGCCCTTGTTCTCCTCGCCGACCAGGTTCTCGACGGGCACGCGAAGGTCGGTCAAGAACACTTCATTGACCTCGTGCTCGCCCTCGAGCGTGATGATCGGGCGCACCTCGACGCCCGGACTGGCCATGTCGATCAGCAGGAAGCTGATGCCGGCCTGCTTTTTGGCGTCGCGGTCGGTGCGCACCAGGCAGAAGATCATGTTCGCGTGCTGGCCCAGCGTGGTCCAGGTCTTCTGGCCATTGACGACATAGTGGTCGCCGTCGCGCAGCGCGGTCGTTTTGACCGAGGCCAGGTCGGAGCCCGCGCCGGGTTCCGAGTAGCCCTGGCACCACCAGTCCGAACCGTCGAGGATGCGCGGCAGCCAGTGTGCCTTCTGGGCCTCGTTG
>JBKJKU010000153.1:0-5841 GCA_046597355.1 Aquabacterium sp.
GGGCAGGCGCATGCCGCGGTCTTCGGTGAACTTTTCGCGCGGCAGGATCTTGCCGCGGGCCACGCCAGTCAGGTCGGGCACCAGGCATTCGATCTCGGTCACACGCTGCTCATTGAGCCAGTTTTCAAGATCGGCAAAGCTGAAGTTGTCGCGGTTGACCATGGGTGTCCTTGGGTCCTGCAATTTGGGGTTGTCGCTGGGCGCCGACCGGCGGCGCTGGGCGGCACGTCGGACGCCCGGCCGGATCAGGCCGGTGTGCGGCCCAGGACCCCGCTGCGCCGGTCACGGTAGTCCATCGCCGCCTGGCCGAAGGCGTGAAGCAGTTGCATCGACACCGGGTTGTCGGCGGCCCGCCATTCGGGGTGCCACTGCACGCAGAGGTTGAAACCGGTGGCTTCGGTGAAGGAAAACGCCTCGACGACGCCGTCGGGCGCCCGCGCCTCCACCCGCAGACCGGGCGCCAGCCGGTTGACGGCCTGGCCGTGCGCGGAATTGACCTGAAACCGGTCGGCGCCAACGATGGCCGCCAGCACACCGCCTGGCACCACGGCCACCTCGTGGGCGTCGGCATAGGTCACGTCGCCGGGCTGGCCGACGGGTGCACGGTGATCGATGTGCGACGCCACCTCGTGCACGGCCTGGTGCAGCGAGCCACCCAGCGCCACGTTGGCCTCCTGGGTGCCCCGGCAGATGGTGAACAGCGGCATGCCCAGCGCGATGGCTTTAGGGATCAGCGGCAGGGTCCAGGCGTCGCGGTCCGGGTCCAGCGGCAGCGACGGGTCCAAGACGTTCTCGTCGAAGTTGCTGGGGTGCACATTCGACGGCGAGCCGGTCAGCAGCACTGCGTCGACCATCGCCAGCAACGCGTCCAGCTCATCGGCCTGGGCCACAGGCACGATCAGCGGCATGCAGCCGGCCAGCCGCACCGCGTCGGTGTATTTCTTGCCCACGGTGTGATAGCGGTGGTGACCCTGCTGCACATTGCAGGCGGGCACCAGCACCACGGGTTTGCGGGAGGATGCAGTCATGCGGGTTTGTCCTTCAGGGTGTGCCGGAAAATGCCCTGCACGCGGGCGAGCCCACGCCGCAGAGTATGGCGCCAGCGGCCGCGCGGAAATGGGCAGTGCTTGAACCGCGCAAAAGTGTCCAACCCTGGGTCATCGCGGGCCACGGCGCGGGCAACGGCGCCGGTCGCGCTGCCGGGCTTGCAGCAGCCGGGCCAAGACGCCCCGGTCGGCCAGCGCGCTGGCGGCTGACAGCGCAGCCGCCGCCGACCCCGGCGACATCACCGATCACCATCACCATCACCATCGGCATCGGCATCGGCATCGGCTTCGGCCCGCGGCGCCGGACCGCCGGCCGCGCGTTGCGCCGCGGTGGCGCAGACCGCCTCTCGCCAGCGCGTGCGGGGTCGGCGACCGGCCGGTGCATGGCGCTGCGCCATGCAGGCGCCACCCGCTGCAGCGGGTCGGCCCGGACGGGCCGCCGAACAGCTCAGGCATTGCGCCGGATCGCGCCCCGTATCGTGTCTACCAGTTGGTCGATTTGACCGCGTTCGATGATCAGCGGCGGCGACAAGGCCAGCGTGTCGCCAGTGGTGCGGATCAACACGCCCCGCTCAAAGCAGTCGAGGAAGATATCGAAAGCCCGCTTGGCCGGGCTGCCGGCGATGGGCGACAGCTCAACGCCGCCGACCAGACCGATGTTGCGGATGTCGACCACGTTGGGCTCACCACGCAGCGAATGCACCGCCTCGGCAAAGTAGGCCTGCAAGTCGCCGGCCCGGGTCAGCAGGCCCTCTTCTTCGTAGGTGGCCAGCGTGCCCAGCGCGGCAGCGCAGGCCAGCGGGTGGGCCGAGTAGGTGTAGCCGTGGAAAAACTCGATCAGGTGCTCGGGGCCGTTCATGAAGGCGTCGTGGATGCTTTGCTTTGCGGCCACCGCGCCCATCGGCACCGAGCCGTTGGACAAGCCCTTGGCCATCACGATCATGTCGGGGGTGACACTGAAAGTCTGGGCTGCAAACGGGTTGCCGGTGCGGCCAAAGCCAGTGATCACCTCATCAAAAATCAGCAGGATGCCGTGCTTGTCGCAAATCTCGCGCAGCCGGTTGAGGTAGCCCTTGGGCGGCACCAGCACGCCGGTGGAGCCCGCCACCGGTTCAACGATCACCGCAGCGATGGTGCTGGCGTCGTGCAGCGCGACCAGGTCTTCCAGGTTGTCGGCCAGCTCGGCGCCAAACTCGGGCTGGCCCAGGCTGAAGGCATTGCGCTTGGGGTCATGGGTGTGGCGCAGGTGGTCCACCCCGGACAGCATGGTGCCGAACTGCTTGCGGTTGCCCACCATGCCGCCGACCGAGATGCCGCCGAAATTGACACCGTGGTAGCCGCGCTCACGTCCGATCAGCCGGGTGCGGGTGCCTTCGCCGCGCACCTTGTGGTAGGCCAGCGCCATCTTCAATGCGGTCTCGACCGACTCGGACCCCGAGTTGGTAAAAAACACCCGGTTCAACCCGGCCGGTGTCAGCTTGGCAACCTTGTCGGCCAGCTCGAACGCCTTGGGGTGCGCCATCTGGAACGGCGGCGCAAAGTCCATCTCGGCGGCCTGGGCCTGGATTGCCTGCACGATCTTGGGCCGCGCATGGCCGGCATTGACACACCACAGCCCGGCCACACCGTCCAGCACCTTGCGGCCGTCATCGGTCCAGTAGTGCATGCCGGACGCCTTGACAAACAGGCGGGGGTTCTTCTTGAACTGGCGGTTGGCGGTGAACGGCATCCAGTAGGCGTCCATCGGCACGCCGGGCGGCGCGGTGACAAATGCCTGCAATGGATGGGCGGTCGGTGCGTCGAGGTCGGAGAGGCTCATGGTCGGGCTCCTGTCAGGTGTTGGGGGGCTGCGCGCAGGACGCTGGCGCAACAACGTGCAGTCTAGACAGGGTTGCGCGCAATGTGCTTGCGCATTGGACCTGTGTCAGTATCAATAGCCGCATACAATTCGATTTAAACAACCAATTGCCGCACAAAATGCGAACTGTCAGCCCCAAGCCGCAACTTGATGTGATCGACCGGCAAATCCTTACCGCGCTGCAAACCGATGGCCGGCTGTCCAACGTGCAGTTGGCCGAGCAGGTGCACCTGTCGCCATCGGCCTGTTTGCGGCGCGTCAAACAACTGGAAGACGCAGGCGTCATCGGCCAGTATGTCGCGCTGCTCAATGCCAAGGCGCTGGGCCAGCACGGCACCTGTTTTTCGATCATCAACCTGCAGACCATGAGCGACGGGGTGCTCAAGGCCTTCGAGCAGGCGGTACGCGATGAGCCCGAAGTGCTGGATTGCTTTTACGTGGCCGGCAGCAACGACTACCTGCTGCGCTTCTCGTACCGCGATGCCGAAGACCTGGAGCGCGTGCACACCGAGGTGCTGATGCGCCTGCCAGGCGTGGAGCGGTCCAATTCGATGCTGGTGCTGCGCACCGTGAAAAAGACCACCGCCTTGCCGGTGTAAACCACGGGCGCATGCCTTTGGCGTCTGGCCGGGCAGCAAGCCCACGGCCCGCCGGCACGCGGGCCAGTGCTGCGCGGCGTCAGGCCTGGGCGCTGCCCTGGCCGGTCGCCGCGCCGGCCAGGCGCAGGTCGCGGCTGGCGGCGGGACGGCTGCACAGTGGTGCCGCGGCAGAGAGTTTTCGCGAGGTCATGGGTTCAGCTCGCGGCGGTGATCAGGCCGAACCCTGTTTGCTCTGCGGCCAGGCCGCCCTTGCCCAGCAGGCCAAGCTCGACCCTGTGTGCCGCAAGCTGATGCTGGCCCCCGGCCAGAGGTTTCTCGATATCGGCGCGGGTTGGCGCGGCCTGCTGTTCTGGGCGGCAGAGCACTGCGGCGTGCAGGCGCTGGGCGTCACGCTGTCAGAGCGCCAGCATGCCCATGTCAACCGGCTGATCGTGGAAATGGGCTTGCAGGGGCAGGTCGAGATGCGCTTGCTCGACTACCGTCAACTCGACGACGCGGCAGGTTTCGACCGGATCGCCTCCATCGGCATGTTCGAGCATGTGGGGCGGGCCAGGCTGGCGGCCTACTTCGCGCGCCTGGCGCGCTTGCTCAAGCCTGGTGGCCTGGTGCTCACCACGGCATCACGGCGGGCGGCCTGCACAACCCCCAGTTCGGCGCGGGCATGGGCGATTTCATTGAAAAGCACATCTTTCCGGGCGGCGAACTGGTGCATTTCAGCCAGCTGAGTCGCAGCCTGGCCGAGAGCGGGCTGGAACTGCTGGATGCGGAAAATCTCAGGCCGCACTACGCCCGCACCTTGCTGGCTTGGTCGGATGGGCTGGAGCAACACCTGGAGCAGGCCCGTGCGCTCACCAGCGAAGCCACCGTGCGGGCCTACCGCCTGTACCTGGCTGGCAGCGCCATGTGCTTTGAGCAAGGCTGGCTGTCGCTCTACCAGGTGCTGGCCGCCCGACCGGACCGGTCGGCGACCGGTGGGGCGCTGCCCGGCGCGCGTTCGGTCTACCCCTTCAATCGCCGCTACATGCACCACTGAGCGCTGCGGCAAGCGGGCGGCGGGCGAGCCCGGCTTTCACATGGGGAAAGCCCTATTCCATAATGCGGAATGCGCTCATGCTGCATCGCAGCAACAATTTCCGCGTGGTCAAATTTCATTTCGCATCATGGAAACGTATTCATAAGTCATTGATTTAATTCAATAACAATTTTAGTCTTCTATAAGACATAAGTCTTTCCCGTCGGCCGTTCAGCCGCTACGCTTGAGGCACAGATTCATCCTGTTGTCTTGTTCACCCCCCAAAGGACCCCCTCATGAGCACCCTCTCCCGCGACCAGCAAATTGCCGCCATCGAAAAAGACTGGGCTGAGAACCCGCGTTGGAAGGGCATCAAGCGCGGCTACAGCGCCGCCGACGTGGTGCGCCTGCGCGGCAGCCTGCAGGTTGACCACACCCTGGCCAAGCGTGGCGCCGACAAGCTGTGGAACCTGATCAACACCGAGCCGTTTGTCAACTCGCTCGGCGCGCTGACCGGCAACCAGGCCATGCAGCAGGTCAAGGCCGGCCTGAAAGCGATCTACCTGTCGGGCTGGCAAGTGGCCGGTGACGCCAACAGCAATGGCGAGATGTACCCGGACCAGTCGCTGTACTCGGTGGACTCGGTGCCCAAGGTCGTCAAGAAGATCAACGCCACTTTTGCCCGCGCCGACCAGATCCAGTGGTCCGAAGGCAAAAACGACATTGACTTCTTCGCGCCGATCGTGGCCGATGCCGAAGCCGGTTTTGGCGGTGTGCTCAACGCCTTTGAGCTGATGAAGGCCATGATCGAAGCCGGTGCGGCTGGCGTTCACTTTGAAGACCAGTTGGCTGCGGCCAAGAAGTGCGGCCACATGGGCGGCAAGGTGCTGGTACCTACGCGGGAAGCAGTGAGCAAGCTGGTGGCCGCGCGCCTGGCGGCTGACGTGATGGGTGTGTCCACCATCCTGCTGGCCCGCACCGATGCCGAGGCCGCCGACCTGGTGACCACCGACGTCGATGACAACGACAAGCCCTTCCTGACCGGCGAGCGCACGATTGAGGGTTTCTACCGCAGCAAAAACGGCATCGACCAGGCCATCAGCCGCGGTTTGGCGTACGCCGACTATGCCGACCTGATCTGGTGCGAGACCGGCACGCCTGACCTGGCCTTCGCCAAGAAGTTTGCCGACGCGATCCATGCGAAGTTCCCGGGCAAGCTGCTGGCCTACAACTGCTCGCCATCGTTTAACTGGAAGAAGAACCTTGACGACGCGACCATTGCCCGGTTCCAGAAGGAGCTCGGCGCAATGGGTTACAAGTTCCAGT
>JBKJKU010000044.1:0-8535 GCA_046597355.1 Aquabacterium sp.
GGTGTCCAACATCCTCGAATGGGACATGCCCAAACATGCGGTGTACCTGTGGACGCTGCCGATGTTTCACTGCAACGGCTGGTGTTTTCCGTGGACGCTGGCGATGCTGGGCGGCACCCATGTTTGCCTGCGCCGGGTCGAGGCCAAGACCATCCTGGACGCGATGCGTGAGCACCGCGTGGACCACTTCTGCGCCGCACCCATCGTGCACAGCCTGATCTACAACGCGCCGGACGGCCTGCGGGCCGGCATCAGCCAGCAGGTGCGCGGCATGGTGGCTGGCGCAGCGCCACCGGCAGCGATGATCGAGGGCATGGCCAAGATCGGCTTCGACATCACCCATGTCTACGGGCTGACCGAGGTCTACGGCCCGGCGGCGGTGGCCGTCAAGCGGCCGGCCTGGGCGACGGAAACCCTGTCCGAGCAGACCCGGCTGAACGGCCGCCAGGGCGTTCGCTATCCATTGCAGGAGGGCATGACGGTGCGCCATCCCGAGACGCTGGCCGAAGCACCGGCCGACGGCCAGACGATGGGCGAAATCATGTTCCGCGGCAACCTCGTGATGAAGGGCTACCTCAAGAACCCGACCGCCACCGACCAGGCTTTTGCGGGCGGCTGGTTCCACACCGGTGACCTGGCGGTGCTGGAGCCCGACCGCTACGTCAAGATCAAGGACCGCAGCAAGGACGTGATCATCTCGGGCGGCGAGAACATCAGCTCGATCGAGGTGGAGGACGCGCTGTACCGCCACCCGGCGGTCACCGCCTGTGCGGTGGTGGCCCGGCCCGATGTCAAATGGGGCGAGACGCCGGTCGCATTTGTCGAACTGAAGGCCGGCGCGGCGGTGTCCGCCGCCGAACTGGTGGCGCACTGCAAGGCCTTGCTGGCGGGTTACAAGGTGCCCCGCGAGATCCGCTTTGAGGAGATCCCCAAGACCTCCACTGGCAAGATCCAGAAGTTCGAGCTGCGCAACCGGGCCAGGTCCGGTCGCACCGTGGATTGATCGCCAGTGAATGACCTCCGCAACGTCCAGGGACACCCTGCCATGCTGACCACCGACGACCCTTTGCTGCTGCGCCGCCAAGATGCCCGCGGCGTGATCACGCTGATGCTGAACCGGCCACAGGCGTTCAACGCCTTGTCAGAGGCGATGTTGACCGCGCTGCAAACCGAGCTCGACCTGATCGCCCACGACGACAGCGCCCGGCTGCTGGTGATCGGCGCATCGGGCCGTGCCTTTTGCGCCGGCCACGACCTCAAGGAGATGCGCGCCGAGCCATCGCAGGATTACTACGAGACGCTGTTCGCCCAGTGCGGCCGCATGATGCTGAGCCTGCAGGCGCTGCCGGTGCCGGTGATCGCCAGGGTGCAGGGCATCGCCACGGCGGCGGGTTGCCAACTGGTGGCGATGTGCGACCTGGCAGTGGCCGACAGCCAGGCGCGCTTCGCGGTCAGTGGCGTCAACCTGGGTTTGTTTTGTGCCACGCCCAGCGTCGCGCTGACACGCAACCTGGGCCGCAAGGCGGCCTTCGAGCTGCTGGTGACCGGTGCCTTCATGTCGGCCGACCAGGCGCTGGCCAAAGGCCTGGTCAACCGCGTGGTGCCGGCCGATCAGCTGGATGCCGAGGTCGAATCGCTGGCCTGCGCCATCGTCGGCAAACCTCGGGTGGCGTTGGCGCTGGGCAAGGCGCTGTTTTACCGCCAGATCGAGGTGGGCATCGCTGCCGCGTATGCCGATGCCGCGCAGACGATGGCCTGCAACATGATGGATGACTCCGCACTTGAGGGCGTACAGGCCTTCATCGACAAGCGGCCACCCGACTGGCGCTGAGGCAAGCCGCGCCCAGCGGCCGACCGGTCAGGATTTGGACGAGATGTTGTGCCGCATCAGGCGGCCTTTTTCCCGCTCCCATTCCCGGTCCTTGGTGGCATTGCGCTTGTCATGCTCGGCCTTGCCCTTGGCCAGCGCCAGGTCCAGCTTGACCCGGCCACCCTTGTAGTGCAGGTTCAGCGGCACCATCGTGAAGCCGCGTTGCTCCACCTTGCCCACCAGGCGCCTTATCTCGGCCTTGTGCATCAACAACTTCTTGGTGCGGTCGGCTTCCGGGTTGACGTGGGTGGACGCCGAGCGCAGCGCATTGATGCGGCAGCCGATCAGGTACAACTCGCCGCCCTTGATCACGACATAGCCGTCGGTCAGTTGCACCTGCCCCGCCCGGATCGCCTTGATCTCCCAGCCGTCCAGCACCAGGCCGGCCTCGTGCCGCTCCTCGATGTGGTAGTCGTAGCGGGCACGGCGGTTCTCGGCAATCGGGGCGGATGCCGGCAGGTCCTTGGGCGCGACCCGGGGGGCGTCCTTGGGTGGTGCGGTGCGGATGGCTTTGGGCAGGGACATGGTGACTTGCAAGGTGGGGCGGTGCAGCGCTGGCATCAAGTGCCGCAACAGCGGGCCCCTAGAATTGCTTTCATTGTATGAAGCATGTCAAAAAGTCAGTCTTGCTCTGGTACTCGGCCCGCGAGATGTACGGCCTGGTCACCGATGTTGCGTCCTACGCCAGCTTTCTGCCGTGGTGCGACAAGGCCGAGGTGCTGGATGAGGAGCCGCACGCCATGACGGCGCGCCTGCACCTGCACTTTGCCGGCTTGCGCCATGCCTTCAGCACCCGCAACACCCATGTGGTGGACACGTCCGTCGTGATGGCGCTGGTTGACGGCCCGTTTTCTGATCTGGAAGGCACCTGGCGCTTTGTGCCCATTGGCGCAGCCGGCAGCGTCGCCTGCCGGGTCGAGTTTGACCTGCGCTACGCGTTCAGCAGCGGCGCCTTGGAGACCGTGCTCAGCCCGGTTTTCGACCGGGTCGCCAATACTTTTGTCGACTCGTTTGTGCAGCGGGCCGAGCAGGTGTATGGCGCACGCTGACGCTGGGCGTTCCGAGGGTCTGCAGCACGCTGACGGTCTGGATCGGCCAGGTGTTGGCGCTGCACACACCGCTTTGATGACCGTTTGGGTGGTTTACGCGGCTGCGCCGCACGACGTGATCAGCGTGCCAGTGCGCCTGGCTGCAGGGGCCCCTGCGCGGGCTGCCCTGCGGGCCAGCGGCCTGGGCCAGCAATGGGGTCCGGCCGTGCTGGATGATCTGCGCCTGGGCTTGTGGGGCCGCTTGTGCGCCTCGGACACGCCCTTGGTTGACGGTGACCGCCTGGAACTGCTGCGTCCTCTGCTGGCCGATCCGATGGAATCGCGCCGCCACCGCCTGAAGCGCGACGGCGTGCGCAAGGCAAAACGCCAGGTTTGATGGCACCCGGTGCCTGGCCGGGCAGGGGCCGGGCAGGGCCTCAGCGGCAATCCTGCGCGATGGCGCGACGTGCGGCCTGCGCCTCGTCGGCCCGGGCTGCATCGTCCAGCACCACCCGCTCGCCCTTGTCGGTGTAACGCACCAGGCGCTGGCCGTTGTCCAACGTGGCCATTTGCTGGCGTGCACGCTGGCAGTTCTCGCTGCGTTGCGCCGCCAGCCGGTCGTCATCGGCGCGCTTGAGCGCTTTTGCTTCGTCCTCGGCGCGCTTTCGGCGGGCTTCCAGTTCAGGATCGACGGGCAACTTGCCCGGCTGGGCGGCAGAGGCGGCCACCGCTACGCCTGCGGTCGGCGCGGCAGCCACGCGGCTGGGGTTGCTGGACGGCCGTTGCAGCACATCCTTGTCCGGGATATCGCGCGGCGGCGGCATATCGCTGGCATGCACCTGGCCGCGGCTGTCCTTCCATTTGTACTGCGCCAGCGCCGGTCCGGCACCGAGCAGCAGGGCCGCCAGGCAAACGGCGCTGAGACGGCGGTGAAGTGATGAACGGCGCAAGCGGTGCTCCCGAGGTGATTCAGGGCCGAAGTTTAGCCAGCGAAAGCCTCGCGCCCGCCCGACTTTTTGTCGGTGCAGACTGCCATCGATGGCTTTGCCAGCCGGCTTCGGAGTCGGGGCTCTTTTGGCGCTTCCGTATAATCATATTTTGCGTTTGGAGCTTTCCGATGCGCCTCCTTGGCAAGGCACTCACCTTCGACGATGTGTTGTTGGTGCCCGCTTTTTCTCAGGTGTTGCCCCGCGACACCAGCCTCGCGACCCAACTGTCGCGCAACATCCGACTCAATTTGCCGCTGGTGTCCGCCGCGATGGACACGGTGACCGAAGCGCGCCTGGCCATTGCCATCGCGCAAGAAGGCGGCATCGGCATCGTGCACAAGAACCTCACGCCGCAGCAGCAGGCGGCCGAGGTGGCGCGGGTCAAGCGCTATGAATCGGGCGTGCTGCGGGACCCGATCACCGTCTCGCCCGACATGCCGGTGCGCGAGGTCATCGCGTTGTCGCGTCAGCACGGCATCTCGGGCTTTCCGGTGATCGAGCACGGCCGGGTGGTCGGCATCATCACCGGGCGCGACCTGCGTTTCGAGACTCGGGTGGACGTGCCGGTGCGCCAGATCATGACGCCGCGCGACAAGCTGGTCGTCGTGCCTGAGGGCGCCACCATCGAGGACGGCAAGGCGCTGATGCACCGCCACAAGCTCGAGCGGGTGCTGGTGGTCAACGACGCCTTCGAGCTGCGCGGGCTGATGACCGTCAAGGACATCACCAAGCAGACCAACTTCCCCAACGCGGCGCGCGATGTGCATGGCAAGCTGCGGGCGGGCGCTGCCGTGGGCGTGGGCGATGGCACCGAAGAACGGGTCGAGTTGCTGGTGCGGGCTGGCGTGGACGTGTTGGTGGTCGACACCGCGCACGGTCACTCGGCCGGCGTGATCGAGCGGGTGCGTTGGGTCAAGCGCCATTACCCGCAGGTTGATGTGATCGGCGGCAACATTGCCACCGGCGCCGCCGCGCTGGCGCTGGTCGAGGCCGGCGCTGACGGCGTCAAGGTCGGCATCGGTCCGGGGTCGATCTGCACCACCCGTATCGTTGCTGGCGTGGGTGTGCCGCAGGTCACTGCCATCGACAACGTGGCCACGGCGCTGCGCGGCACTGGCGTCCCGCTGATCGCCGATGGCGGCATCCGCTACTCCGGTGATATCGCCAAGGCGATCGCTGCCGGCGCCGGCACCGTGATGATGGGCGGCATGTTTGCCGGCACCGAAGAAGCGCCCGGCGAGGTCATCTTGTTCCAGGGCCGCAGCTACAAGAGCTACCGGGGCATGGGCTCGATTGGCGCGATGAAGGCCGGTTCGGCCGACCGCTATTTCCAGGAAGCCGACGAGACCAGCAACCCGAATGCCGACAAACTGGTGCCCGAGGGCATCGAGGGCCGGGTGCCGTACAAAGGCACGATGGTGGCCATCATTTACCAGATGGCTGGCGGTTTGCGGGCGTCGATGGGCTACTGCGGCTGCGCCACGATTGACGACATGCAAGCCCGCGCCGAGTTTGTCGAGATCACTGCCGCCGGCATCCGTGAGAGCCACGTGCACGACGTGCAGATCACCAAAGAAGCGCCCAACTACCGCATGGAGTGACGCGGGTGAGCGACGTGACCCTATCGGGCGCCGCCAGCCCGCAGCCGGCGCCCCTGGGCGGGCGTCAGGCTGCCATGGTCTTCATCATGATCACGGTGCTGATCGACATGGTGGCAATCGGCCTGATCGTGCCGGTGTTGCCGCTGGTCGTCGGCACTTTCACCAGCAACACGGCCGAGCAGACCTTCTGGTTCGGCGCGGTGTCGTTTGCCTTTGGCGTGGCCAACTTCTTTGGCTCACCGGTGCTGGGCGCGCTGTCCGACCGTTATGGCCGCAGGCCGGTCTTGTTGATCGGGTTTGCGGGCCTGGCCCTGAGCTTTTTTGTCACCGGCCTGGCCAATGCGCTGTGGATGCTGATCGCAGTGCGGCTGTTCAGCGGCGCGATGCAAGCCAATGCGGCGGTGGCCAATGCCTATGTGGCCGACATCACTGCACCGGAGGACCGCGCCCGCCGCTTCGGCCTGCTGGGCGCGATGTTTGGCATGGGTTTCATGTTGGGGCCGGTGATGGGCGGCTTGCTGGGGTCGATCGACGTGCATCTGCCGTTTTTTGTGGCGGGTGGGCTGGCGGTCATCAACGGGTTGTACGGTTATTTTGTGCTGCCCGAATCGCTGCCGCTCGACAAGCGGCGCGCCTTCTCGTGGCGCCGCGCCAACCCGCTGAGCAGCCTGGCCGGCCTGGCGCGGCTGCGGGGCGTTGGGCCGCTGGTCGCGGTGATCGCACTGGCCAGCCTGGCGCAGTTCACGCTGCACAACAGCATGGTGCTCTACACCACCTTCAAATTTGGCTGGGGACCGGCTCAAAACGGCTGGTTCCTGCTGGTGGTGGGCCTGATGTCGGTGCTGGTGCAGGGATTTTTGCTCAAGCACCTGCTCAAACGCTTCTCGGTTCGCTGGCTGGCGATCACTGGCCTGATGGCCTCGTCCTTGACCTACCTGGGCTTTGGCGTGGCCAGCGAGGGCTGGATGATGTTCATCGTCGTGGTGGTCGGCAACATCCTGGGCGGGGGTGCTGCGGCGGTGATCCAGGGCCAGGTGTCCAACGCCGCCGATCCGCGCTCGCAAGGCCAGACCATGGGTTCGGTGTCGGCGCTGAACAGCCTGATGGCGGTGGCAGCACCGGTCATCGGCGCAACCTTGCTGGGCGTGGTGTCGCACCGGCCCCTGGGTGACTGGCTGATCGGCCTGCCGTTTTACTTTTGTGCCGTGCTGCAGGTGATCAGCACGGCGATCGCGATCCTGCACTTCCGCCGTCAGCACAAGCTGGCCGCGGCACCCGTTTGAGACCCCTCCATGCACGACAAGATCCTGATCCTCGACTTCGGCTCCCAGGTCACCCAGCTGATCGCCCGGCGCGTGCGCGAGGCGCATGTCTACTGCGAGGTGCACCCCAACGACGTGTCCGAGCAGTTCCTGCGCGACTTTGCGGCCGATGGGCACCTCCGGGGCATCATCCTCTCGGGCAGCCACGCCAGCACCTATGAAGAGCAGGACCTGCGGGCGCCCGACGGCGTCTGGCAGCTCGGCATCCCGGTGCTGGGCATCTGCTACGGCATGTTCACGATGACGGTGCAGTTGGGCGGGCAGGTCGAGGCGTCCAACCACCGGGAGTTTGGCTATGCCGAGGTGCGGGCGCACGGCCACACCCCGCTGCTGGACGGCATTGCCGACATCACCACCGCCGACGGCCACGGCCTGCTGAAGGTCTGGATGAGCCACGGCGACAAGGTGACCGTGCTGCCGCCCGGCTTCAAACTGATGGCCAGCACACCCAGTTGTCCGATCGCTGGCATGGCCGACGAAGCGCGGCGCTACTACGCGGTGCAGTTCCACCCCGAGGTGACGCACACGCTGCAAGGCCAGGCGATGCTGGAGCGCTTTGTGCTGCAGATCTGCGGCGCCCAGCCCGACTGGGTGATGCGCGACCACATCGCCGAGGCGGTGGCGCTGATCCGCCAGCAGGTGGGCGACGAGGAGGTGATCCTGGGTCTGTCGGGCGGGGTTGATTCCAGCGTGGCGGCTGCGCTGATCCACCGCGCCATCGGCGACCAGCTCACCTGCGTGTTTGTCGATCACGGCCTGCTGCGCCTGAACGAAGGCGCGATGGTGATGGAGATGTTTGCCGGCAAGTTGCACGCCCGGGTGATCCATGTGGACGCTGCCGCGCAATTTCTCGGCCACCTCAAAGGCGTGACCGACCCCGAAGCCAAACGCAAGATCATCGGCCGCGAGTTCGTCGAGGTCTTCAAGGCCGAGGCCGCCAAGCTCAAGGCGGCGCCCGGCGGCGATGCCCGTGGCGGTGCCAAATGGCTGGCCCAGGGCACGATCTACCCTGACGTGATCGAGAGCGGCGGTGGCACATCATCGACAGGCACCAAGAAGGCCACCACGATCAAGAGCCACCACAACGTCGGCGGCCTGCCCGAAACGCTGGGTCTGAAGCTGCTGGAGCCGCTGCGCGACCTGTTCAAGGACGAGGTGCGGGAGCTCGGCGTGGCGCTCGGCCTGCCGCACGACATGGTCTACCGCCACCCGTTCCCTGGGCCCGGCCTGGGCGTTCGCATCCTCGGCGCGGTGACGCAGGCGCACGCCGACCTGCTGCGCCGGGCCGACGCGATCTTCATCGCCGAGCTGCGCGCGACGATCGATGCCGAATCCGGCAAGACCTGGTATGCGCTGACCAGCCAGGCCTTCGCCGTCTTTCTGCCGGTCAAGAGCGTCGGCGTGATGGGCGATGGCCGCACCTATGAGCACGTCGTCGCGCTGCGCGCGGTGCAGACCAGCGACTTCATGACCGCCGACTGGGCCGAGCTGCCTTACGCGCTCTTGAAAAAGGTGAGCTCGCGCATCATCAACGAAGTGCGCGGCATCAACCGCGTGACGTACGACGTGAGCAGCAAGCCGCCAGCAACGATTGAGTGGGAATAAGGCGACTGGTGAAAGGAAATTAGCGAGCGCGTGGCCACCCCATTTCATCGCATACTCTCGCCATGTACTTGCCCCCCCAATTCAAAGGTGATCGCGAACAGGCGAAAACGCTCATCACCG
>JBKJKU010000135.1:0-8466 GCA_046597355.1 Aquabacterium sp.
CGGAATGACACGGAGCGGGGCACGCCAGCCCGGCGCGGCGCGGTCGCTCAGCACCCATGAACGGCCGGTTTCAAGCCAAAAAACGAAAGGCAGCAAAGAGCCGCCAGCCGACAAAACCCACCCCAGCCAACCCATCTCGCCCGGCTTCAACGCTCCGCAATGTAGTGCTGCATCACCACCGCCTCGCCCGGCATCACCAGCGCCCGTAACCGCGTCTCGATCGCTTGGTCAGCGACAGTGGCGCGGGCGCGTTGGTGCAGGTAGTCGGCCCAGCGGGTGATGATGAAACGCTCGACATACCGGGTCGGATCACCCAGGTCGCGGTAGATGCGCCAGAACGTGGCGCCGTCGCGCTGGCGCGGTGCCTTCAGCAGTGCCACCTCGGCCAGGAAGGCCTCGGCGTCCTCGGGCCGGATCCGGTAGCTCAGCTCCACCGCCACCGGGCCGGCTTCGGGGTCGGGCTGGTCCGTCACCAGCAGGTCCTCGAACGGCGCCTGCGTCACTTCGTGCAATGCGCCCATGCGCAGTGGGAAGCGCCGGGCCAGCAACAGGTTGGCCAGCATCAGTGCTGCCGCCGCGCACAGCGCGCCCTGCAAGCCGACCAGGCCCGCCAACGCGCCCCAGAACGCCGATCCCAGCGCAAACGCGCCCAGTGCGCTCAGCACATGCATCGCGGTGGCGCGTGATCGCACCCATGGCGGCGCGCTGGTTTGGGTGGCCGTGTTGAAGGTGCTCATCACGCTCATCCAGGCCGCGCCGCCAGCCACCAGCGCCAGGTACACAGGCCAAGCCCAACGGGACAGTGCTGCCACGGCCATCACCAGCGCAAACACCACGCAGCACACCGTCACCAGCCGCTCCAGACCCAGGCGCTGACGCACCCGGCCGATCACCAGGCCCACGCCCACCGCGCCCGTGCCGAGGCAGCCCATCATGAAACCAAAACCGGCAGCACCCAGGCCCAGGCGCTGCTGACCGATCACCGGCAGCAAGGCCCACAGGGCCGATCCGGCCGCGCTGTAGGCGGCCGTGCGCACCAATTGCGCCAGGATCATGTGCGAATGCCAGGCATAGCGCAGGCCGGAAATCGTGCCGCCCCACAAGCGCTCCGGCGGCAGCCGGCTGGGCGGGTGTGGCCGGGGTGGGTTGAGGTGAATCACCCGTGCCATCACCAGCGTGCCCAGCACCGCCAGCACAAACACGGTGCCACCGCCCACACTCTTGCCGCCCCAGTCGCCGGCCAGTCCACTGACTTGGCCAAAAACCAGACCCGCCAGCGCTGGCCCGACGGCGCGTGCGCTGTTGTAGGCAATGCTGATGGCGATGATGGCCTGCGGCAGTTCGTCGCGCGGCAGCACCTCGCCCAGCGCAGAGTTCCAGGCCGGTGACAACATCGCCGTGCAGCAGCCAGCGATGAAGGTGAAAAGCAGCAAGGTTGCCGGGCCCGCCCAGCCCGCCATCAACAGCACCGCCAGCACCAGCACCACCGCCGCTTGCATAAGCAGCGCACCGACGATCAAGCGGCGCCGGTCGGTGGTATCGGCCAGCACACCGGCCGGCAGCGACAACACGAACATCGGCATGAACACCGCCGTCTGCACCAGGGCCGCCAGAAACGACGAGCCAGTCAGCTCGACCATCAGCCACGACGCGGCCATGGTCTGCATCGCGTTGGCGAGAAAGTACACCAGACTGGCCAGCCACAGGCTGCGAAACCCGCGGTGGCGCAGCGTGCCCCAGACCGATGGGTGGGCGGGCAGGCTGGTGATAGGCGGTGGGGTGCCGGGCTTCAGGTCCATGAACCCCGCATTGTCAGCGAGGCCCAACGCTACACCGGCCGACTGAAAAGGGGGATTTGCCGCTGCAAATCGGTATGCAATACTGATTTCAGCCCTGCCAGAGTGCCGCCACGAGTTTGCGCGCAGCACCGCGCCGACCCGGCGCCAGCGTCCGTCGGGCAACCTGTTCCACTCGCCAAGGTCTCCCGCCATGGGCTTTCTGCCGCAGTTCAAGAACGACCTGTTCATCAGCTACCGCCGTGCGTCCAACGAGTCGCAGGACCGCTGGGTCGACACCTTCTGCAACAACGTGCAGACCGAGTTGCGCGACCGGGTTGGCGACGTCGCCATCTGGCGCGACACCGCCGAATTGCGCGCCGGCGACGCGTGGCGGCCCGAGATTGCCGAGGCGGTGGAGTCGACCGGCATCTTTCTGGCGCTGATCTCGCGCACCTATTTCGACAGCGACGAATGCCGCAAGGAAATGGACCGATTTCTCGGCCGCCTCAAATCAGCCGAGGGCAGCGGCGGGCGCAAGCTGGTGCCGATCTTCAAACACCCCAGCCGCAGCCAGGAGGAGATGCCGGCCGAGTTGCGCGAGATCGGCCACCACGAGTTTTTTGTGCAAGAGGCCAAGGGCTGGCGAGAGCTCGATCCCAAGCGCGACGCGGACGACTACTGGGAGCGCATGAGCCGCATGGTCCAGGACCTGACGGTGGCGCTGGAAGACCTGCAGGGCGAGCAGAAGAAAAAAGCGCTGGGCAAGGTCTTCATCGCCCGGGTCGGGCCCGAGTTGCTGCAAGAGCGTGAGCGCCTGCGCAGCGACCTGCGGCAGCGCGGCTTTCTGGTGGTGCCCGAAAACGAGTACCTCTGGAACGCCGACGACCACCGCCAGCGCATCATCACCGACCTCGCCGATGCGCTGTTGTGCATCCACCTGGTCGCGCGCAGCCCGTCGATCGAGCCGCTGACGCCGGCCCGCGACAAGCTGCAGTTGCAGTTGGCCCATGCCGAGATGGCGCAGCGTGGCAAGCCCGCACCGCTGGTCTGGATCCAGCCCGCCGCCGACACCGCCGCCAGCCAGCAGCCGCTGATCGACTACATCGAGAAGACCCTGGCCGACGAGGGCGTTGACTACCTGCAGGGCAGCCTGGAGGAGCTGAAAACCCAGATGCTGGAGATGCTGCCCAAGCCGGCACCCAAAACGCCGCCCAAACCGCGCGAGGTGGCGGTGCTGGTCGAGGAGCGCGACCTGGCCGACCTGGGCCCGCTCAAGGCCATGCTGGCCGACAAGCTGGGCGCCGAGCCGCGCCCGCTCAAGTTTGCCGGTGCGGTGGCCAAAGACGATGAACGGCTGTTGCGCACCTTGGCGGCTTGCCAGCAGGTCGTGATCTTCTGGTCGCGCCAGTCCGAGGACTGGGTGTTCGACCTGCTGGACCTGCCGGCACTGGCTGGCCGACTGGGCGACGCCCAGGTCTGCATCTACGCCACCGGCGAGGGCACGGACGAAAAGTCCAGCTTCACCACCAAGAAGGGCCGGGTGGTGCAAGCCGTGGTGACGCAGAACGAACTGGGCTTGAAGGACTTCTTCAACGCGTTGCCAGGCAGCCCGGCATGAGCAACGCCAACTTTGCACTGCTCGCGGCCAACCCTTTCCCGGGGCTGCGCTCGTTCAAGCCCAGCGAGGCCGACCGCTTCTTTGGCCGCCAGCAGCAGATCGACGCGCTGGTGGCGCGGCTGGCCGAGGTGCCGCTGGTGGCGGTGTCCGGCGCGTCGGGCTGCGGCAAGTCTTCGCTGGTGTTGGCCGGCCTGCTCAACGAGCTGAAGCGCCAGCACGACGCCGACGGCGAAACCGACTGGCGACCCGTGGTGATGCGGCCGGGCAGCCGGCCGATCGCCAACCTGGCGACCGCGCTGGCGGCGGCGTTGGGCAGCAATGCCGAGCCCGCGCCGACCGACGACAGCGCAGGCGACGACCCACTGGCGCGGCGCGCCGCGTCGCTCTACGGCCAGCTGCGCCTGGGCGGGCTGGCCTTGGTCGAGGTGGTGCGCCTGGCCCGGTTGCCGGCGGGCACGCGGGTGCTGGTGGTGGTGGACCAGTTCGAGGAGATCTTCCGCTTCAAGCGCTTGGCGGACGCCGACGAGGCCAGCGCCTTTGTCAAGCTGCTGCTGCAGGCCGCCGCCGACCCCGACTCACCGGTCAGCGTGGTGCTGACGCTGCGGTCCGACGAACTCGGCGGCTGCGCTGACTTCCCCGACCTGCCCGAGGCCGTCAGCCGCGGCAGCTACCTGGTGCCGCGGCTGACCCGCAACCAGCGCAAAGAGGCGATCGCCCGCCCGGTCGAGCTGCGCGGCGCGCGCATTGCGCCGCGGCTGGTGCAGCGCCTGCTCAGCGATGTCAGTGACGATTTTGACGACCTGCCGGTGATGCAGCACGCGCTGTCGCGCACGTGGCAGCGCTGGGCCGAGACCTGCGGCGGCAGCCGGCCTATCGACCTGGAGGACTACGACGCCACCGGCGGAGCGCTGTCCAGGCAGACCGATGCAGCCGGCGGGTCCGCCAACGCACTGTCCAACCATGCCGACGAGGCCTGTGTCTCGCTGGGCGCGTTGGGCCAGGCCGGCGGCGCAGTCGGGCGGGTTTTCCGGGCGTTGACCGAACGGGTGGCCGGGGGCACCGAGGTGCGACGCCCGCTCGACTTCAACCAGCTCTGCGCCATCTGCGGTGGCGGCGCAGGCAGCAGCGGCAGCGACCAGGACACGGCCGACGTGACCCAGGTGGTCGAGCGCTACCGCCGCGCCGACACCGCCTTCCTGGTGCCGGGGCCCGAGGTGGCGCTGTCGTCCAACCCGGTGATCGACATCTCCCACGAGAGCCTGATCCGCCAATGGCCCAAGCTGCGCGGCTGGGTGCGCGACGAGGCCGAGGCCGCGGCCGAACTGCAGCGGCTGGTGGCCGACGCGCAGTCCCAGGCAGACGCCCACGGCGAGCTCTGGCGCGGCCGCAACCTGGAGCGCGCCCGCGACTGGCAGCAGCGCCACCGGCCCAATGCCGCCTGGGTGCGGCTGTGCACCGGCGGTACGGCAGACGAGGCCGAAGCACGCTTCCAGACCGTGCAGCGCTTTCTGGACAAAAGCACGGCGGCCGAGCAAGCCGAGCGCCGCCGATCCCGCCTGCGGCGCAGCGGCGCGGTGGGCGCGGGTGTGCTGGTGATCGTGGCATCGCTGGCTGCGGCCGTGAATGCGCTGTCGCTGCAGCGCAAGGCGCGCTCGGGCGAACTGGCGGCCCGGTCCATCCTGTCGCTGCAGCAAGACCCGGCGCGCAGCGCCCGGCTGGCGCTGCTGGCGCTGGCCCAAAACCCCGACAACCAGCGTGGCGAGTACGCCCTGCGCCAGGCCATGGCGGCGCTGGAGGTGGCGCAAGCCGAGCAGATCGTCGACCTCGGGGCGCCGGTCGGCGAAGCGCGTTACACCCCCGGCCTGGCGCACCTGGTGGTGAGCGCGGGCAATACCGTCTGGCTGCGCAAGGCCAGCGACCTGAGCGAGGTGTCCAGGCTGACCGCGCCGGGCACCGTCAGCAAAGCCTGGCTGGTGGGCCGCCAGCCCGGCAACCCGATGCTGGTCGGCACGGTGCAGGGCAAGGTCTACCTGCTGGCGCCCGACGGCAAGGTGCGCGCCGACCTGTCCTGCCCCGGCCAGGACAACCGCTACACCAGCCTGGCCTACAGCGCTGGCCCGGCCGGCGCGGCCGGGCAGCCCGATGGGCCATCGCAGCTGGCGATCGGCTGCAGCGCGGGTGAGCTGACCCGCTGGGAGGTGGCCAGCTCCGACACGCCAACCAGCCATCCGCTGCTGCGCGCCAGCGACCCGCCGCGCAGCATTGTGGCGCTGGGATTTTCAGCCGACGGTCGCCACCTGGCGTCAGCCGACACCCAGGGTGATGCCCTGATCTGGCAGCGCGGCCTGAACAACCGGCCCTGGATCGGCGACAGCCGGGCCGGCAAGAACCCGCTGCACCACCAGGCCGCCATCCGCGACATCAGCTTCAGCCCGACCGAGCCCAATCTGCTGGCCACCGCGTCCGACGATGGCAGCGCGGTGGTCTGGACGCTGGACCTGGCGCTGGGCCAGCTCAACCCCAGTCCCGACGCACGCCGCGCGCTGCAGCACGACCGGCCGGTGGCGATCGCCCGCTTTGTCGACCGGTCGGACGAGCAGAACCGGCTGATGACGGTGTCGGACAAGCGGGTCTTCTTCTGGAGCGATGTCACCGTGCGCGACGAACGGCGCCACGACGACGAGGTGATCGAGGCCAGTGTGTCCAAGGACGGCGAGCAACTGGTTTCGGCCAGCCTGGACGGCACCGCCCGGGTCTGGTCCAGCCGCAGCACCGTGCCGGTGGCGGTGCTGCGCGGCCACAACAACACGGTGGTGCATGCGCTGTTCGGGCCACCCGGCCGGGTGGTCACCGCCAGCCTGGACGGCACGCTGCGCGGCTGGCGCCTGAACGCGCCCAAGGTGTTGAAGGCCGGCACGCCCTGGCTGACCGCACAGGCCCTGCTGCCGGGTGGCTTGGCGACGCTGGCTTGCAGCGAAACCACCGAACGCGACGCGCCCTGTGACACGCTGGGCTGGGCCGCTGAAGGCGCCAAAGCCAGCCCGACCCCACCGCTGCCCGCGCCAGCGGCTGCACAACGCCCGGCAATCCCACCGCAGGCCCGGCGGGCCAGGGCGGGCGACGCCAAGGCCGCGGCACAGGCCAACACCGCGGTGATCCACTGGGGCGTGGAAGAGGCCAGCCTGTCGGCCGACGGCAAATTGTTGTTGTTCCATGACCGCGGCTACGACCTCGGCCAAATCTACAAGCCGGTGCTGACCGACCGCAGCTCGGGCCAGGACATCACGCCGGACTGGCTGGCCAACAGCCGCTACGGCATGTTCAGCCCCAGCCGGGCTGAACTGGCGGTGGTTCGCGCTGCGGACATCACCGTCTGGCCCCAATCGGCGCTGGCCGGCAAGGCGGGTTCACCCGCTGGACAGCCCCTGCTGCGCCTGCCGCCCAAGAGCGATGTCAGCGCGGTGGCGCTCAGCCCCGACGGCCGCTGGCTGGCCACGCTGGGCGACACCATCCAGCTCTGGAACCGCGCCGAACCGCAGGGCAAACCGATCACGCTGACGGGCCACCAGGGCGCGCTGCGCAGCGTGGTCTTCAGCCCGGACAGCAGCACGCTGGTCAGCGCCAGCGCCGACCGCAGTGCCCGGGTCTGGACCCTCAAGGGCCTGGTCGCAGGCCAGACGCTGGACTGCGTGGACCGGCTGGCCCGGCAGACGAGCAACTGTGTGGTGCTGTCGGGTGGCCACAGCGCGGCGCTGCAGTCGGCCCACTTCAGCCCGGACGGCAAGCGGGTCGTCACCGCCAGCGCCGACAACAGCATCCGCGTGTGGGACGCCGCGACCGGGCATGAATGGGCCGCCTTGTACCGGCATGGCGGCAAGGTCAACAGCGCGTTGTTTGACCAGAGCGGCGAGCAGATCGTCTCGGTCAGCGACGACGGCACGGCGCTGGTCGGGCGCTGCGACGCCTGCCGTCTGCCGCTGGACCAGCTCAAGCAGCGCGCCCAAGCCAGCGTGCGCATGACCGAAGGCGACGAGGCGGGGCTGAAAGCCGATGCGGCGTCCTGGCTGCCGCGCTGGCTGGGTGGCCGCTGAGCGCACGGCGGGCCGATGGCGCGGCGCAGCGCCTTGGGCGCCAGCGCGCCAGGGCGTCACGGCATCACGGCATTACGGGAGGGTGTCCGGGTCGGCCGCTGCCAGCATTTGGCGGTAAGTGGCGTAGCCCGGCTGGTCCACCGCCAGTTTGGCCAGCGTGGTGCGCCAGAGGTGCTCGACAAGCGCCGGATTTTCGCTACCCCTTTCGCCCAGCGCGATGCGCTCGGCCAGGCGCTGGTTGAGGCGGGCCAGGTCGTCGGTGCTGGCCGGATCGTCGAGCAGCGAACGCAACCGCGCGCCTTCATCGGCGTCGGCCGCGGGCGCGAGTTGCAGCTGGCGGCCGACGATGTCGAGCATGTTGGCGGCGACCCGGGCGTTGTAGGCCAGCGCGTCCTGGCCTGTGCGGCCCAGCGCCGGCCCGGCCTCATCGCGCAAAAAGCGCGCCACGGCGGCCAGCAGGTGCTCGGGGCTGGGGTTGTCTTGCATCAGGCGGCTCGGGTGGTGGTGGGTTGGCTGGCCGCGCCAGTGTCGGAGGGCTGGCCTGCGCGTGGCGCGATCAGCGCCAGCAAATCGATCTCGGTCTCGGATGCGCGGCGGCCGATCGCGGCTTTTTCCATCACCGGCTCGGCGCCAGTCAGCCAGGCCTGGGCCATGCTCTCGCAAATGATGCCCCAGCGCAGCGTGCCCAGCACCTGCCACCACTGCACCCGGTCCTCGTCCACCCGGCCACCGGCGGCGCGGTAGCCGGCAAACAGTTCGTCGGCCCCACCAAAACCGCCGACCCGTCGCTGCGACTGGCCAAAACGCCAGGGGTTGGCACACAGCCAGCCCAGGTCAGCCATCGCATCGCCCAGGTGGGCCAACTCCCAGTCCAGCACGCCGCGCAGCGGCGCCACCTCGTCCGCCAGATCGACCATCAGGTTGCCGTTGCGGAAGTCGCCATGCACCAGCACTGGCGCCACGTCGGCGGGCGCGCGGT
>JBKJKU010000297.1:0-6698 GCA_046597355.1 Aquabacterium sp.
CGCCTGCGGCAGCACGATCTTGCGTTGCGTCTGCCAGTAACCGAGGCCGAGCGTGGCAGCCGCCTCGAGCTGCCCCTTCGGGATCGCCTGAAGGCCGCCGCGCACGATCTCGGCCATGTAGGCCGCAGAGAACAAGGTGATGCCGATCAACACGCGCACCAGCACGTCGATGCTGACACCGCGCGGCATGAACAGCGGGAACATGAACGAGGCCATGAACAGCACCGAGATCAGGGGCACACCGCGGATCAACTCGACATACAGCACGCAGATGGTGCGGATACCCGGCATCTTGGACTGCCGACCCAACGCTACCGCCACCGCCAGCGGAAACGCCAGCACCAGGCTGATGGTTGACAACAGCAGCGTGAGCGGAAAACCGCCCCAGCGTGCGGTCTCGACCGGCGTCAGACCGGCTACGCCCCCAAACATCAGCGCAAAAAACACCGCCAGCACCACCACCCAGGCCAGCAACAGGCTTTTTTTCCAGAAACCCCGGTAGCAGCTGGCCACGAGCAGCCCGATCAGCAGCAAGCAGGCCACCAGCGGCCGCCATTGCTCAGCAAACGGGTAGCGGCCGAACAGGATCAAACGGTACTTCTCGGCAATCACACCCCAGCAGGCGCCATGCTCGGCCGCGGCGCGGCAAGCCGCGTTATCGGGCGCAAAAACCGCCTGGAAAACCCCCCAGGACAACAGCGGCGGCACAAAGTACATCAGCAAGGCCAGCACGATCAGGGTGGCGGCCGTGTTGCGCCACCCGTCGAACAGGTTGGTGCGCAGCCAAGCCACCGCACCTATGGCCGAACGCGGCGGTGGCCGGCTCGGGATCGGCGCAAATTCAAGGTCAGACATCGCTACAGGGGTGGCCATGGTGCTCTTAGCGTTCCTTGATCAACGAACGCTTGTTGTAGGCATTCATGAAAGCGGCCGTCAGCAGCGACAACGTCAGGTAGCAGGCCATCACCAGCGCGATGCACTCGATCGCCCGGCCAGTCTGGTTGAGCGAGGTGTTGGAAATCGACACCAGGTCGGGGTAGCCCACCGCCACGGCCAGCGACGAGTTCTTGGTCAGGTTGAGGTACTGGCTGGTCAGCGGCGGAATGATCACCCGCAGCGCTTGCGGCAGCAGTACCAGCCGGGTCTCCATGCGGCTGTTCAGCCCCAGCGCCGAGGCCGCCTCATGCTGACCAAACGGCACCGCCTGGATGCCGCCTCGCACGATCTCGGCAATATAGGACGCGGTGTAGATCGTCAGGCCGATCAGCATGGTCAAGAATTCTGGCGTGACCGACCCGCCACCCACGATGTTGAGTTCAGTCTTCTCGGGCACGTCCAGCGCACCCGGCGTGCCACCCACCAGCCAGCCCAGCAGCGCGCCAGCGACCAGGATCGCCAATCCCGGCCAGACCACCGGCCGGCTCTGGCCAGTAGCAAACTGGTGCTGCTTGGCTTTGCGCGCCCAGAGCCAGGCGCCCACGGCGCCCAGCCCCAGACCTGCCAGCGTCATCGCATGGCCCGGCGCCCAGTGCGGAATCGGGTACTGCAAGCCGTTTTTACTGAAGAAAACCCCGCCCACAGGCTGCATCGCCTCCTCGATCGGCGGCAGCAGCTCGGTCATCACGAAGTACCAGATGAAGAGCTGCAGCAGCAGCGGCACGTTGCGGAAGATCTCGACGTAGGTACTGCACACCGTGCGCACCAGGAAGTTGCGCGACAGCCGCCCCACCCCGACCAGCGTGCCCAGCAGCGTGGCCAGCACGATGCCGATCAGCGCCACCCGCAGCGTGTTCGACAGGCCTACCAAAAAAGCCATGCCGTAACTCTCGGACGAGTCGAACGGGATCACGCTTTCGCCGATCGAGAATCCGGCTGGCTGGGTGATGAAGTCGAAGCCGCTCTGGATACCCCGCACCCGCATGTTCAGCAGCGTGTTGTGAACCAGGTAGGCACCGGCCGCCAACACCAGCGCCACAGCGACGATCTGGTAGATGACGGCTCGGAACGACTTGCTGCGCCAGGTCCACTGGCGGGCTTTCGGGGGTGGAGCAGTGGCCGTCATCAGGATTGTTCGGTGCGGTGCCGTCGGGTTGCGAGGTCGTCAGGCGGTCAGCGCACCGGCGGGGCGTACATGAAGCCGCCCTTGCTCCACAGGTTGTTGGCGCCACGCGGCAGCTTCAGGGCCGACTTCGGACCGACGTTGCGCTCGAAGATCTCACCGTAGTTGCCGGTGGCCTTGATGGCGCGGTAGGCCCAGTCCTTGTCCAGGCCCAGCAGCTTGCCGGTATCCTCGGACGTGCCCAGGATGCGCTGGACCACCGGGTCTTTGCTGTTGGCCTTGAGGTCGTCCACATTGGCCTGGGTGATGCCGTACTCCTCGGCTTCGATCAGCGCAAACACCACCCACTTGGCAATGGCGAAGAACTCGTCGTCACCGCGGCGCACCGACGGGCCAAGCGGCTCTTTCGAGATCAACTCGGGCAGGATGACGTGGTCTTCTGGGTTGTTGGCTTCCTTGTTGCGCACCGAGGCCAAGCCTGAAGCATCCGTGGTGTAAGCCTGGCAGCGGCCGGCGAAGTAGGCCTTGTTGGTGGCTTCCTGGGTCTCGAACACGACCGACTTCATGGCCAGACCGGCCGACTTGGAGTAGTCGGTCAGGTTTTTCTCGGTCGTGGTGCCCGATTGCACGCACACCGTGGCGCCCTTGAGTTGCTTGGCGCTGGTGATCTTGGACTTCTTGGTGACCATGAAGCCTTGGCCATCGTAGTAAGTGGTGCCGGTGAAGTGCATGCCCAGCGACGCGTCACGGGTCAGCGTCCAGGTGGTGTTGCGCGACAGGATGTCGATTTCACCGGCCTGCAACGCGGCAAAACGCTGCGCGGCATTGAGCGGTACCCACTTGATCTTGCTGGCATCACTCAACACGCTGGCGGCCAACGCCTTGCAGATGTCGACGTCGAGGCCGGCCCAGTTGCCCTGGCTGTCAGCGGCGGCAAAGCCCGGCAGGCTGGGGTTGACCCCGCAGACGAGTTGACCGCGCTGTTTGATGGTGTCGAGCGTCTTGCCAGCGTGGGCCGGCAGGGCGCCAGCGAGGGCACCGAGTGCCAGCAGGCTGCCGAGCACGGACTTGAGGGGGGTCTTGATCATGTGAAAAATCTCCAGAATTGACGTCAAAAACTCCCCGCAAATCTCAGGGGCGGCGGAGTATAGGGCGGGGTTCCCGGCCGGCGACATGCCTGTTTATCCGGGGGTCATGCATTCTCGGCATGACCATGACAGCAGGATTCATACCTGGGTGTGCACGCCCCCGCCAAAGCACTGGAAACCCGCCCACTGCTGGCCCACACGGCGCCGGGCGCAGCCGGTCAATCGGGGCGCTTGAGGAAATCCCACAGCGCCTGCGCCGCCGGCTTGACATGGCGCGCCACCTCGGTGCGCTCGCGGTAGATGCGCACCTCCATGGTCAGTTCACCCACGCCGGGCGGCGCAGCGGCGACCAACCGGCGGCTACGCAACTCCTGGCGCACCGAGCTGGCGGGCAGGAAAGCCAGGCCGTGGCCTTCAACGGCCATCGCCTTCAGCCCTTCGGCCATGTCGGTCTCGTACGTGGTCTCGAGCGACGGTGGCACTGGCATCTGCCGGATGATCTGCTCGACCATATGGCCCATGTAGGCGCCGGCAGCGTAGGCCAGCAGCGGCGTCGGCGTGCGGCCAGCTCCCAGCCGGAACAACGGCTGCCCCTCACCGTCACCCTTGGCATAGGCCGCCAGGGTTTCATGACCCAGCGACAACATCTCGTAGCGGTCGGGGCTGAGCTGCAGCGGTTGCGAGGCATGGTGGTAGGCAATCAGCAGGTCGCAGCCGCCTTCGGTCAGGCGCAGCACGGCGTCATGCACATTGAGCGCGATCAATCGGGTCTTGACATCGCCAAACCGCCCGCGCAACGCCATCAACCAGTGCGGGAAGAAAGTGAACGCCAGCGTGTGCGGGATGGCGAACTCGATAACGTCCTGACCGCTGGCACGGTGCGAGCGCATCAGGTTGCGCGCCGATTGCAGCGCCACCAGGATCTCGAGTGACTGCGCATGCAGCGTCTCCCCGGCCGAGGTCAGGCGGGTCGGGTAGGACGACCGGTCGACCAGATCAACGCCGGCCCAGGCCTCCAGCGCCTGAATACGGCGTGAGAACGCCGGTTGCGTGACGTGCCGCAGCTGTGCCGATCGGGAAAAGCTGCGCGTCTCGGCCAAGCTAACGAAGTCTTCAAGCCATTTGGTTTCCACAGGGCCAGTCTAATAGCCCCAATCGACCCACCATTCAAGGGGTTCCGGCGGCCACCCCCCCCTGAACCGAGGGGGCGACCACACGCCTGATCCGCTGTTGCTTCGCTACAGTCCGTTGCATACAGAACAGCCCACCAGCGCCGCCGGGCAGTGGGTCAAACAACAACTTGGGCATTGCAGATCATGACATCTAAATTTCATGCTTTTTCGCTGGGCTGCGTTGCAGCGGCGCTGGCTTGGCCAACTCAAGCAGCCGTGGTGAAACTGGATTTCGAGGCCATTGGTCTGGCAGCGCCCAGCACGGGCACTGCAGTTCTGAACAGCTTTTCAAGCGACGGCCTGTCTTTCAGCGCCAATGCGCTGGCATTTCACAAGGGCGTGATCGAGTCACCCGACAGGAATGACACCAACGGCGCCATCGTGACGCGGGCGGGCAATTTCGGCTATGTGCGCAGTCCGTTCGGCAACGCGGGGTTCACCAGTTTCCAAATCGACATCGCCGGCAAAAACTACGACCAGTTCGCGTTGACCTTCGGCGTGGCAGCGTTGGATGTTGAGATTTACGCTTACGACGCCAACGACAATATTCTGAATTCTGGGGCGCATTTGTTCTCCAACGCCGGCGGATTTGCTTGGAAGACGGCTTACACGCTGGTAGACGGCACGGCAAAAACCAACATCGAGCGCATCACGTTCAACGTCACGACACGGGGGATCTTCGCGATTGACGATCTGCTGTTCACCGAGGCGGACACCGGCGGCGGCGGCGGCGGCGGCGGCGGCAACGTGCCCGAGCCGGCTGGTCTTGGCTTGGTTGCGCTGGCGCTGGCGGCTGCTGGCGTTGCATCGCGGCGCGGCAAGCCAGCCTGACGGGCGAGCCGGGACGGCGCAGCCAAACCGCGCCCGATCCAACCGCCACTGAAAAGCCCGCTGCCCAGCGGGCTTTTTTCATGGCGCAGCAGGTTCAGTCAGGGCGCAGCGGCCGCGCTGTCCGCATCGCCGTCATCAGCCTGCTGCAGCCGCCACATCTCGGCATAACGCCCACCGCGCGTCAGCAGATCAACGTGGGTGCCGCGCTCGACCACCCGACCACCGTCCAGCACCACGATCTCGTGGGCGTCGGCCACCGTGGACAGCCGGTGCGCAATCACCAGCGCGGTCTTGCCTTGGGCGGCGCTCTTGAGCTCGGCCTGGATGGCGCGCTCATTGGCAGAGTCGAGTGCCGAGGTCGCCTCGTCAAAGATTAGCACTGGCGGATTCTTGAGCAGCGTGCGGGCGATCGCCACCCGCTGCTTTTCACCGCCGGACAACTTCAGGCCACGCTCACCCACCATCGTGGCGTAGCCCTTGGGCGTGCTGGCGATGAAGTCATGGATGTGGGCGGCACGCGCCGCAGACTCAACCTCGGCGGTGCCGGCCCCGGTACGGCCGTAGCCGATGTTGTAGCCCACGGTGTCGTTGAACAGCACCGTGTCCTGCGGCACGATACCGATGGCACGGCGCACACTGGCCTGGGTGACGGCACGGATGTCCTGGCCGTCGAGTGTGATGCGGCCGCCGGTGACGTCGTAGAAGCGGTACAACAGCCGCGCCAACGTGCTTTTGCCGGCGCCCGAGGCGCCCACCACCGCCACCGTCTTGCCGGCCGGGATTTCGAAGCTCACCCCGTGCAGGATGGGCCTTGTCGGATCGTAGGCAAAGCTGACGTTCTCGAAACGCACCGTGCCGTCGCTGACGGCCAGGTCGCGTGCGCCGGTGGCGTCGGCCACTTCGCGCTCACGTTCGAGCAGCACAAACATGCGGTCCAGGTCGGTCAGGCTTTGTTTGACCTCGCGGTAGAGCACGCCCAGGAAGTTCAGCGGGATATAGAGCTGGATCAGGAAGGCGTTGACCATCACCAGATCACCCAGCGTCAGCCGTCCGTCCACCACGCCCTGGGTGGCTTTCCAGAGCATCGCCACCAGGCTGAGCGCGATGATCAGCTGCTGGCCGGTGTTGAGCATCGACAAAGTGCTCTGGCTCTTGACCTGGGCCTGGCGGAAGGCCTCCAGTCCCTCGTCATAGCGCCGAGCTTCAAAAGCCTCGTTGTTGAAGTATTTGACGGTCTCGTAGTTCAGCAGTGCGTCGATGGCCCGGCTGTGGGCCCTGGAGTCGGCCTCGTTCATTTCGCGCCGGAAACGTGATCGCCACTCGGTCACCGTCACCGTGAAGGTGATGTAGACCGACAACGCCGCCAACGTGATCCAGACATAACCCATGTCGAAACGGATGCCGAGGAAGGCCAACACCAGCGTCACCTCGACCAGCGTGGGCACGATGGTGTAGAGCGAGTACGACACCAGCGACTGCAGCGCCCGGGTGCCGCGCTCGATGTCGCGCGACATGCCGCCGGTCTGGCGCTCGAGGTGAAAGCGCAGG
>JBKJKU010000350.1:0-12984 GCA_046597355.1 Aquabacterium sp.
GGTTCATGGCCGAAGTCGTCGCCCCCACCAACCGAATCGGCGATCAGGAAGGTGCCGTCTGGCATCCCGACGGAAGCGTCACCCTGCCCGTGCCGTTCAAACACGCCTACGACCGGATGGTCGAAGCCGGTTACGGCGCCATCCCCTTCGATCCCGACTTCGGCGGCGGCGGCTTCCCGTGGGTCAGCGCCTTGGCCATCCAGGAGATGCTCACCAGCGCCAACATGGCGTTCTCGCTGTGGTCGCTGCTCACCCAGGGCGCCATCGACGCTATTGCGCACCACGGCTCGGCCGAACAGAAGGCCATGTACCTGCCCAAGATGCTCACGGGGCAGTGGACCGGCACGATGAACCTGACCGAGCCGCAGGCCGGCTCCGATCTGGGGCTCGGTCAGGTTCATCGTGCCGGTCCACTGGCCGGCGATCATCTTGGGCAGGTAAGCGGCTTGCAGCGCATCGCTGCCGGCGGTCAGCAAGGCCTCGATCGCGCCATCGGTCAGCAGCGGGCACAGCGCAAAGCTCATGTTGGCGCTGTTGAGCATCTCGATGCAGGCGGCGTGGATCAACTTGGGTAGGCCCTGGCCGCCAAAGTTCTCGGGATGGTGCAGGCCTTGCCAGCCGCCATCGGCAAACTGGCGGAACGCCGCCTTGAAGCCGGGCGTGGTGGTGACCACGCCACCCTTGATGGTGGAGGGCTGCTGGTCGCCGGTCCAGTTCAGGGGGGCGATGACGTCCTGGTTCAGCTTGGCGCACTCGTCCAAAACGGCGGCGGCAGTGTCCAGCCCCGCCTCTTCAAAACCCGGCAGGCTGGCAACAGTGGCGATGTCCGCCAATTCCTTCATCACGAACAGCATGTCTTTGACAGGGGCGCGGTAGGTCACTTTCAGTCTCCTGGATAAAACAAGGGCGCCGACGAGGGCGCCCTTGAGTGGGTCAATACGGGATCAACAACCAAACATCACAGCACGGTCACAGGGCGGCAACCAGCTCAGGCACGGCCACGAACAGGTCGGCCTCCAGGCCGTAGTCAGCCACGCTGAAGATCGGCGCTTCGGCGTCCTTGTTGATCGCAACGATGACCTTGCTGTCCTTCATGCCGGCCAGGTGCTGGATCGCACCCGAGATGCCGCAGGCGATGTAGAGCGCGGGCGCGACGATCTTGCCAGTCTGGCCCACCTGCCAGTCATTCGGTGCGTAGCCGGCGTCCACTGCCGCGCGGCTGGCGCCCAGCGCGGCGCCCAGCTTGTCGGCCAGCGGCGTCAGCACGTCGTTGAACTTCTCGCTGCTGCCCATCGCCCGGCCGCCCGACACGATGATCTTGGCTGCCGTCAGCTCGGGCCGGTCATTGCGGGCGATCTCGCTGCCCAAAAAGGCGCTGCTGCCTGAATCGGCCACGGCCACCAGCGTCTCGACCGCGGCGCTGCCGCCGGTGGCCGCAGCGGCGTCGAAACCGGTGGTGCGGACGGTGATCACCTTGATCGCGTCGGCACTCTGCACCGTGGCAATCGCGTTGCCGGCGTAGATTGGGCGCTCGAAAGTATCGGCACTGATGACCTTGCTGGCCTCGCTGATCTGGCCCACGTCCAGCAGCGCGGCAACCCGTGGCGCGACGTTCTTGCCGGCCGCCGTGGCCGGGAACAGCAGGTGGCTGTAGGCCGGGGCCAGCGCCAGGACCTGGGCTGCGATGTTTTCAGCCAGGCCGTGGGCAAAGCCGTCGGCGTCGGCATGAAGCACCTTGGCAACACCCGCGATCTGGGCAGCCGCAGTGGCGGCGCCGCCAGCGTTGTGGCCCGCCACCAGCACATGCACCTCGGCGCCGCACTGCAGGGCGGCGGTCACGGTGTTCAGCGTGGCGCCCTTGATGGACGCGTTGTCGTGTTCGGCAATGACCAGTGCAACCATGTCAGACCACCTTCGCTTCGTTCTTGAGTTTGTCCACCAGCGCGGCCACGTCGGCCACCTTGATGCCGGCACCGCGCTTGGGCGGCTCGCTGACCTTCAGCGTCTTGATGCGGGACGTCACGTCCACCCCCAGGTCGGCCGGCTTGAAGACTTCAAGCGTCTTCTTCTTGGCCTTCATGATGTTGGGCAACGTGACATAACGCGGCTCGTTCAGGCGCAGATCGGTGGTGATCACTGCCGGCAGGCTCAGGCTCAGCGTCTCGGAACCGCCGTCGATCTCGCGCGCGACCTTGACCTTGCCGTCCACCACCTCGACCTTGCTGGCAAAGGTGGCTTGCGGCAGGCCGGCCAGGGCGGCCAGCATCTGACCGGTCTGGTTGTTGTCGTCGTCGATCGCCTGCTTGCCCAGGATGATCAGGCCCGGCTGCTCTTTGTCGAACAGCGCCTTGAGCAGTTTGGCCACGGCAAGCGGTTGCAGTTCGTCGGCATACTCGACCAGGATGGCACGGTCAGCACCGATGGCCATGGCGGTGCGCAAGGTCTCCTGGCACTGGGTGACGCCACAGGACACCGCGATGACCTCGGTGACCACGCCCTTTTCGCGCAAGCGCACCGCTTCTTCGACGGCAATCTCGTCGAACGGGTTCATGCTCATCTTGACGTTGGCGATGTCCACACCTGTGCCGTCGGACTTGACACGCACCTTGACGTTGTAATCGACCACACGCTTGACGGGTACCAATACCTTCATGTCGGACGGCTCCTGGCCAGGTTGAACTGCGGTTTACTGTGCTTGCAATGAATTCTATGCGCCGGTCAAAACCGCCGTAATGGCAGAAAATCGAACGGTCGTGCTATTTTTTGCCATTGTGCCTCAGCCGCGCGGCGCGCGCCAAGCCCAAGCCCATCCCGCCTCTGGGCCTGCTGGTTAGACTGCGCAATCCATGGCCGCTCCTGACGCCCCGCGCATTGGCATCTTCGACTCCGGCATTGGCGGCCTGTCCGTGCTGCGCGCCTTGCACCAACAGCTGCCACAGGCCGACATCACCTACCTGGCTGACGCCCGCTACACCCCCTGGGGCGACCGCAGCGCAGCGTGGGTTGTTGCACGCAGCCTGCAGTTGGGCGGATACCTGGTGGACGGCGGCGCCGACCTGGTGCTGGTCGCCTGCAACACGGCCAGCACATTGGCAATCGGTGCCCTGCGGGCACGCTGGCCAGGGCGGCTGTTTGTTGGCGTCGAGCCCGGCATCAAGCCGGCGGCCGCCGCCAGCCCTAGCGGCCGGATCGCCGTGCTGGGCACGTCGGCCACGCTGGCCAGCGAACGCTTCGGCCAGTTGGTCGAAGCCCATGCCGTGGGCACCCACCTGCTGCGCCTGCCCTGCCCCGGCCTGGCCGACGCGATTGAACACGCTGGCACCAGCCCGGCGGCCGATCAGCAATTGGACACCCGGCTCGACGCACTGGCCCACACACTGAAAGTTGCGGGTGTGGACACCGTGGTGCTGGCATGCACCCATTACCCTCTGGTATCAACCGCGCTGGCGCAGCGCCTGGGGCCTGGCGTGGCGCTGCTCGACACGGCCGACGCCGTGGTGCGTCAGGTGTTGAAACTGCTGGGGCGCAACAGCACCTGTCCCGCTACAGAAGGGTTACCGGCCCTGACGCCTGACAGGACCCGGCTGCTCAGCACCGGCTCACCCGAAGGGCTGCAACGTGCGGCACAGCGCTGGATCGATCCGCTCGCCCGGTCAGCGTGGCTGAACTTGCCGGATCTGGACTGACCGGACGGGCCTGGCCTGACTTGGTCTGACTTGGTCTGACCTGGCCTACCTGGCCTGATGTGTCCATCCGCGGCGCATCCAGCGCGGCGCTGGCCAGCGTCGATCGCCGCCGGGCAGGGCCAACTTCGGCTGGCCCACCGCGGTACGCCGCTGCTGCTACGGCCTGCGAACCGACCGAACGGGTGCGCTCTGCCCATCTGCCCGGGGTGGCAGCCGTGGCAACCGACACACCGTAACTTGGCGGCCTGGCGCGCCAGCACACCCCGCGGCGATGCCGGCAACGCTTTGCGACGCCAAGCAACCCGCCCTGGTGCGCGGGACGGGACTCGAACCCGTACACCTTGCGGCTGCGGGTTTTAAGCCCGCTACGTCTACCGATTCCGTCACCCGCGCACGGTCGTCGATGATACCGGGCAGACCCAGGTTGACGAAGGCAGAACCCCGGCGCAACAGTACCGCGGGGCAGGCCGGCGTGCCCGCAGCACCGTTACCGTCGGCACGGCGCGCGCCGAAAGCGGCCTGGCAGATGTGCTTCGCCCGGTGTCGCGGGCAAGCGATACCCCCGGCGCTGTCCGGGCCAGGCCATCAACGCGCCCGGTGTCATTTGCGGGAGTTGTTCAGCGACGGCGGTGGCGTGTAGCCCAACTTGCGTGCCAGCGCCTCAAACTGCGCGGCCAGCTGCGGTTGCTCGCTGCGGCGGTAGTACAGCGCCAGACGGTAGCTCGCAATACCGTTGCCCAGCGCTGCGGCGTACTGCATCCAGCCCTCGAAGCGCCCCACCTTGTCAATACCGCCGCTGCCCAGCTCGGCCTTGGGCGTGTGGCGCTGCCCGAGCCGCGCTGCGGCATCCTTGTCACCGCGCCCAGCCTTGGCGATGTCGTCGGCCTCGTCGGCCGGCGTCTGGTCCGACACTTGGAACGCGGTTCGGTACAGCCGAACGTCGCTGCGGCGCAGGATCTTGGCGGCCTCCAACGCGCCATCACGCGCCACCTGTGCGCTGCCGACCAAGGCACTGCCCGGGTAGTCGGTGATGTACTGGGCGGCCGACCTGGCCACGTCCGGCGGCCAGATCAGCGCCTCGAGCTTGGCCCAGGCCGCTGCTTCGTCGTCCTTGCGTGGCGGTGGCAAGACGGCGTTGGCCACCCGCGGGGCGACGCGGCGGCGGATCTTGAGGTTCTCGGCAATGAAGGGCTCTTGCGCCACCATGCGCACAGCCTCCACCGGATGGTTGAGCATCGTGGTCCGGGTGTCGGACTTGACCAGCCTGAAGACGTCGGAAAACGGCGTTTCGCCCGAGGCGCTGTTGAGCACCCGTACCAATGACGCGGTGTAGAACGTGTTGTCGCGGTCGTGGTTGGGCGCAATCGCCGGTTTGCCGGCGCCAGTGGCAAATGCAATCAGGCAACCCGGGGGCGCTTCAACCTGGTTGAGACCCTCGCCCGGTGCCAGGGCCTTGAGCTCGGTGCGGCATGCATCGATCACCGCAATCGTCAGACCTTCGGGCCGACGCGGCAGCAGATCGAGCACATCCTTGGTCAGCGTCATGCTGCCGCGGGCCAATGTTTCTGGCCTGGCCTTCGGATTGATGCGCGCCGAGACCAGCAGGTTCTCGGCGTCAACCTGGGCGCCGTGGCCGGAGAAGTAGAAAAACACGGTCGTGTCCGGCGGCGCGGCCTTGACGCTGGCACTGAACCGGTCCATCACCGCGCGGGCGCCGGGCAGGTCCAGATCCACGGCATCGGTCACGGTAAAGCCGCGCTTTTCCAGTGCAGTGCGCATGTCGCGCACGTTTTTATGGATGGGCGGCAGGTCTTGGTCGTCGGGGTATTCGCGGTTGCCGATCAGCAAGGCCAGGCGAGGCGGCTCCGTGGTCTCGGCGGGCTCGGGGGTCTTGCCAGGGTTTGCGGGATCGGCCGCCAACAGCCACCCGGGCGCCAGGGCCAGCCCGCCGCCCGCCGCAGCGCCCCAATGAAGCAGCCTACGGCGACGCAGCGGTGTCACGGTCTCGGTGTTTTTGTGCATGGACATCATTTGGCTCATGGCGTCGTGGCGCAGCCCAAGCTGCCGCCGGCAGGCGGGCAGATGGCGGGCCGCATCGGATCCAGCGGTACGGTGCTGCTGGTGGCGGGTGTGCCGGGGCCGACTTCGGCGATCACACCTGAGCGCAACCGGATCGCGACGTTTTCAGTGCGGATCGCTTCTTCGAAACGCTCCTTGCGGGCGCCCTCCGAGACCGACACTGTCGACGAAATCGAGCCCGCCACCTGGGGCGTCACGGCGGACACTCCGTTGTAGAACAACGGCACCTCGGATTGCTGGCCCGCGCCGTCGTAGAAGAAGCCATAGGTGCCTGCCACCAGCGGCCCCTTCAGCAACAGCGCCGTCGCGCCGCGCGCCGCACCCCGCGGCAGCACGGTGAAATAGCCACTGTCGACCAACAACTGGGTGCGCGGGCCCCAGGCCTTGCTGCCCACGTTGATACTGATCTCACTGCCACCCTGGCCGTAGGAGAACGGTGTCAGGAACGCAGCGGGCGTCAACTCGAAGGTCAGGCCGGGCAATGCGGTCAAGGTCCCCTCCAGGTTCTCGTAGGGCAATCGGGCGACGATGACGGCGCTGCCGGGGGTGCTCACCGAGTCGGCCTTGATGCGCACGACATCGGCTTCAAACCCCGCCCCACCCACGTTGACCTGGGTGCCGGCGAGCTGGATCCGGCTTTGCATCGAGTACTGGATGCTCGACGCCCCGGTGGGGTCGTTGACCAGATTGGCTGCCCAGGGCGACGTCGCGTCGCCACTGCGCACGGCCAATCCACCGCCAAATTGGTTGGTGGCATTCAACAGCGCCACCGATCCGCCTTTGCTGGCGACGATAGACAGCAACCCGCCAGCGGCCACCTCGATCCGGCTGGTAGCCGTCTGGGTCACGACATCCTTAGAAAACCCGATCTGGCGTTTCGCCGGGGTGAGCTTGCCGATCAGTGTCGCGTCCGGCAGCACCAGGGTCGCTGCCTTGCTGGCGTCGATCACCAGCGTGGGACCGGCGATGGTCACCAGCCCCGACAGGGCAACCGCACCGGCATCCACCCGGCCGCCACCGCTGGCGTTGAATGTGCCCAGCGTCAGATCGCGGAAGTTGGCGCCGTCCTTGCCCGCCGACAGGTTGAGCACGCCAGTGCTGTTGACCGACAGGCTGCTGCCCCACAGGTTGCCCGGATTCACTGCATCGATCTGCTGACCCGTCAGTGTGACCGCAGCGTTGCCGGTGGCGGTCACGGCGCCTTTGAGGACCATGGCCCCCGTGGTGGTCAAGCGCGACGCGATCGCGACCGTGCCCTCGGCGTCAATCGACTTGACGGTTTCGTCGCCGGCCAGGATCAGCTTGGCGCCTGCCGCCACGGCAATATCGCTGCCGTCGGACAGGTTCTCGTTGCCGGCAGTGGTCAGTTCGCCCCGGGTGACCACCGTGCGCCCGGTGTGAGTCTTGTTGTTGCCTTGCATCGTCAGTCGGCCGCTGCCTGCCTGCTCAACGCTGCCGCTACCGCTGACCGGCTGATTGATCACGACGTTGTCCGAACGGGCCGAGCGCAGCACGCCCTGGACGACGAAGTTGCTGGTCGCCAGCGTGCCACTGGTGCCACCGTCGCCGAGGCTGAGCGTGCCCTCGGCCACGGTGGTGCTGCCGCTGTACGGGCTGGCGCCGGTCAACGTGAAGGTGGTGGACGCTCCGCGCTTGTCGAGGTTGCCCAGCCCGCTGATGGCGCCCGAAAAGCTGCTGGATCCACCGGCGCCGGTGCTCAGCGTGGCCGAGCCCAGCGCCACAGACCCGGCGCCGGTCAGGCTGCCAAAATTGTCATCACCGCCGATCGACAGGCCGGCGCCGGCCGCCACCGAGACCGCCGGTGCCGCACTCAGGCGGCCGCCGCTGCTCAAGCTCAGCAGGCCGGCATCCACCGCCAGCGTGCTGGCAGCACTGCGGCCGGTCAGCGTGCTGGCCCCGGTGCTGGTCAGGCTGCCGGCGCCCAGGTCGGCCAGCGCGGTGCCACCGTCCACCAGGTAGGTAGCGCCGCTCAGAGTGCCGCTGCCGTCAACCGTGCCCCGCAACACCACGCTGCCGACCCGGTCGTCCCCGGTCAGCGACAAGCTGGCGCCACGGGCCACCGTGAGTGTGCTGCTGTCGGCCAGGCGGTCGGCGCTGGCCAGTACCAAACGCCCGCCATCGACATCCACCGTGCCCGCAGCCACGGTGCCCGCCAGGGTGCTGGTACCGGTGGAATTGACCCGCCCGATGCCCAGGTTGGCCTGGGCACCTGTGCTGCCCCCGTTCAAGGCGTAGCTGGCGGCGGTGAGCGTGCCGCTGCCGCCCAGCGTGCCTTGCAGCGCCAGGCTGGCGACCGTCTCGTCGCCGCCCAGCGCCAGCGTGGCTGCCGGCGCCACGGACACGGCGCTGGTGTCAGCCAGCCGGGACGGGGCAGCCAAGGCCAGCGTGCCGGCAACCACCGTGGTGGTGCCGGTGTAGGTGTTGTCGCCACTGAGCGTGAAGGTGGAGCTGCCCAGCTTGCTGAGGCCACCGCTGCCTGAAATCTCGCCGCCAAAGGTGGACGATCCGGCAACGCCGGTGCTGAGCGTGGCCCCGCCCAGCGCAACCCCGCCACTGCCAACCAAGGTGCCCAGGGTCTCGCTGCCGCCCAAAGCCAGGGTGGCGCCTGCATCGACGCTGACGGCCGGGTTGGCAGTCAGCCGCCCGGCCAGGCCCAGGCTGAGCGTGCCGGCCTTGACCGTCACGCTGTCGACCTGGGCCAAGCCTTTCACCAGGCTGGCACCCGACGACGACAGCGCGCCGGCGCCGAGATTGGCCTCGACGGTGCCGCTGGTCAGCCCATAGTCGGCTGCCGTCAACGTGCCCGCGCCCGCCAACGTACCGGCCAGCTGCAGGCTGCGCACCTTGTCGCTGCCCGCCAGCGTCAGCGTCGCGCCGGTGGCAACGCTGACCGCAGTGGCGTCGGACAAGCGGTTGTCGCCGGACAGCACCAGGGTGCCGGCCTGGACGGTGGTGTCGCCGGTGTAGCTGTTGGCGCCAGCCAGCGTGAAGCTGTCGGCACCCTGCTTGACCAAGCCGCCGGTGCCGGTAACCGTGCCCGAAAAGACCGAACTGCCGCCCGCACCGGTCGACAGCGTGGCCGCGCCCAAGGCCAACGTGCCGCCACCACTGAGGGTGCCGATGCGCTCTGCACCGCCCAAAGCCAAGGTCGCGCCGCTGGTGACCGTGACCGCTGGCAGGGCTGTCAGGAGGTCAGCCGCACCGGTGGTCAACGTGCCGGTCAGCACATTCACCGACCCGACGCCGGCCTGGCGATCCAGCACACTGGCACCGCTGCTGCTGAGCGCGCCGGTACCCAGCCGGGCCTGTACCGCGCCACTGTCCAGCGCGTAGGTCTGGGCGGTCAGCGTGCCGGCCCCGGCCAGCGTGCCACGCAGCAGCAGGCTGCCCACTGTGTCATGGCCCGCCATGACCAGCGTGGCCGAACCCGCCACAGTCACGGCAGCGGTGTCCAGCAGCAGGTTGGCGCCGCCCAGCGTCAAGGTGCCCGAGGCGACCGTGACCGTATCGGCACCGACACTGTTGTTGATCACCGTAGCGCCTGAGGATGTCAATGCGCCGCCGCCCAGTGACAACTCGGAACGACCGCCGTTGACGGTGTAGCTGGAGGCGCTCAACACCCCATTGCCCGTGACCAGGCCAGCCAGCGTCAGTCCGGCCAGCGACTGGTCTCCATTGAGCCGCAGCGTGGCGCCGGTCGCCACATCGGCGAGGCCGGTGGCCCGCAGGCGACCAGCGCCGTCCAATTGAAGCTCCCCAGCACTGACGGTGGTGATGCCGGTGTAGGTGTTGGCGCCGCTCAAAGCCACGGTGCCCGGACCGGTCTTGTTCAAGCCGACCGCACCGCCCAGCACCGCCCTGACGCTGCCCGCCTGCATGTCAAATGGGGTGGTGCTGCTGAGCGTGCCATGGCTGACCGTGCCACCGGTTTGCTTGACGCCGGCGAGCGTGTTGCTGAAGCCGCCGAGGTCCAGCAGACCACCACTGACCTCAAGCGTGCCGGCAGGGGCCAGCCGGTCGGCAGCGCCCAGACTGAGGCTGCCGGCACTGACACGGGTCACGCCCGTGTAGCGGTTGGCACCGCTGAGCACAACGCTGCCGGCACCGGTCTTGTCCAGCCCCGCCACGCCGCCCAGGATCGCGCCCACATGGCCACTTTGCACATCGAACGCGGCGGTGCTGGTCAGCACGCCACTGCCGCCGTTGATGGCGCCGCTGTCCTGCAACGAGACCGACGCGACGGTGTTGCTGCGGTTCGCGATGTCCAGCACGCTGCTGGCGCCGGTGACCCTGACCGCCGTGCTGTTGGGCAGGACATCGTTGGCGCCCAGCGTCAACGTGCCTGCGCTCACGGTGGTGGCACCGCGGTATCGATTGGCCGCTTCGAGCACGACGTTGCCTGCGCCGGACTTGTTCAAGCCCGCCGTACCGTCCAGGATCGCCCGCGCTGCGCCGCTTTGCAGGTCAAATACCGAGCTGCTGGTCAGCACACCGCTGCTGCCGGTGATCAGGCCGTTGCCCCGCAGTGAAACCGCTGCAACCGTGTTGCTGCGCGCCCCGATGGCGAGTACCGCCGTCGCGCCGTCGATGGTCACGGCAGTGCCGCCAGGCAGGGTGTCGTTGGCACCCAGTGTCAGCGTGCCCGCCGTGATCGAGGTGGCGCCGCTGTAGGTGTTGGCACCGCTCAGACTGACTTGGCCGCCTGTGGACTTGCTGAGCCCGACCGCGCCGGCCAGGATTGCGCTGACCGTGCCGTCCTGAAGGTCGAAGGTGGACGTGCTGCTGAGCACCCCGCTGCCGCCCTGGACCGTGCCACCGCCTTGCAACGCCACCGCGGCCACCGTGTTGTTGCGGGCGCCTATGTCGAGCACCGCAGTTGCGCCATTGACGACGACCGCCGTGCTGCGGGGTAGCGTGTCATTCGCGCCCAGCGCCAGCGTGCCGGCTGCCACCGTGGTCGCGCCGGTGTAGGTATTGGCGCCGGACAAGGTGAACAGCCCGGCGCTGCTCTTGCTCAAGCCGGCGCTGCCGGCCAGCACCGCGCTGGCCGTGCCGGCCTGCATGTCGAAGGCGCTCAGGCTGGTCAGTGTGCCGTTGGCAATCAGGCCTGCGGTCTGCCGCACACCGGCCACGCTGTCGCCAAACCCACCCAGGTCGAACGTGCCACCGCCGACCACCAGCGTGCTGGCGTCGGCCAGCCGGTTCGACGCCCCAAGCGTGAGTGTGCCGGCGCTGACCGTTGTCGCGCCGCTGTAGCTGTTGGCCCCGCCCAGCGTGACCGTGCCTGCGCCGGTCTTGTTCGCCCCGGCCGTACCGCCCAGCACAGCACCCACGCTGCCGCTTTGCAGGTCGAACGCCGCGCTGCTGGTCAGCACACCGCTGCTGCCGATGATCGCGCCGCCGCCTTGCAACGACACCGAGGCCACGGTGTTGCTGCGCGTGCCCACGTCGAGCACCGCGGTCGCGCCGTTCACCGTCACCGCGCTGCCGCTCGGCACCGTGCTGCTCGCGCCCAGCGTCAGCGTGCCGGCGGTGACCGACGTCGCGCCGCTGTAGCTGTTGGCCCCGCTCAGCGTGACCGCATCCGGCCCCGTCTTGTTCAGGCCCACCGCCCCGTCCAGCACGGCGCTGACCGCACCGGCCCGCAGGTCAAACGCGCTGCCGCTCACCAGTCGGCCGTTGCTGACCGTACCGCCGGTCTGCTGCACGCCGGCCACCGTCTCGCTGAACGTGCCCAGGTCAAACGTGCCGCCGCCCACCGCCAGCGTGCCCGTGTTGGCCAGCCGCTCTGATGCGCCCAGCGCCAGCGTGCCCGCCGTGACCGTGGTGACACCGCTGTAGCTGTTGGCCCCGCTCAGCGTGACCGTGCCCGCGCCGGTCTTGTTCGCTCCCGCCGTACCGCCCAGGATCGCACCCACGCTGCCGCTTTGCAGGTCGAACGCCGCTGTGCTGGCGAGCACGCCGGTCGTCCCGCTGACCGTGCCCGCGCCCTGCAGCGACACCGACGCCACCGTGTTGTTGAAACCAACCACATCAAGCACCGCGGTGCTGCCGTCGACCGTGACCGCGCTGCCGCTGGGGACCGTGCTGTTCGCGCCCAAGGTCAAAGCGCCCGCCGTGACCGTGGTGGCACCGGTATACGTGTTCGCCCCGCTCAGCGTGGTCGTGCCGCTGCCCGACTTGTTCAGCCCAACGCTGCCCGCCAGCACTGCGCTGGCCGAGCCCGCCTGCAGATCAAACGCTGAGGTACTGGTCAGCGTGCCGTTGGCAACCGTGCCACCCGTCTGCTGCACGCCGGCCAAGGTTTGACTGAAGCCGCCAAGTTCCATGCTGCCGCCGCTGACCACCAGCGTACTCGCGGCTGCCAGCCGGTCGGCGGCGGCCAGCGCCAGCGTGCCGTCGGCCACGGTGGTCGCGCCGGTGTAGGTATTTACGCCGGTCAGCGTGAACAGCCCGGCGCTGCTCTTGTTCAAGCCGGCGCTGCCGGCCAGCACCGCACTGGCCGTGCCGGCCTGCATGTCGAAGGCGCTCAGGCTGGTCAGTGTGCCGTTGACAATCAGGCCTGCGGTCTGCCGCACGCCGGCCACGCTGTCGCTGAACCCACCCAGGTCGAACGTGCCACCGCCAACCACCAGCGTGCTGGCGTCGGCCAGCCGGTTCGAAGCCCCAAGCGTGAGTGTGCCCGCACTGACTGTCGTTGCGCCGGTGTAGCTGTTGGCCCCGCCCAGCGTGACCGTGCCGGCGCCGGTCTTGTTCGCCCCGGCGGTGCCGCCCAGGATAGCACCCACGCTGCCGCTTTGCAGGTCGAACGCCGCCGTGCTGGTGAGCACGCCGGTCGTCCCGCTGACCGTGCCCGCGCCCTGCAGCGACACCGACGCCACCGTGTTGTTGAAGCCGATCACGTCGAGCACCGCCGTGACGCCGTTGACCGTCACCGCGCTGCCGCTCGGGATCGTGCTGTTCGCGCCCAACGTCAACGTGCCCGTCGCGACAGTGGTGGCACCGGTGTAGACGTTGGCCCCACTCAGCGTGACCGTGCCAGCGGTGGACTTGTTCGCTCCGGCTGTACCGCCCAGGATCGCACCCACACTGCCGCTCTGCAGATCAAACGCCGCCGCGCTGGTGAGCACACCGGTCGTCCCGCTGACCGTGCCCGCGCCCTGCAGCGACACCGACGCCACCGTGTTGTTGAAGCCGA
>JBKJKU010000407.1:0-40029 GCA_046597355.1 Aquabacterium sp.
GCCAAACCATGAGCTTTGCCCTGCCTGAATCGATGCGGGAGTACATCGACAACCGGGTTTCCGCAGGCAACTACGGCAACACCAGCGAGTACATCCGCGACCTGGTGCGTCGTGACCAGGAAGATCAGGCTAAGAATCGGCTTCGTGACCTCATTGAAGAGGGGCTGGCGTCCGGGCCCGGCCGGCGTCGCACCAAGGCGGACGAGAAGGAACTGCTGGCCATCGCTCGCGGCGAGATCGATTGAAGCCGGCGGTACTGCGGCCGCAGGCGCTACGCGACCAGCAAGGCGAGGTTCGCTACTACCGCAAGGAAGGAGGCGCCCCTGTTGCGGTGCGGGTGGCCAAGGCCACCAACACCGCGCTGGACCAGATTGAACTCGATCCCGGCATCGGCTCGCCGACCCTGGGAAAACGCCTGGGCATTCCAGGGCTTCGAACCTGGCGGGCGACGAAGTTTCCGCTGCTCTGGTGCTACTTCGAGCGCGGCGACCACCTGGATGTGGTCCGACTGCTGGGCGAGCGCCAAGACATTGCGGCTGTCTTGGGCGACGAGTTCGCCGCGAATTGACCGCGCTGGTTGCCTCGGCGCGAGGGGGGCCGTCAATGAATGGTCTCCGGTCTTCGGTTCGCCGGGCCGGTCGGCCGGTATCGACCCTGAACCGACATCCGGGGCCCTGAACTCGGACCCCCGAAGCGGTCGGATGAATACTTGATCGGTGACCGTCGACGACACCGTCGTGGACTGTGAAAATTGCCACCTGGTGACGACCGAAGCCGAGCCGGCAGCAACAGACCCGGCAGACACGGAGCCGGCAGGAACCGAGCCGCCAAAGACTGCAGAGGCCAAGGCGAAGACTGACAAGGGGAGCCCGGCCAAGAAGGCGAAGGCGGTCCCGACAAAGAAAGCCAAGGCGGCGTTCGCAATGCTGGGGTTGCCGCCGAACTACTGTCCAGATGAACCCGAAGGGGTGTTCAACGTATGCGTCCGGCAAAGTCATCTTGAATCCCGCGACTGTGTCGGCAAGGATCGTGTCCATCTATTTCTTTGATGGTCCCGATCGTTAGCCCATCAGCTCGGCTCTTCAAGATGGGACGGCAAGACGCTTACTGTTCAACGGGATGCCGGTGCGGTGCATCAGTTGGCACGCGATCATGTGGTGTTTCCTGCGGCGCCCTGGAGTCGGAGCCGATGCAGGACTAGGCAGCAGAAGAGATCGAGGCGTACTCCGTGGTGCGCAGAACCCTCGGCGAAGAAGTCTTCAGCGGCTGGAAGTACGACCTGGCGCTGGTTGAACGCTGGAGGCGCGAAGGCTCGCCCCTGGTCGCCGCCGGTGCCATGCCCGGGTTGAGCCTGATCCGCACCGCAGCCCATGGACAGCCGCGGGCCTGGGGTGTTCGGTTTCTGCACCCGGATGGTCGAGAACTGTTCCTGCGAGCGCCTGCAGTCGCCGAACTGGAGGCCAACTCGCTTGCCTACCCGGCAACTGCCTACCCGATGATGCAGGCCAGGGAGGCGCTGATGGACCGAGCCGGTGCGCTGGATGCGGACTCGTTGTTGCCGCACCTGGCAAGACAGATGGGAATCCCGGTTGTTACGAGCGACGTGGGCTCGACAAGGCACGCAGCTGCAGCGACAGGAAGTCACGTCGCCCGCGATGGCTGGGTTCTAGGGATCGTCTGCGTCGATGCAAGTCGGCGCCTTGAGTCCTGGCAGCGGCCCGCCCTCGGTTCCAGTGGCCGATGCGCGAAAGCTACCGATCTTTGGGCACCCGGTGTAGTAGGCCAGGGGGATGCGCTGTGGTGCAGCGGGGCTGCCATCGTGGGGCTTGGGTGGTAAATTGCACCCTGATACTAAGTCGTGCCGTGTATGCGTCGGACGCCCGAAATGCTGGTCAGTGCGCCAGCACCAGCCGGCGTGTTTTGGTGCGTTGCTGTAGCGACCGGGGATGCCCATGAAGACAAGTCTGCGTTGCCTCTTGTCTGCGGCCCTGCTGGCGGCGGTGGCATGCCCCAGCGTGCAAGCCGGTTGGGTCCGCATCGAAGTTCATCCGATGCCACCCGGGGGCCACTTCACTTCAAGAGCCGGGGGGGCCCAGAACTGGGGCGCACACGTGCCCCTGAACAATCGCATCTCTGTGCGCGACAAGTCGCTGTACCGTCTGATGTCCGATGAACAGGACCTGATCCAGCAACATGGGATCCAGCAGCCGGATCCGTTCGGACTGTCGAAATCGGAGGGAACGAAGCCCGCGACATCGCGTTGCGACCCGAAGCAGGCCGTCTTCCAGACCGCGCAGCAGCGCCTGAACTGCGCAGCAGTCGGGCACCCCCACATCCGCAAGTTGCCCACCTTAGATGACTGCACCAAGGTGCCCACCGTCAAGGCCATGGACGGAAAACTGTTCGCCTTCGTCAGCGATGCCTGCCAGCAGCGATTGCGTCAGTTGCCGTCGCCGACGTTTCAATTGATCCGGTCTCTAGACGGACAGCCTTTCCTGGACCTGGTGAAGTAGCCGCTGAAGTTGTCGCAGTCGTCATGCGCGTCTTCATCTCCTACCGGCGAACGGCGGGACGACCGAGCGCGGTCGTGCAAAGCGTCAAGTCGGGCCTGGACCGACAGCGCGCGGCTGGCGATGAAACCATCCTCGATCTGTCACACGTTCACGACCAGAAGACCTTCGCGTCGGAGTTGGTCGCGGCGCTCAACCGATCCGACGCGCTGCTGGTCGTGGTGGACGAGTCTTGGCTCAGGCCGGCCAATCAGGACTTTCTGAAGCACAGCGGTGGACAGGCCCACAGCACCGATTGGGTCGAGTTCGAACTGAGGTACGCGATCCAGCATCGACTGGTGATCGCCTGTGTTGCCGAGAAGCGGAATGTCGGCGCACTCCAGCGCGTGCCTTGGCCGCCTGGCTTGAGTGATCTGGGCAGTCGCTCCCAGTTCGAGACGGATGCAGCCGGCATGAGCCGCGAGGAATCCGAACTGCTGATGAGTGGTCTGCGCGTGATGTGTACCTCCAATGAGCGCTTGCCTTCGACCTTGTCGGCAGGCGACATCCACAATCTTCCCCGCCTCGTGGACGTGTCGGAGGCCGAGTCGATCGCGGCAGATGCATCGGCGGTGGTATCGGCCATCGGCATGATCGAATGGCTGACACGCACTCTGCTGGTCGGTATCGGCTTCATTGGCATGTTGGGCGGGGCAGCAATGCTCACGTCGGGCAAGTTCCTAGAAGGAGCGCTGGCGCTGGGTCTGAGCCTTGGCGCCATGGTCCTGGCGAAGTTCGTCAGACAAGCATGGGTCTTGCTGCTCAGGTGGCGAGTCGAACTTAAATCGAGGCGACGGCGCTGATCAGGTCCCGAGCGCGCCTTAACTTCGGCAGGCATGGGAGCTAACGTCCTGACCCCTTGTCGCGACAGCCTGGCTTCTACACCAGGTCGGCCCAGTGTCGTTCACCCGACGTTCGATGGAGCGCAGAGCGTGGATGTGCCTCATTTCGGCTGGTTGCCCCACCATAGTCTGCTGCTCAGTTCTCATCCGGACGTCTTGCTAATCGTTCATTCGACTTGGCGCCATCGTTACGATCTGCACGAACTGCGGATGTTGCTCGGCACGTCAGCATGCGCTGGTAGCGCGCCAGCGCCGTGCTGTCGCTCAAACCCAGCCATTGCGCCACCTGCTCTGGCGGGGTACCGCGGCGCAGTTGCCCGAGCGCGAAAGTGTGGCGAAGCCTGAAACTGCCACCGTCGTTGTCTGGCAAGCCCGCGGCGACCAGCACGGTGTTGGCCGTGCCGTACTGAGACACCTTGCCCCAGCACCGGCCGCTGCGGGTTGAAGGGAACAAGATCGGTCCACCGATGCCTGCCGCGCTGCGGGTGTCCAGCCAGATCCGCAACAGCTTGCCGGCCCACGGCGCGATGGGGGCTTGGCGCGCCAGCGTCGCGCCGCGCGCGGGCAAGCGGATCATCCAGGGCAGGGCGGCCAGGTTGGCATCGCTGGACATACTCCCATCGCTGCCATCGCTGCCATCGCTGACGTCGCTGCCGTCGCTGGCGTCGCTGCCGTCGCCGCTATCTGCCGCAACGTCGGCCACCGCATCAGCGGCAGCTGACCCTGCCGTTGCATCGGGCTGTGCGCGGGTCAGCACACCGTCGACGGTGGCTGCCCGGATATCGCCAGGCGTCAGCCCCGCGCCCAGTTGCAGCGCCACGGCCGCCCGGTTGCGCACCGATTGCCAGGCTTGCGCGGGAACAACTGCCGACTGCACGTTGGTGGAGGGGTTCAGCAGCCATGCCATGAGGCGGCGCGCATCGATGGCGTTCAGGTGCTCGGGCAACGGCGTTTTGTCCGCAGCATTGGCATAGCGCCAGTCGGCCCGGGCCATCAGCAGCCTGTGGGCTGCCGTGTTGCGGGGCAGCGCGGCCTGATCGGCGCTGTGCGCCAGCACGGCATCGGCCAGCGTCAGCAGCCGCCAGGCATGGCGCGGGGTGAGGGCATCGATGCCGCCGCGCGACTGGATGTAGGCGTCGAAATGGTCCTCCTGCAGAAGATCGAGGCACAACCCGCGCTCAACACACCACGCTGCCATGGCAGTCCACATGCTGCGGTAAACCGTGACCGACGAGTGCTCCCGCAGAGCACCATTGCGTTTTTGGGTGGTCAGCCAGGCGTCAAATGCCGCCAGGTAGTCGGGGACATCTGGCGCTGGTGTTTCGTCAAAAAGATCGCGGGTCTGGCCGTGCATGGTGGGGCAGGGAATAGGGAAATGGGGGATGAGGGGATGGGGGATCCACTGTTTGGCCGCGGGCCTGGTTTGGCGGTAGTGGCGCTTGCGTCGGCGCCGGCGTCAACGTCAGCGTCAGCGCCAGCGCTCAGGACTGAGCCGCATGGCAACAGGCCTTGAAACGCTGCAGCGATGAATCCCGGCAGAAATGAACTAACAGCAAGGCACCGAACTTTTCTTCCTGGTTGGTTTCAAGGCAGAAATCAGATCAGGCGACCCGTCAGTCAGGTTTCAGAGCCCGTCACCCACAGGAGGACTTTTGATCTGTGCGGGTTTTGGTTCTGTTTGCAATTTTTCACTGCTGTTAATTCACTTTTTGCAGCGTAAATTGCTGCCGTCTAACCCAAACCCACTCGACCCATCAGCCCATCCGCCCGTCGCTCAGCCCAGATCGTCAGGCCCGTAATGGCCCATGCGGCGCGACTTGGTCTGCAGGTAGCCCTGGTTGTGCGGATTGGACGGCATGTGCAGTGGCAGCCGCTCGACCACCTCGACGCCCAGATGCTGCAACGCATCCACCTTGGCCGGGTTGTTGGTCAGCAGGCGCACCCGCTTGACACCCAGTTGCCCCAGCATCTGCGCGGCGATGGCGTAATCGCGGGCATCATCAGGCAGGCCGAGCAGGCGGTTGGCCTCGACGGTGTCAGCGCCCGCCTGTTGCAGCGCATAGGCCCGGATCTTGTTGACCAGGCCGATACCGCGGCCCTCTTGGCGCAGGTACAGCAGCAGCCCGCGCCCGGCAGCGGCGATCGCGGCCAGCCCGCCTTCAAGCTGTGCGCCGCAGTCGCACTTCAGGCTGTACAGCGTGTCGCCGGTCAGGCATTCGCTGTGCAGGCGTGTCAGCACCGGCTCGCCGTCGTCCAGACGACCGAGGCTCATCGCCGCATGCTCGGCGCCGGTTTTGGGGTCGACCAGCCCGTGGAGGTCGAACTCGCCGAAGCGGGTGGGCAGGCGGCAAGAGACCAGGGTGCCGGGCAGCACCCGCAGGTCGTTCGGAGCACCTGCGGCGGCAGGCTGAAAGCGAGCGTTCATGGCATGGACCGGGCACGTCAGCGCGGCCAAAGGGGCAGGGACCGGTTCGTATTGTCGGTGAACCCACGCCGCCCCGCCCGGCACGGATTGCGCTCAGACGATGCGGCTCTTGTGACCGGCCCAATACGGGTCGCGCAACACCCGCTTGTAGAGCTTGCCCGTCGGCAGGCGCGGCAGCTGCACACTGAAATCGACCGACCGCGGGCACTTTTGGCGCGACAGGTGCTCGGCACAAAAAGCCATCAGCTCCTGTGCCAACTCGGGCCCCGGCTCCACGCCGGGTATTGGTTGCACCACCGCCTTGACCTCCTCGCCCAGATCGGCATTGGGCACGCCAAACACCGCCGCGTCCGCCACCTTGGGGTGGGTGATCAGCAGGTTCTCGCACTCCTGCGGGTAGATGTTGACCCCGCCGGAGATGATCATGAAGGTGGACCGGTCGGTCAGGTACAAGAACCCGTCTTCGTCCAGGTAGCCCATGTCCCCCACGGTGCTCATGCTGCCGTCGGGCGAGCGGGTCAGCGCGGTGCGCTCGGGGTCGTTGAAGTAGACAAACGGCGACGCGGTCTTGAACCAGACCTCACCGGCCGTGCCCTTGGCCACAGGCTGCATCGTCTCGTCCAGGATGTGGATGTCGCCCAGCAGCACCCGGCCCACGCTGCCGCGGTGCGCCAGCCACTCGGCTGAGTTGCAGGCGGTAAAGCCCAGGCCTTCGGTCGCGCCGTAGTACTCGTGGACGATGGGCCCCCACCAGTCGATCATCTGCGCCTTGACCTGGGCCGGGCAGGGCGCTGCGGCATGGATCGCAATCTTCAGCGACGACAGATCGGCCTGCGCGCGCCGCTCAGCCGGCAGCTTGAGCATGCGCGAGAACATCGTGGGCACGAGCTGGGTGTGGGTGATGCGGTGGCGGGCGATCAGGTCCAGGTACTGCTCGGGGTCGAAGTGCTCCATGATCACCACCGTGCCGCCGTTGCGCAGCGCCAGGCTGACGTTGGCCAGCGGGGCCGAGTGGTAGAGCGGCGCCGGCGACAAATACTGCATGCCCTCCTCGCATTGCCACAGGTTGTTCAGAAAGTGAAACAGCGGCAGCGGCTTGGCGGGCGGGTCCTCGGGCAGCGGCCGCAGGATGCCCTTGGGCCGGCCGGTGGTGCCTGAGGAGTACAGCATCGCCGTGCCCAGCCATTCATCGGCCACTGGCGTGCCGGGCAGGCCGGCCAGCGCCGCTTCATAGTCCTGCAGCGTGGCGGTGCCGACCTCGCCGGCGGCCTCGGCCCCACCGCCCACGACCAGGCACAGCTTGACATTGGGGCAATCGGCCAGCGCCTGGCGCACCACCGCCAGCTTCTCGGCCGAGGTGATCAGCAACTGCGACTCGCTGTTGTTCAGGATGTAGGCCAGCTCGTCGGCGGTCAGGAAGGCATTGACGCAGGTGTAGTACAGGCCGGTGCGCTCGCCCGCCATGCAGGCTTCGATGAACCGGCTGTTGTTCTCCATGAAGATGGCGTAATGGTCCAGCCGCTGCAGGCCCTGGGCGCGCAGCAAGTGGGCCAGCCGGTTGCTGCGGATCTCCAGCTCGGCGTAAGTCAAAGATTCGCCGCTGGTCGCCATGATGAACGCCGGCCGGTCGGCATGTTGCTGGGCATATTTGCCGGAGTACATCGGATGGGCTCCTGGGACGGGGGTGGGAGGCGGGACGGGCCAGGGGCGCCGCCGCGGGTGATGGCATTGTCTGGACAGCGCCACCGCGGGGGCTTGGGGATTGCCCGCTGTCAGCGGAGGGTCGGCGCCGGCCGGTGGCGCGCCGGTCGATGCTTCCCATGCCTGCTTTCCAGGCCTGCTTCCCAGGCCCATTTCCGAGGCCCATTTCCGAGGCCACACCGGGCCGTACACTGCCGCCGGTGATGCCTACCACCGACCCTGCCGCAGCGCCCGCCGCCCCGTCCTTCATTGCACTGGGCCTGTCGCCGGCCTTGGCAGCCGCGGCTGCCGAGCTCGGCTGGGCCCTGCCCACACCCGTCCAGGCCGCTGCGCTGCCGGCCATTCTGCAAGGGCAGGATGTGCTGGCCACGGCGCCCACCGGCTCGGGCAAGACAGCCGCCTTTGTTCTGCCGCTGCTGCAACGCTTGCTGGCTGAGCCTGACGACCTGGCGCGCCGGCCCCGCCCGCTGCGGGCGCTGATCCTGGCGCCCACGCGGGAACTGGCTTTGCAGACCGCTGAGGTGGTGCAGCGCCTGGCGCAGCACGCTGCGCCCGCGCTCAAGACCGTGGTCGCCGTCGGTGGCCTGTCGATCAACCCGCAGATGATGGCCCTGCGCGGCGGTGCGCAGGTGGTGGTGGCCACGCCCGGCCGCCTTCTGGACTTGCTGGACCACAACGCGCTGCGACTGTCGGACCTGGCGGTGCTGGTGCTCGACGAGGCCGACCGCCTGCTCGACCTGGGCTTTGCCGACGAGGTCGGCCGTTTGCTGGCCGCGCTGCCGGCCCGTCGCCAGACCTTGCTGTTGTCAGCCACGCTGCCGGCAGCGGTTCAGACACTGGCCGGTCAGTTGCTGCGCGCGCCACTCAACATCACGCTGGCGGCGCACAGCGACCTGGCACTGCACGCACTGCCGGACAAAGACGGTGCGGCAGCGGCGGCGGCGACAGCGCCGCCCCCGGCCATCACCCAACGGGCGATCGAGGTCCACAGCACCCGGCGCACGCCACTGCTGCGCCACCTGATGGCCAGCGAAGGCTGGGACCGGGTGTTGGTTTTTGTGGCCACCCAGTACGCCAGCGAGCATGTGGCCGACAAGCTCAAGCGCGCCGGCGTGCTGGCCGCCGCGTTGCACGGCCAGCTCAGCCAGGGCCGGCGCACGCAGGTGCTGGCGGATTTCCAGGCCAGCCGCCTGAAGGTGCTGGTGGCCACCGACCTGGCCGCGCGCGGCCTGGATGTCGCCGGGCTGGCGGCGGTGGTCAACCACGACCTGGCGCGCTCGGCGGTAGACCATATCCACCGCATCGGCCGCACCGGTCGGGCCGGCGCGCTGGGGCAGGCCGTCAGCTTCATCGCCGCTGACGCGCCGGGCAGCGAGGCGCATTTCCGCCTGATCGAGAAGCGCCAGGGCCAGCGCGTGCCGCGTGAGCAGGTACCCGGCTTCGAGCCAGCGCTGGCCGCCCCAGCGCCTGCAGCGCCTGGGGCAAGCAGCGAGGCAGCGGCGGTGGCTGGCCCCGCGGCGGCTGGCGCCACCGACCCGAACGGCGGCGTCAAGGGCCGGCGCAAAAGCAAAAAAGACAAGCTGCGCGAGCTTGCCGCCACCGTGGCGCGCCGGTCACCCCGAACACGCGGCTGATCGGGTGGCTGATCTGGTGGCTGGATCTGGTGGCTGATCTTGCGGCGGGGTACGCGGCGGATTGATAGCCGGATTGACAAGCAGATTGCGCGGCCGATCGCCGCCAAGGCGCCGTCAACTACACCACCCCGCGTCCCTCAGGCCGCCGGCGCGCTCCAGGCCTCGCGCAACTCACGCTTCAGCACCTTGCCGATCGCGCTGCGGGGCATCTCGTCGATCAGGCGCACGCCCGCTAACCGCTGTGTCTTGCCCACCTGCTGGTTGAACCAGCTGCGCAGGTCTTCGGCGCTGTCGCCGTGGCCGTCGCGCCGCACCACAAACGCCACCGGCGTTTCGCCCCATTCGAGCGACGGCACACCCACCACCGCCGCGTCGGCCACCGCCGGGTGGCCGCGCAGCACGGCCTCCAGGTCGCTGGGGTAGATATTGAAGCCGCCCGAGATCACCATGTCCTTGCGCCGGTCGTGCAGCGTCAGGAAGCCGTCGGCATCGAACCGGCCGACGTCGCCGGTGCGGATGTAGCGCCGGCCCTGGTCGTCAAACCATTCGGCCTCGGCCGTCTTGGCGGGCTGGTTGTGGTAGCCCGTCATCATGCCGCCCGACCGGCCCACCACCTCGCCGCTGTCGCCCACGGTTGTCACCGGGGCGCCGTCCTCGTCGATCAGCCGCACGTCGTGGCCCTCGGCCGGCTGGCCCACGGTGTGCAGCTTGTCCGGGTACAAATGAGCCTGCAGGATGCAGGTGCCGCCGCCCTCGGTCATGCCGTAGTACTCGACCAGGCCACCCGGCCAGCGCGCCAGCACATCGGCCTTGAGCGGCGCCAGAAACGGCGCGCTGGTGCACAACTTCATGCGGAAGGACGACAGGTCGTACTGGTCAAAGTCCGGCCGCGCCATCAGCCGCTGGTACTGCACCGGTACCAGCATGGTGTGGGTCACCCGCTCGGCCTGCGCGGCTTGCAGATAGGCACCGGCGTCAAACTTGGGCATCAGCACCACGCAGCCGCCGTAGGCCAGCGTCGGGATCACCGCCACCAGCGTGGTGTTGCTGTAGAGCGGCGTGGCGATCAGCGTGACGGTAGACGCCTGATAGCCGGAGATCGATGCGCGCTGGATGTGGGCCCAGCGCATCGCGTGTGATTGCACGATGCCCTTGGGCGTGCCGGTGGTGCCGGACGAATAAATCAGGTTGAACGGCCAGGCCGGATCGATCGCGACCGGCGTGGGCCGGGCAGGTGCTGCCAGCAGCCAGGGCGAAAGCGGCAACTGCGCACCGTCGGCATCGAGCCGGGTGATTGGCAATGCCGCGGGCACCTCGACACCGGCGCGCTGCAGCGCGGCCAGCACCTCGCCGTCGACAAAAAACCGCCGTGCACCGGCGTCCAGCGCCATGCTGACCAGCTGCGCCGCGGTGGAACTGGGCGCCAACGGTGCCACAGCCAGCCCGGCACGCAGCGCGCCGAGGTACAGCGCGATGTACTCGACGCTCGACCCGCCGCACACCGCCACCACCTCCTGCGGCCGGGCGCCGTCGCGTTGCAGCGACGCCGCCACCCGGTCGGCCAGCGCATCGAGCGCGGCATAGCTCAGCCGCTGCGGCCCCACCACCAGCGCGGTGGCGTCCGGGCGGTTGCGGGCGGTGGCAGCCACCAGCGCGGGCAGGTTGTCGAAAGGCAGGTCGTCGTCGGTCGTGCTGGCTGGGGTCATGGTGGTTGGCGGCGCGGGGACGCGGTGAAGTGGAGAGGGGCAGGGCGGTGCCAGACAGACCAGCAACGATAGCAGTGCGGCCCCGGGCCGTGATGTCGCTCAGGTGCTTGTCGCCGCCCGGCGGCCCCGGCTGAATGGCGGCATGACAACGCCATCGACAACACGCCTGGAGGGCAAACCCATGGATATCGCCGGCAAGGTGGTGGTGGTGACGGGTGGCGCCTCGGGCATCGGCCAGGCGCTGTGCCGGGCGTTTGCCCAGGCCGGCGCACGCGCAGTGGTGGTGGCCGACCTGGACGCCAACGGCGCAGCGGCCGTGGCGGCCGAGATCGGCGGCCTGGCGGTGACCACCAACGTCGCGGTCCAGGCCGAGGTGCAGCAACTGGTGGCGCAAGCCACCGCGCAGTACGGCCAGGTCGATGTGTTCTGCAGCAACGCGGGCATCATCTCGCGCGTTGATGCTGATGCATCCACCGCCACCTGGCAGCGCCACTGGGACGTCAATGTGATGGCCCATGTGCATGCGGCCAATGCGGTGCTGCCGCAGATGCTGGCACGGGGCAGCGGCGCCTTGCTCAACACCTGCTCGGCTGCCGGCCTGCTCAGCCAGGTCAACGCCGCGCCCTACTCGGTGAGCAAGCACGCGGCGGTGGCATTTGCCGAATGGCTGGCCATCGCGCACGGTGATGCCGGCATCCGCGTCAGCTGCCTGTGCCCGCAAGGCGTGCTGACGCCAATGCTGCTGGGCCTGGGCAGCCAGGGCCCGGACAGCGAGGGCAGCGGGCGCAAGAGTTTCTTGGCTGAGGGTGCGTTGTCGGCCGACGCCGTGGCCGCGATCGCGCTGCAGGGCTTGCGCGACGGTCGGTTTTTGATCCTGCCGCACGACGAGGTGCTGACCTTCTGGCAGCGCAAGACCACCGATATCGAGCGCTGGCTGCGCGGCATGCGGCGCCTGCGCGCCAAGGTGGTCGGCGGCGAGGCGGGCTGAGGCCGCATCAGCAAAAAAAAGGGCTGACGCGGTGTCAGCCCTTTTCGGTCAGCGGGGCCGGCAGGTGCCGGCGCCACCGTTTACTTGGCGGCCGACGCCGCCGGCTTCACAGCCTTGGCAGCCGGTGCAACACCCGAGGCGGCTTTGCTGCCAGCAGTTGCATGCTTCTTGTCGTGCTTCTTGTCATGCTTTTTGTCATGCATCGGCTTGGACGCGGCAACCGCCGGGGTGGCCGCCATCATCGGCGCCGCACCGGTCATCGCGGGCTTGGCCGGCATGGCGGGCGTGGCGGGCGTGGCCGGTGTGGCGGCCTGGGTTTGGGCAAACGACAGGCTGGCAGCAGAAGCAAGCAGCGCGGCGATGAGCAGGGACTTGATCATGGTGGTGGTTTCCGGGTCAGGCAAGATTCGCAGGAGGCTCCGACTCTGGTGAGCGGGCCCTGCATCTGCCGGGCTTGTGTCTACAACGCCGGGTTTACCCGGGTGGTTGACACGGCGCTCGCGCCGCCGCGCTACAGCAGCGTCTTCAGCGCCACTGCCGGATCGCAGGCCAGTGCCGGCGCCGGGTGGCGGCCCGCCTCCAGCAGCTTGCGCGACATCACATGGTCCATCGCCGCATTCACCGACTCCACGCAGACCAGCCGGTCGTCGCGGTAGTGCAGGATCGAAAAACCGGCCGGTGCCGGGCTGGTTGCTGCGCCTGCGGCCGCGGCCGACGCAGCGCCGGGCCGGCGGTGGCGGGTGACGCCGGGCGCGTCAGCTGCCGGCATCAGCCCGGCCATCTGCAAACGCAGGCTGCCCTGCTCGGACCAGAACCACGGCAGCGCGGCATAGCTGGCGGCCAGGCCTTGCAGCGTCGCGGCAGCGGTGCGGGCCTGGTCGTTGGCGTTTTGCACCGATTCCAGCCGCAGCCGGGTACCGGCCGGCGCCCAGGCCTCGGCCACAGGGAAGTTGGCCACGTCACCGATTGCCAGGATGGCCGGGTCACTGCTGCGCATCGCCGCATCGACCACGATGCCGTTGCTCAAATTCAGCCCGGCGGCTTCGGCCAGCGCGGTGTCGGGCTCGGCGCCCACGCCCAGCAGCAGCAGGTCGACGCCGCAGCGCTCACCATTGACCTGCAACGACAGCAGGCGCTCGGCCGTGAAGTCGGCCGTGCCGACATGTGCCGCAAGATCAACCACGGTACCCGCGGCCCGGTGCGTGGCCAGCACATGTGCCGACAGCTCGGCCGATACCGACCGCGCCAGCAGCCGCGGCGCGGCTTCGATCACCCGGACGGTCAGGCCCAGCGCACGCGCGGTGGCGGCCACCTCCAACCCGATGAAGCCGCCCCCCAGCACGGTCAGGCTGGTGGCGCTGGCCAGCTGGCTGCGCAGCGCGGTGGCGTCAGCGGCGTTGCGCAGCACCGCCACGTTGGCCATGCCCGCCGGCAACTGTGGCAGGCGCCGCGCGCGGCCGCCGGTGGCCAGCACCAGTTGGCCGTAGGCCAGCTCGGTACCTGATTGCAGGCGCACAGTCTGCGCAGCGCGGTCGATCGCCTGCGCCGGGTCGTTGCGGTGCACGGTGATGCCGGCGCTGGCAAACCAGGCCTCGGCGCGCATCGGCTGCAGCGGCTCGGCCAGGCTTTTCAGATACGCCTTGGACAGCGGCGGTCGCTGGTAGGGCAGCTCGGCCTCGCCGCACACCAGGTGCACACGGGCGCCCCAACCGGCTTCGGCCAGTGAGCTGCACAACTGGGCAGCGGCATGGCCACCGCCAATGATCACGATAGAAGTCATGCGCTGGATTATCCGCAAGGCAGCGGTGCGCTGCCGCCAGTCAACTGGCTGGCGTCAAAGGCCTTTCAGCCAGTCCAGCAACAGTGAAGTCACCTGTTCGGGCGCCTCTTGCTGGGTCCAGTGGCCGATGCCGGGCAACACCTGCGCGCCGCGCAGCCCCGGCAGGTGCGAGGCCATGCTGTCGACCGGGTTCACACCCGGCATCATCTTGAGCGCCAGATCCCGGTCACCGCCGATAAAGAGCGACGGCTGCGCGATCAGTCGGCCCTTGAAGCCCTGCTGCCAGGCGAAGTCCGGCGTGTGGTTGCGGTAGCGGTTGAGCGGCCCGTAAAAGCCCGAGGCGGTGAATTCGGCCACGAAGTGGTCCTCGTCTTCGCGGCTCAGCCAGGCCGGGAAGGGCTGCGGGTCGGGCAGCCGGTCCAGCAAGGTGGCGCCGTGCGGCTTGTCGCGGGGCCAGGTGCCGTTGGGCGCGTCACCGCTGAGGGCGTAGTAGAACTTGCGCAAGCTGCTGCGCACGTCCGCCTGCAACTCGGCCTCGGCCACGCCGACATCCTGAAAATAGACCTGGTAGAAAAACCGCCCCTTGTCGGTGAAGGCCCGCTGGATGCCGTCCAGGAAGGGTGCTGCCGGCACGCCCGTCCAGGGCACCGACAGCCCGGCCACGGCGCGCACCTGGTCGGGCCGGCTGAGCGCCGTGTTCCAGACGATGGGTGCGCCCCAGTCATGGCCGATGAGCACGGCCGGGGCCTGCGGCGACAGCTGCTCGACCACACCGGCCACATCGGCGGTGATCTGGGCCAGGCCGTAGTCGGCCACCGCGGGCGGTTTGTCCGATCCGCCATAGCCGCGCACGTCGATGGCGCAGGCAGTGAAGCCGGCCTCGGCAATCGGGCCGATCTGGTGGCGCCAGCTGTACCAGCCCTCCGGAAAGCCGTGCACCAGCACCACCAGCGGACCGCTGCCCTGCACGGCCGCGCGAAGCCGGATGCCGTTGCTGGGAACGGTGATGAAGTGGGGGGTCATCGTTTCAGGTCGCTGTGCTCAAAGTGGCGGGGCTGGGGGCGTCGGGACGCCGGTGAGGAGGCCACAGCGGCGGCGCTGGCCACCGGTCACGGTTCACGGTTCACGGATAACGGATAACGGATAACGGATAACGGATCGCGGGTCGCGGATCACGGGTCACGACCTGCGGTTCACAGCGTCAGGCCGCCGTCCACCACCAACGTCTGGCCAAAGATGTACGCCGCCAGTGGCGAGGCCAGGAACAACGCGGCGCCGGCCATGTCCTGCGGCGTACCGATGCGGCCGGCCGGGATGGTCGCCAGCGCGCCGGCCATGCGCTGCGGGTGCCGGGTGGTGACTTCGGTCAGCTTGGTCGCAACCAGGCCCGGCGCCAGGCCGTTGACGCGGATACCGTCGGGTGCCCAGGCCTGGCCCAGCGTGCGGGTCAGGCTGATCGCGCCGGCCTTGGACGCGGCATAGGCCGGGTTGCCTTTGTTGGCGCCCAGCCCGGCCACCGAGCTGACGATGACGATGCGCCCGCCCGGGCCAGGCCCGCCGACTTGCTCGCCAACCCGCTCGCCAACCCGCTCGCCACTGCGCGGCAGCAGCAGCGGTTTGAAGCGCCGGCAGCAGTGCATCAGGCTGTCCAGGTTGACGGCCATCACCCGGTCCCAACCGGCGCGCTCAAATTCACCGCGCCGGTAGACCACCGTGCCCTGGCACAGCACCAGCACGTCGAGTGTGTTGCCGGGCGCGGGCGCAGCGGCGATGGCGTCCGGGTCGGCCACGTCCACGCGCTGGTAGTGCAGCCCGGTCAGGTCCGAGCCGTCAACACCGGCGTAGTCCTGCGCGTTGTCCCGGGTGCCCCAGACATGGACCTCGGCGCCACACGACCGGAAGGCCTGCGCCATGCCGTTGCCGATGCCGCTGGAGCCGCCGACCACCAGCACCCGCTGGCCGCTGAAATCCATACCGTTCATGGCGGGCAAGTCCACTGCGACGCGCTAGGCACCCGCCACGCCCTCGGCGTCGAGCTGCCGGCGCAACTCGGCCTTGGCGATCTTCTCCAGCGTCGAGCGGGGCAGCTCGGTCACCAGCCGCACCTCGTGCGGGCGTTTGAAATCGGCCAGTTGATGTGCGCAAGCGGCCGCCACACGGTCGGCCAGGCCCGCCGCCGCACCCGGCACCGGCAGCACAAACACCACCGGCACCTCGTCGAGCATGCGGTGCTTGCGCGCCACCACCGCGCATTCATGCACGCCGGGCACGGCGGCAATCACCCGCTCGATCTCGGACGCGGCGACGTTTTCACCGCCCACCTTGAGCATGTCCTTGGTGCGGTCGCCAAAGCGGATCGAGCCGTCGGCCAGCAGGTCGACCCGGTCCCCGGTGCGGAACCAGCCGTCGGCCGTGAAACTCGCCGCGGTGGCGGCGGCATTGCCCAAGTAGTCCTGGAACAGGCTCAAGCCCCGGATGCCGCGCACCAGCAACTGGCCCGAACCGCCGGGCTCAATCGCCCGCGCGTCGGCCACCGGCCGCTCGTCGTCGTCCACCACCGCGATGCCGTATTCCGGCGCTGGCCGGCCGATCGCCAGGCTGGGGCTGGGCAGGTGGCGGCAGCTGACGATGCCGTGGCTGATGGTCTCGGTCATGCCCCACCAGCCGATCGTCTGCACCCGGAAATGCGGGTCGGTGGGCAGGTCGCAAGCAGCCGCGCCCCACAGCCGGTAGTGGTGGGCGGCGGGTACCTCCTGCGTCATCAAGGCCTTGATGCAGAACGGGATCATCGAGACCCAGGTGCAGCGGTGCTTGAGCGAGACCGGCCAGAACCGGCTGGCCGAGAAGCGCGGCAGCACCACCGCGGTGGCGCCGGCCCACAGGCAGGCCAGCACCGAGTAGGCCTGGGCGTTGGTGTGGAACAGCGGCAGGTGCACCAGGTGCACGTCGCTGCCCTGCAAGTCCTCGTGCACCGCGTTGATGCGCGCCCCCCACAGCGCGTTGGCGTGGGTCCAGAGCACCGCCTTGGGCCGCGAGGTGGTGCCCGAGGTGTACTGCACGCTGCACGGCGCCAGGGGGTCGGGCGCGCGGCGCGGCGGGGCTTCGGCGTCTAGCGTCTCGAAACGCTGGCCGGCCTCGACCGGCCGGGTGGGCGCGGCGCCGTTGTCGGTGGCCGTTACCACGACCCAGCGCAGGTGCTTGCAGTGCGCCGCCACCCGCTCGGCAAACTTGGGCTGGGTGATGGCGGCCACCGCACCGCAGTGCTCGGCGTAATAACTCAGCTCGTCGTCAGCGGCGCGGGCGTTGGTGGTCACGGCCACCGCGCCCAGCCAGGCGCAGGCGTACCAGGCCAGCAGGGTCTCGGGGCAGTTGTCGAGGTGGATCAGCACCCGGTCGCCTGCCACCACACCGCGCCGCGCCAGGCCGCCTGCGATGCGGCCGACCTGCTGGTGAAACTCACCAAAAGTCCAGGTCTGGGGTGGGCCCTCGAACGGCTCCCAGGCGATGAAGACATGGTCGCGCCGGGCTGCGGCCCGCTGCGCCAGCAGCGTGGGCACGTCGAAGCGGTTGAACGGGTGCAGGGCGGTGGGTTGCAGCGCGGGTGGCAGGGTCATGGCGGGCGCTCAGAGGTTGTCGATGTACATCCGGTTCCAGGTCGGGCTGATGATCAGCTGGTTGACGCAGGCGTGGGCCGGCAGCTCGGCGATGAAGCGGATGGTTGCGCCCAGGTCCTCGGGCTGCAGCATGCGCGATCGGTCGAGTGCGCTGGGCGGCACCGGCCGACGGTCCATGATCGGCGTGGCGACCTCGGCCGGACAGATAGCGCAGGCGCGGATGCCGTTGCTGCACTCCTCCATGTTGATGGTCTCGGTCAGTGCGGTGACGGCGTGTTTGCTGCCGTTGTAGGCCGCGCCGGTCAGCTTGGGGTGGTGCACCCCGGCCCAGGACGAGATGTTGATCACCAGCCCGTCCTGCTGCGCCCGCATCGCCGGCAGCACCGCGTTGACGGTGTAGAAAGTGCCGTCCAGATTGGCGCCGATCACGGTGCGCCAGCCCTCGACCGTCTGGTTCTTCCAGAAGCGGTTCGGCGTGTTCAGCCCGGCGCTGTTGACCAGGATGTCGATGCGGCCGTGGCGCGCCAGGATGCGCGCGGCCACTGCGGCCACCGCGTCGGCGTCCGCCACATCCAGCACCTCGACCTCGGCCCGGCCGCCGGCAGTGCGGATCTTGTCGGCCTCGGCGGCCAGCACGTCCTCGCGCCGGCCCGACATCACCACCACCGCGCCGGCCTGCGCCAGCGCCACCGCACCCGCCAGCCCGATGCCGGTGCCCGCGCCGGTGATCCACGCGATCTTGTTGTTGAGTTTGCTCATGGGGTGGTCTCGGTTGGGGGTGTTGTGACCGCGCTGCAATCGGGCGGGCTACTCAAAGCCCACCACCGGGTGCGGCAGGTAGGGCGCTTCAAGCGCTGCGGCTTCCGTCTCACTCAGCGTGACGGTCAGCGCTGCCACCGCGTCGTCAAAATGCTCGGGCCTGGACGCGCCGATGATCGGCGCCGTCAGCCCCGGCTGGCGCAGCAGCCAGGCCAGCGCCAGTTGCGCACGCGGCAGGCCGCGCTGGGCGGACAGGCTGGCCAGCGCGTCGGCCACGCCGCGGTCGGCCGCCTCGGTGTGGGCAAACAGGCCGCTGCCGAACACATCGCTGGCAATGCGCGGTGTGTGCTCGCCCCAGGGCCGGGCCAGCCGGCCGCGCGCCAGCGGGCTCCAGGGGATCACGCCCACGCCCTGGTCGCGGCACAGCGGCAGCATCTCGCGCTCTTCCTCGCGGTAGAGCAGGCTCCACTCGGGCTGCATGCTGACAAACGGCGTCCAGCCGTGGGTGGCAGCGACCTGCTGGGCCTTGGCAAACTGCCAGGCATGCATCGACGATGCGCCGATGTAGCGCGCCTTGCCGGCCTTGACCACATCGTGCAGCGCCTCCATCGTCTCCTCGATCGGGGTGTGCGGGTCGGCGCGGTGGATTTGGTACAGGTCCACATAGTCCATGCCCAGGCGCTGCAGGCTGGCGTCGATCTCGAAGAAGATCGCCTTGCGCGACAGCCCGCCGACGTTGGGCGCCTTGCGGTTGGCATAGCGCACCTTGGTGGCGACCACGATCTCGTCGCGCCGGGCAAAGTCGCGCAGCGCGCGGCCGACGATCTCTTCGGACGTGCCGTCGGAGTAGGCATTGGCAGTGTCGAAGAAGTTGATGCCCAGTTCGACGGCCTGCCGGATCAGCGGCCGGCTGGCGGCCTCGTCCAGCGTCCAGGGGTGGGCGCCGCGCTCGGGAACGCCGTAGGTCATGCAGCCCAGGCACAAGCGGGAGACGCTGAGGCCGCTGCGGCCCAATCGGGTGTATTGCATCGCGGGGATCCTTGGCGGGTGGGCTTGCCAGCCTAGCAGCCAGCGCAGTGCCCGGGTAGCGCGGTGGTGACACGGCGGTGCGGTGTGCCACCGCGGCCGCAGGTCGGGTCGGTCATGCCCGGCCTGCCCCCTGCGACCACCGTTGTTTTTAGGGATGCCCAACCGCACGGGACGACGCCATCATGCCCTCGGCCGGCGCCCTTACGCAGGCGGGACAGCAGCATGACCCAAAGTACCGACAACCCGGGTCAAGACCCGGCGGCAGCCGCCCTGCCCAGCGGCGAGATACCGGCGGTCGGCGCTGAGCTTGCCGGCCCGGCACTGCCCGCTGCACCCGCCGCTGCCACGTCCCCCAGTGCGTCCACGGCCGCCACCGCAGCGGCAACCGCCGAGGCCGCGGCGGTCACCGCCGAAGCCGCCGCCGTGACCGCCGCCACCGCCGCCACCGCCGCCATCCCGGTACTGCGGCCCGATCCCGACGATGCCCAACTGCTCGAACGCGACAGCCTGACCCATCCCGACCTGGCCCTGGCGGTGATGGCGATGTTTCTGGTCGTCTCCGTGGCCAAGCTGAACCTGTTCCAGTTTGAGTCCGACACCACCGGGCAGCGGGTCAATGGCCTGGCTACCGTTGCGCTGGGGCTGCTCACCGCCATCTGGTTCATCCGCTGCTTTACCGGCGATGCCAGGCACCGCATCGCCGACATCTTCGTCTTTGCATATGCCTTCACGATTGGCTCTTTTGCCATGTTGGTGCTGCCCTTCGTGTCTGACGGACCGACATCGGGCGACAGCAGAACGGCCACGCTGGAGTTGGTGCGGGGTTGCGTGCGCGGCCAAGCGATGGGCGGGCTGAGCGGCGTGTCGGCGGTGGTGTTGTGCCCATCCGACTTGCCCAAGGGCGACCAGTGGCCAAGCCGGCGCCAGGCCAATGGCAAGGACGAACCCTACGACGGACCGCTGCGCTACACCTTGATGCTGGCCATCGGCGGCGTCACGGCCACGGTGATCGATACCTCGCCACCCCTGCCGTCCGCCGCCGTGGCGCCGGCGGGGACGTCGCCGGTGGCAGTGGCGGCGGCGGCGGCGGGCGCAAGCGCAAGCGCAGGCACGGGCGCGAGCAAACGCACTGATCCGGTCGCACCCCGCCACCACCTCGAGGTGATCGGCGGCCTGGCTGTGCCGTTTTTCGTGCTGGTGATGGCCTACATCGGCGGTGCGGTCAGCCTGTCGCGACGCATCCCCGAGTACCAGCGCCGGCTGCACCCCAACTACATCCCCACCGACAAGGAAGGCCGCATGCGGCCGTTCGAGGCGCGCGAGGTGGTGGTGTTCCAGATCATGCAACTGGTCTCGGCACCGTTCCTGGCCGTGGCCACCTGGTTCATCGTCAGCCCGACCAGCCTGACCTCGGCCGCCACGCTGGCCTTTGGCACCGGTTTTGCGTCCGAACCGCTGCTGCTGATGATCCGCGGCCTGGTGGAAGGGATCCGGCCGGCGGGCAATTCAGCCAAGCCGGTCTCTGCGCCGAAGTCCGACACCAAAGCCGATCCGGCGCTGACCGACGGCGTTGCACCGGGCGGGGTCAAGCCGCCGCCGCAGAACGGTTGATCCGGACGCTCAAGCGATCAGGCGATCAGGCACCAAGCACCCAAGCACTCAGGTCGGGTCGGTCACGCCCATGCCCATCATGCGCAACGCGGTCATGCTGGGGGCGAAGAAGTAGTCGCCGCCGCGGGTCGAGACAAACTGCGGCAACGCTTGGGCGATGAACGGCGCACGGCCGCTGGCGGGGTCGGCGGCGATGACAAAACGGGCGCCATCAGGGTGGTTGCCCACCAGCGGGCAACTGTCGTTGCCGGCGTTGAAATCCAACCCGAAGTTGACCCACTGCTGCTGCACAAACTCGAACTGCCGGGCCAGTGCGGTGCAGTGCGCCAGCATCACGATGCCATGCTCACCCTGCGCGTCGTCGCGTGCGCCGTAGGGCAGACCGCGGCGCAGGATGCGGCGGCGGTTGTTCAGCGCGCTGCCCATGCGCTCGGCGGGCACTGCGCTGGCGCGCGGGTCCAGTGAATCGCGGGTGTTCATGCGGCGCAGGTGCGCCGTGACCGGGCAACGGATGCCCTGCGGGTCGTCCTGGTAGCGAAACTCGACCAGCGCCGCTTTGCGCTCGGCCGAGCCGGGCTTAAAGCGGTGGTTGAACTCGGCCCAGGCCGCCAGGTCGGGCGCCACGCTGAGCGGCACGCCGTCGGTCCAGCGCCCGGCCATCTTGGCCAGCAAGGTGTGGCGGGCAGCGGTGGCGTCGGGCAGGCCCCAGGCCGCACCCAACCGGCCGCTGGTCTCGGCCACCCAGCGTTCAAACGCCGGCACATGCTGGTGCAGCTTGCGGTAGCTGAAAAAGCTGCCGTTGCGGCTGAAATCCAGCGGCATCGGCGCGCCGGCCACCTCTTGGGCCTCGTCGGTCCAGCCCAGCAAGAACTCACCCGTGGCCAGTGGCCGCCAGCGGCCCTGGCCATCCACCGCACCCTGGCCCACCGCCAGCCCCTCCTCGGCACCGCCGGGATACTGACCGACGAACACCGGGTCGCCGATCGCGTCCATGAAGCCGAAATGCTCAAACGGCGTGGGTTGGCCGTCCGACATCAAGGCCGACAGCTCTTGCCAGCGGGGGTCGGGCCCGCGGTGGCCGGCAAGCAGGGTCAAGGCGGTGCTGCCAGCGTTGAGCCGGGCCATCAATGCCAGGATCGCGGCCGTATCGACGGCCAGCTCGGGCACCGGCCCGCCATCTGCGCCCAGTTGGGCGTTGAGCGTGATCAGCAGGTGAGCGGCCGGCGCGCCGGCTTGCCAGACCGGGTCCCAGTGCGCGGGGGTGTTGTCCAGCACGTCGTCGCCCAGGATGGATGCGCGTGCCTGCATGCCGTCCATGAAGTCGTCGGGCAAGCCCCGCAGCGTGCGGGTGGGCAAGCCCAGCGCCACCAGGCCGCGGTAGCTGAAAGCCAGGTTCAGCGCCACCTGCGGCCGCTTGACTGGGTTGTTGCCCAGCGGCACGCCCTTGCGCGACGACGGCCAGCGCAGCGCGGTGGTCACGCGCCGGCGCAATGCGTCGACAAAGGCCCGGCCGGTCTGCGCGTCGGTGATGTGCACCAGCAGGTAGCGCGCCTTTGGAAAACCCAGCCGGCCGTACGCCGACAGGATATTGCCCTGGATGTCGGCCAGTTCGAGCAAGTCGGTCATGGTGCGGGCCCTTTGCCAGGCGTGGTGGCGGCGATTGCGGCGGGGGTTTCGGTTTCGATTTCGGGTTCGGTTGCGCTTGCGGCTGCGGTCTCGCTTGCGGTCACGTTCAGGGTCGCGTTTGCGGTCAACCGACCAGGGCGCGTCATGCCGCCGCCTTGGCCGGCACGTCCTGGTGGGCCACCAGCGGCACACCGTCGGACCGGATCACGCCGGGGGCCTGGGTCGGGCCGGCCGGGTCAGCGGGCCGGACCTGGCGCAGGAAATCGCCAAACCGGGCGTGCACGGTGGCGGCGTCGGCACCCTGCAGCTCGGCGGCCAGCAGCGCAAAACGCTGCTGCACATGCAGCGCCTTCAGCACCGCCGGCAGGTCGGTGCCGGCGCCGGTGGGGTAGGGCTGGCTGCCCTTTTCCCACAGCACCGCCAGCCAGCCCAGCACCGCCAGCACTGCCGCCAGCGGCGCGGCCAGCAGCAGCCAGCCCAGGCTGTGCTGCAACACCAGCAACGCCGCGGCGGCAGCTGCCGTCAGCACGCCGGTGGCCACCGCGATGCCCTTGCCCACCTGCGGCAGCGTGTAGGCGTCGAGCGCAGGCATCGGCACGTAGTAGTCGTTGAAGCTCATCGTGGTCTCGATCTGGCAGCGCTTGAGCCAGGCCGCAAACGCCGCCCCGCTGTCGACCGCATCAAAGCCGACGCAGTGCTCGAACACCGCACGTAACTCGGGCTCGGTACGGGTCCACAGGCCGGCAGCCCAGCTGGCCAGGCCGCCGTCGGCCTCGTCGCTGCGGGCGTCGAAATCGGCGTTGAACATCAGCCAGGGCCGCGACAGGCTGTCCACCGGTTGTGCTGCCAGCAGGTTGACCTTGCGCAGCGCCTGCACCAGCGCATTGCCACCGTCGCGGCCGTTGTACATCGGCTGGTCGATCACCACCGCCCGGACAAAATGGCTGCGGTGGCAGCGTGAAAACGGGCTGCTGAATCCGGCTGCCACGCTGGCCGGGCTTTGCTGGGCGGTAGGCAGGCTGGCCAGCGCCTCGCGCAGCAGGTGGCTGGGCACCGTGAAGCTGCCATCGTCGCGCCGTACCGGTTCAGTCAGCACCGGAATCAGGGTGCTCAAGAAGTAGTGGCCGCCGTCGATGTTGGCCATCTCATTGCCCCCCAGTCGCGGGCCGCGCCGGGCGGCCCCAGCGTGCGGCCACAAAGGCCTGGCGGTGCCGGTCGGCGTGGGTGGTGTCGTTGCTGGCCACTGGCGCAAAACCGGGTGAGCCCAGATCGTTTTGCACCGTCTGCAAGGCCGCGGTCCAGGCTGCGGCAAACTGCGCAGGCGTGCACTGGCCGTGTTGCGCGGCCAGGCCAGCCAGGGCCTGCTGTACCCGCATCGCGCACTTGATGTCGCGCTGGGCCGCGCCCGGCGTGGCGTTGTAGTAGTAGTCGGTGTCGACCTGGTTGGCGCGGATGTAGTTCTTGAACGGCGTCACGGGGATCGAGCCCGGATAGCGGGTGGATGAATACCAGAACAGGTCCAGCCCGTTGGGCAGGCCGTCGGAGAAGGCGTCGATGTACTGGTCCCAGGTGCCGTTGAAGTTGCTGCAGAACATCATGTAGTCGTTGTTCAACGACTCCGCACCCTGGCCCAGGTCGGGCCACTGGTCGCGCTTGATGATGAACCAGCGCGCAAAGTGGATGATCGACAAGCCCATCAGCCCGGCCAGCTGGTCGGGCAGGGCCCGCGAGACGATGAAGATCAGGCGGTTCACCCAACTCAGGCGCGGACGCATGGGCGTCAGCACGTTCATCGCGTAAGCCTTGCCAGCCACATTGCTCATGGTTTGCCTCTCAGAAATGCCGCAACATCGGCGGACAGCGCACCCACACCACGGCGCGCACGCCCGCCAACGGGACAAATGATTGTGGTTCAGGGTGCTGGCGCAGCGGGCCTCCCCCGTGCACCGATACCGGTGAAACAGCGGCTCAAACTAGGGATGGCAGGCAGCAGTCACGGCAAGGCGGCGGTTCAGCCCATCTTGCTGGCGTCAGGTACCGAACAGGACAGCCCGTGGTGCATGCAGGTGGTGCAGAACGGATGGCGGTACCGGGCGGCCTCTAACTCGGCATGCGGAGTGGCAATGAAGCGCAGACCCAGCCCGTTGGGCGTGTCCACCACGCCGCGGCACAGTGCCACCGTGCCGTCCGGGTTGATGACGGTCTGGTTGAAGCGCCATTCGCAGTCATGGCGGGTACTGCGTGTGGCTGCGATGCGCGGCAGGTAGGCCTGGGGTGGCTCGGCCAGCGCCATCCACTGCGGGTCGGGTGCGCCGCGGCCGTCGAGCAGGTCTGCCAGCCGCTCCAGCGGCCGGGCGATGACCGTGATCGGGCGGTGCGCAAAACCCAGCGCGTCGCACAGTGCGGTCATGGCGGTAACCGCCGCCTCACCGCCTGGGTACAGCGGCTGATCGACGCAGACCCGCGTGGTGGCTTGCGCGTCGTCCAGGCATTGACGCAGCCGGCGCATGTTGGCGCTCACCTGCGGCAGGTCGGCGCGCGGGTGCGGCTGTGCACCGCGGGCAGGCGCAAGCGGGGCGAGCGAGATCGTCATCTCGTCGGGGTTGGCGTCGGCCAGTTCGCGCAGACGCTCGTCGCTGCCGAGGTGGGTCTTGAGATGGCAAGACAAGCCGCGCTGCTTGACCGCCTGAATCAGCGCAGCCAGCGCCGGATGACGCAGCGGCTCGCCCCAGTTGCCAAGCCAGACCACCGGCAGGTCGGCGACACCATCGGCAACGATCTTGTCGAGGATGCGCTCGAATAGGTCGGCCGGCATGATCCCGCCCAGCGGGTCCGCGTCCGCGGCACTGGCGGCCGGGTCGGTGGCGCCGACCGGGTAACCGGCGCCGACCACGTCGATTGCATAGACGTAGGTGTCGGATTCACGCGGCGAGAAGCGCAGCAGGGTGCGCGCTTGCAGCGGATCGAACACCTCGGGCGCGAGGTAGTCGCGCGGTTGAAGGCGGCGCAGCACATCGCCCAGCGCAGGCGCCAGCATGCTGCCTGCGGGCGCACGCGCTGCGGCACGCGCCAGCCAGCGCCGGGCGTCCTCCCAGAGGCCCATGCCGTGCAGCACCGTGCCGATCACCGGCAGCGACTGCAGCCAGCCGTCGTGCGCGCCGTCCTCGGCCCAGGCCTGCTCCAGCAGCGGCAGGGCGCGGGCGGTGGCCTGCTGGTGCAAACGGATCAGGCCGAGGTTGTGGCGCAGCGACGGCTGGCGCGGATCGGCGGCCAGCAACTGCTCGTAGGCGGCCGCGGCGGCTTCGGTCTGCCCGGCCTCGTGCAGGGCCACGGCATGGGCGAGGCTGGGCCGGCGCAGGGTCGGCGTCATGGGGGGCTGGCCGCGCGGCGGGTGGCCAGGTGCCGCCGGTAGATCGCCTCAAGCTCGGCGGCCAGGCGCCGGCCATCGGCCAGCGGGCTGGCGCTGACACGGTGTCGCAGGCTGTCGGCACCGCCGCTGCGCCAGGTTGTACGGGTGCTGATGTCGGCGGCCAGTGCTGCGGCCTGCGCCACGTAGCCGCGTGGTGTGGTCGCGATGCCACGGTCCAACCCGATCGCCCGCAGCACGGCCAGCGTCTGCCGCGACACCGGACGCTGCCAGGGCAACGTCACGACGGGCACGCCCATCCACAGCGCCTCCAGCGTGGTGATCAGGCCAGAGAACGGATGCGGGTCCAGCGCAACATCGATGTCGCCATACTCGGCCAGCATCTGGGCGTGCGGCGTTGCCGGCCGGGTTTGCACCCGCGCCGGATCGACCCCACAGGCCACAAAGCGCCGTTGGGTGTGCAGGGCAAAGCCCGGATCGGCGAAGGTCTTCCACTTCAGCACCAGGCGGCTGTGCGGCACGGCCTGGAGCACGGCGGACCAGAGCTGCACCACGTCATCACCAAACTTGGCCGGGTTGTTGAACGAGCCAAAAGTGATGACCCCGTTGTGCGCCGACGGCGGCGCCGCAACCGGCGGTGCATAGGGCGGCGGCGCATACGCAAAGTGCACACCCGTGACCCGCTCCAGCGGCTCGGTGTAGAAAGCCTCGCTGCCCGGCGGCGCCAGTGCATCGCCCAGCAGCACGCCATCGATCGCCGGCAGGCCGGTGCTGCCGAAGTAGCCCAGCCACGACAGCTGAACCGGCGCCGGCCGCAACGCGACAACCCCCAGCCGGCCGTGTTCGGTGTGGCCCGACAGGTCCACCAGCACGTCGATGCCGGCATGGCGGATACGCGCTGCAATGGCCCCGTCGTCGAGATCGGCCACCCCGTGCCAGTGCTCGGCCGCGGCGCGCAGGCGCTGGTGCATCGGGTCGTCGGTGAGGTTGCGGGCCTGGTGGTCGAAACAGTGCAGTTCGACGGCAGCACGGTCATGGGCCTCAAGCACCGGCGCCAGCAGCCAGGCCACCGGGTGGGCGTACAGGTCGCCGCTGAGGTAGCCCAGGCGCAGCCGGCCGTCGCTGGGCCGCAGCACCGCGTCGGGTGGCGGGTGCGGTAGCGGACGGGACGACGCAAGCGGCAGCGGGGGTGCCTGAGGGCGTGCCTGCGGCGATGGCCAGGCCGCAGCCGCGCGGGCGGCGGTGGCACGCAGATCGCCGGCGCTGCGGCTGGCATCGTACTGGCTGGCCATCAGCAGGTTGGCCAGCGCCCGCCGGTCGCGCGGGGCCAGCGCGGTGGCCTGCTCAAAAGCCGTGCGCGCAGCTTGGGTGTCGCCCAGATCCTGCAGCAGCCCGCCCAGGTTGATCCAGGCCTCGGGCAGGCGGGCATCGAGCCGCAGTGCCTGGCGCAGGCAGTCCAGGGCGTCGGTCATCTGCAACCCGGCCCGCAGCGACAGCCCGCGGGCGACCAGGTCGTGCGGCGTGCCGGGTGCCAGCCGGTGGGCGTGCGCCTCGGCATCGACCGCGCCGGGCCCATCACCCAGCTGCCGCAGCGCCAATGCCAGATTGCTCCAGGCGGCGGCCAGCCCGGGATCGATGACCAGGGCCTCGCGCTGCCGGGCCGCACCGTCCCGGTGGCGGCCCAGTTCGGACAACAGCAGGCCATGGTTGGTCAGTGCAACCGCTGAGCCTGGGGCGCGCTGCACCGCCTGGCGCAGCAAAGCCTCGGCCGCCACCAGATCACCCGCAGCCCGCAACTCGCCGGCCTGCGAGATCAGCGCGGCCAGCGTGGGCGCAGTCGGAGCCGTGCCCGGCAGCGGTGGTGGCGCGCGGCGCGTCAAGCCTGTGCAGAGCGGCGGCGGCGACCGACCCAGGCGCCCAGCAGGCCCAGCCCAGCCAAGGCCAGCGCGGCCGACCCCGGCTCGGGCACGGGCGCGGTACCGTTGCTGCCGGTGAAGTTGTAGGCAAATTGCTTGCCCGCCATGCCGTAGTCGGCAAACTGGTCGGTCTCGAGCGTCAAGGAAAACGCAAATGCACCCGCCGGCAAGCCTGCCTTGGCCAGCAAGGACAGCCCCGCCAGGCCGCCCGGCGCCAATGTCATGCCGCTGCTGAAGCCGGCCAGGTCGAACCAGGACCCGTCGGCGCCGGCCAGCGTGAACGAGCGCAACGTCAGCGTCATCAGGTTGGCCCCCGTGGCGACGTCGGCCGAGGCGTTGCTGACGTTGAACGCAAAGCTGCCGCCCGGCGACACCGTGCCCACGGCATGGGTGCCGCTGGTGCCGAAGTTGCTGGACAGCCGCGGCGACACCACGTGGGTGGGGTCGCCGGCAAAACCCTCGGTGATGATGCGGCAGGCGGACGCAGCGCCGTACGTGTTGGCGCCCGATGCGCAGGTTGCCGCGGCTGTTGCGCCGGTGATCGCCACGTACTTGCCCGCCGGGGCGGAGGTTGCCGCCGTGGCGGCCGAGCTGCTGACAAAAAAGCCCAGCGGTGCGGCCGTAGCGGCCGAGGCGCCGGCAGCGCTGACAAACGAGCCCGGCGCGGCCGCCTGGGCGCTGGATTGCCCGGTGGAGGCCACGAAGTAGCCGGGGCTGGCCAACTTGGCCGCGCTGGCGCCGACCGTGTCGACATAGCGGCCCACGGGCGCCTGCGTGACCGCGACTGCAGCGGACGTGGCGACATAAGCGCCCAGCGGCGCTGCGGTGGCAGCCGATGCCCCCGTGGTGCTGACGTAGTAACCGGGCGAGGCAGCCTGGGCCGCTGATTGCCCGGTCGATGCCACGTAATAACCCGCGCTGGCCGATTTGGCCGCGCTGGCGCCGACGCTATCAACATAGCGGCCCAACGGAGCGGGCGTTGCAGCCGACTCGCCCGCGGTTGGGACGTAATAGCCCAGCGCCGCGAACTGCGCCTTGGACTGCGCTGTCAGTGCCACGTAGCTGCCCGCGCTGGCCAATTTGGCCGCGCTGGCGCCGACGCTGTCAACATAGTGGCCGACCTGTGCGGCCGTTGCTGCCGACGCCCCGGTGGTGGCGACGTAGTAGCCCAGCGGCGCGGCGGTTTGGCTGGTGGCCGCGGAGGTGGGCACGTAGTGGCCCACACTGGCGTTCAAGCAGGGCTTGAGGCCGTTGCTGCTGTAGGTGCCAGCGGTGCAGGGCTGAGAGATTGGCGGCGGGGGGGTGAAGGCAAACGCTGCGTCCGATCCGGATACGGCGGCAATCGCCGCGAACAACAACCGCAGATGTTGGAGCTTGGCGGCGTCGAGGGCAACGGGCTGGGGCGAGACAATCATCGGATACATCCTCAATGCCTGCACGGCGTTGGTTGATGAATATCCCAGTAAATCACGAATGTCAGCGGCAGCCGACGCTGTGCACCCGGCTCGACACCCGTTCGCGGGACGGGTTTACCCTCGATTGTTAAACCGACGCCATCGCATGGCGCCAGGTGCACGAAGCCGCCCCAAACCGCCGTTTGGGGCCAGCGGCGCGGCGGAGCAGGGGCCCGCTGTGTTCACGCCCCCTCACCGGGGCTGAAACTGCTTTCCATCGCGCCCGCACAGGTCTAGTATTTCAGCCCCCAGCCGGCCACTGGTTGCCATGCCGCAAGGCCGATGACCCGAACATGTCGCTAGCCCTGCTGGCGCATGTCCCCGTTGCGGCATTGCTGTTGTCAGCAGGGCGTTGTCACCAGGAGATTGCCATGCAATACATCGTCAGCTGGATGCTGCCGCAGGGTACGTTCAATGCCACGATCAGCCGGTTTCTGGAGACCGGCGGCGCGCCGCCCAAGGGGGTGCAGATGTTGGGCCGCTGGCACGGCATGAGCGGCCAGGGTTTTGCGGTGGCCGAGAGCACCGACGCCAAGGCCTTGTTCCAATGGCAGGCGCAGTGGGGCGACCTGCTGGCCATGTCGGTCACGCCCTGCCTGGAGGACGCCGACGCCGGCGCGGTGCTGGCGTCATTGGGCAAGCGCTGATCGCTTGCCGGTCCGGCCACCCGTTGCCAAAGCAAGGGGTGGCCGGCGTTGTGCAGCCCCGGGCGGCGCCCACCCGGGGCCATCAGCGCCACGCCGCGCGTCAGCGGGGCAATCCGGCGCCAAGCCCGCTAGACCCGCTCGGCCGTCACCGCAATACCGCGGATCTGGCCGGCTTGCGGCAGACCCGCGGGCCGCGGCCAGGTGGCCGCATCGAGGCGGTGCAACAACTCGGCCTCGCGCACCCGGGCCAGCGCCAGGTTGGCCAGCTTGACATGGCCAAAACCGCGCACCTGCAGCGGCAGCGAGGCGATCTGCGTGGCCAGCGCCAGGGTGTTGCGGTCCAGGCGGGGCAGCAGGCTGTCGATGCGGGCGAGGTACTGCGGGATCAGCGAGCGCTCCAGCCGCCGCTCGGCGCTGCGGCCGAACAGGTCGAGCGCGGTGCCGCGCAACACCTTGCCTCGGGCCAGCCAGCCCAACACCGGCAGCAGCCAGCCACCGATGCGGATCTTGCGCGGCGGTTGGTCGCCTTTTGCCCGGCTCAGCAAAGGCGGTGCCAGGTGGAATTCAAGTTTGAAGTCGCCCTCGAACTGTGCCGCCAGCTGCTGGCGGAAGCGGCCGTCGCTGTACAGGCGCGCCACCTCGTACTCGTCCTTGACGGCCATCAGCTTGTGCAGGCAGCGGGCCACCGCCCGCGTCAGTGGCAGCCCGCCATCTGCCCCCAGCGCCTGTTCATGCTGCTGCACCCGCTGCACCACCGCGGCGTACCGCCGGGCGTAGGCGGCGTTCTGGTAGGCCGTCAGGTCTTGCACGCCGCGGGCCAGCAGCGTGGCCACACTGTCGCGGGGGTCGCCGTCGCCGGCGCCGTGCCGGGCCGGGTCCAGCGCCGTGCTGGCCCCTGGCAGGGCCGCGTCCGCCACCTCGCGCAAGGCCGCCAGCCCCGCCGGGTCGGCGGCTGCCAGCCGGCCCAGTGCAAACGCCTGCAGGTTGCTTTGCACCGCCACGCCGTTCAAGCTGATGGCACGTTGCAACGCGGCCAGGCCGACCGGCACCAGCCCGCGCTGCCAGCCGTAGCCCAGCACCAGGATATTGCTGACGATGGCGTCGCCGATGAATTCCTCGGCCAGCGCCTGCGCGTCCAGCGTCTCGACCCGGCCGCTGCTGTCGCCCTCGGCAAGGCCTGCCGCGTGCTGCAGCTTGGCCAGCAACTGCGGCACTTGCAGGCTGGCGTCGGGGTTGTGCAGGCTCTCGGCCACCGGCACCTCATGCAGGTTGGCCAGGATGCGGGTGCGGCCGGGGCGCACCGTCAGCAGCGCCTCGGGCGACGCCGCCACCACCAGATCGCAAGCCAGCACCGCGTCGGCCTGTTGGGCGTCGATGCGCACCTGGTGCAGCAGGTCGGCGCGCTCGGCCAGCCGGACAAAGCTCAGCACCGCGCCGCCTTTTTGCGCAAAGCCCATGAAGTCGAGCACGCTCGCGGCTTTGCCCTCCAGGTGCGCTGCCATCGTGATCAGCGCGCCCACGGTGACCACGCCGGTGCCGCCCACGCCGGTCACCAGCAGGTCGTATGGCCCGGTCCAGTGGGGCGTGGCGGGTAAGGGCAGGGCAGCAATGCGCTGCTGGAAAGCGGCATTGCCGCCGGCAGCGGCGCCGCCAACGTTGCCCGCCAGCACGCCAGACTTCTTGCGCAGCGCGCCGCCCAGCACCGACACAAAGCTGGGGCAAAAGCCCTTGGCGCAGGAGTAATCCTTGTTGCAGGCGCCCTGGTCGATCTTGCGTTTGCGGCCGAGTGCGGTCTCCAGCGGCAGCACCGCCACGCAGTTGCTTTGCACGCTGCAGTCGCCACAGCCCTCACAGACCTGCGGGTTAATGAACAGGCGTTTGGCCGGGTCGATCAGCCCGCCCTTGGCCACCGGCTTCTTGCGGCGGCGACGCAGCTCGGCGGCGCAGGTCTGCTCAAAGATCAGCACCGTCACGCCGGGCGTTTCGCGCAGCCGGCGCTGCACCGCATCCAGCTCAGCGCGGTCAAAAAACCCGGTGCCGGCCGGAAACTGGCCGTGCTGGCCGTCGTATTTGGCTATGTGGTCGCTCAGCACCACCACTTGCTTGACGCCTTCGGCCTCGACCTGGCGGGCGATGCCGGCCACGCTGATCTGGCCGTCCACCGGCTGGCCACCGGTCATCGCCACCGCGTCGTTGAACAAGATCTTGTAGGTCAGCGTGGCTTTGGCGGCCACTGCCTGGCGGATCGCCAGATAACCCGAGTGGTAGTAGGTGCCGTCGCCCAGGTTCTGGAACACATGCGGGGTTTTGCTGAACATCGCGTGCGACACCCAGTCCACACCCTCGCCGCCCATCTGGATCAGGCCCTGCGTGCCCCGATCCATCCAGTTGGCCATGAAGTGGCAGCCAATGCCGGCCTGGGCCGTGGAGCCGGCCGGGATTTGGGTGGAGGTGTTGTGCGGGCAGCCGGCGCAAAAATACGGCGCACGTTTGACACTGTCAGCGCTGTTGCTGAGCAGCGCCGGTGGCGTGAAGTCGCGCACCAGCGCGCGCCGGTCCAGCCCGGGTGCGGCGCCCGGTGCAGCGCCTGGGAAGTGCCGCGCCAGCCAGTCGGCCAGCACCTCGATCAGGCGTGACGGCCGCAGCTCGCCCAGCGCTGACAGCAGCGGCGCGCCCGCAGCGTCGTGTTTGCCCAGGATCGCCGGCCGGGCGCTGGCCGGTGCGTTGTAGAGCAGCGTGCGCAGCTGGGTCTCGACCACCGGACCTTTTTCTTCGACCACCAGCACTTCCGTCAGGCCCTGCACAAAGCGCGCGATGCCGCCCGGCTCGATGGGCGAGACCAGCCCCAGCTTGTGCACCCGCACCCCGGCATCTGCCAGTGCTTGCAGCGGGATATCGAGCCGGCGCAGCACCTCCAGCAGGTCGAAATGCGCTTTGCCGGCGGTCAGGATGCCCACCGTGGCGTGGGGGCTGGCGACGATTTCGCGGTCGATCGTGTTGACGCGGGCAAAGGCCAGCACCGCGTCCAGCTTGGCATGGGCGCGTTGCTCGATCTGCAGCGACGGCAGGTCAGGCCAACGGTTGTGCAGGCCGCCGGGCGGTGGCTGGTGACCGCTGCGCTGGCGCACCGCGTCGGCATCGGCCCAGCCGGCAGTGCGATGGGCCAGGGCGTCCAGGTCCACCGTGGCGCCGCTTTCCACCACCTCGGACGGCGCACAAAAACCGACCCAGGCGCCCGAGTAGCGCGACAGCGCCCAGCCGTACAGCCCAAACTCCAGCAACTCGGCCACGCTGCCGGGCGCCAGCACCGGCGCGTGGAAGCTCTGGAAAGCCTGCTCGCTCTGGTGCGGCATCGACGACGAGACGCAGCCGTGGTCGTCACCCGCCACCATCAGCACACCGCCGTGTGGCGACGAGCCAAAGGCGTTGCCGTGCTTGAGCGCATCGCCCGCCCGGTCCACCCCCGGGCCCTTGCCGTACCACAGGGCAAATACGCCGTCGCAGGTGCGCTCGGCATCAGCCTCGACCCGCTGGGTGCCCAGCACGGCGGTGGCGGCCAGCTCCTCGTTGATCGCCGGCAGGAAACGGATGCCTTGGGCGCTGAACTTGTCGCCGGCCTTCCAGATCTGCTGGTCCACGCCGCCCAGCGGCGAGCCCCGGTAGCCGCTGATGAAGCCTTGCGTGGCCAGCCCGGCGGCCGCATCACGCTGGCGTTGCATGCGCAGCAGCCGCAGCAGCGCCTGGGTGCCGGTCAGGAAGACCGCGCCCGAGTCGGCCCAGAGCTGGTCGGCCAGCTGGTAATCGGGCCGCAGCAGACCGCTGGGCAAGGCCTCGGCGGCGGCTGTGGCGGCTGTGGCGGCTGTGGCAGCGGTGTCAGCGGTGGCAGCGGCGAGGCTGGGCAAAGGCGGCTGGGACATGGCAGGCTTGGCGGTTGGGCGGGTGCAAGATCGTACTTTTTAAGCCCAAGAATGTCCTTTTTCTTTGCTCCTTGAACCGCCGTTATTTAGAACACCATGCTTCAAATGCGATGCTTCAAAGCATGAATAATTTAGACCGCATCGACCTGGCGCTGCTCAACGAGCTGCAGCGCGACGCCCGCCAGACCGTGCAGCAACTGGCCGAAGCGGTGGGCCTGTCCGGCACGCCGTGCTGGAAACGGGTCAAGGCGATGGAAGAAGCCGGCGTGATCCTGGGCTATACCGCGCGCATCGACCGCGACAAAGTGGGTTTAAGCCAATGCGTGATGGCCGAGATCAACCTCGACCGCCATGCCGAGGACGGGGTGCGCCTGTTCGAGCAGGCGGTGGCGGCCTCACCGCAAATCGTCAGCTGCTACGCCACCACGGGTGCTGCCGACTACGTGATCCAGGTGCTGGTGGCCGACATCCAGGGCTACGAGCGCTTTTTGCACGACACCGCGTTCAAGCTGCCGGGTGTCAGCCATGTGCGGTCGAGTGTGGTGCTGCGCGAGCTGAAGTCTGCCGTACGGCTGCCTATCGCTGAGCCCTTGGCTCCTGCCGGAGCCGCTGCCAGCGCCGGCTCAGCCCGCGGTGCTGGCATCGCGACGCCAGCCCGACCGAGGCGTACACCTCGGCCCTGAGCGCTCAGGGCCGGGCCAGCGCCCGCGCCAGGGCCGGCCGGGCGTAGCAAGCGTCGGCCCAGCGCTGCACGTTGAGGTGCTCGGCGTAGCCAAAGCCGATCTCCTTGAGCAGGTGCATCACGCCCGCCAGGTTCAGGTCGGCCACCGAGAACTGCGTCCCCACCAGCCAGTCGCGCCCGGCCAGTGCCGCGTCCAGCACCTTGAGCGGGCGCTGCAACGCGCGCTGGGCCCGCTCGACCGTCTTGGGATTGCGCTTGTCCTCTGGCGTGAACAATTTGTCGATGACGATCTGCATCTGCCAAGGCTCGATCTCGCTGATGCCCCAGACGCTCCATTGCCAGCAGCGTGCCTCGTCTGCGGCGCCGCTTGGGTACAGCGCGCCGCCATAACGCTTGGCCAGGTACAGGTTGATCGCCATCGACTCGAACAGCTGCACCTCGCCGTCGATCAGCGCCGGGATGCGCCCGTTGGGATTGACCGCCAGGTAGCTGGTCGCCTTGGAATCGGCACCGTAGTTGACCGGCACCTGCTCGAAGGCAATGCCGACCTCTTCGATGCCCCACAGCGCCCGCAGTGCGCGCGAGCCCGAAATGCCGAAAAGTTGGGGTGTGCTCATGGGGTGTGCTCCTGAAGTGGGCAGGGTTTGCCCTGGGCGGCGGGGTGGCTTGGCCCCTGGTCCGGGGCGGAGAATGGATTGTCAAGCGTATGGCGGCAACGGCAAGTCACCCGTGCGCCACCTCGACCCAGCCTGCGCCCCCGCCGTCACACACCGCCCCTCACCGCCCCCACCGCCCCCACCGCCCCCACCGCCCACCAGAGGATGACCCGATGAAACGCCTTTTGCCCTGCTGGCTTTTGTCCAGCGCATGCCTGCTGCTGGCCTGCCTGACCGCGCCCGCGATGGCCCAGACCTGGCCGAGCAGGCCAGTCAAGCTGGTGCTGCAGTTTCCGCCCGGTGGATCGACCGATTCGGTGGCCCGCATCCTGGCGCAATCGATGTCGGCCACGCTGGGCCAGCAAGTGCTGGTTGAAAACCGGCCAGGTGCCGACGGCGCGATTGCGGGCGACTTTGTGGCCCGGGCCGAACCCGACGGCCACACCTTTTTCTTGGCCAGCAACACGCCGATGATGCAGGTGCCGCTGCTCAAGAAGAACCCGCCCTACGACCCGGTCAAGAGTTTTGCGCCGGTCTCGCTGGTGGGCCGCTATGTCTTTGTGCTGGTCAGCACACCCGCGCTGCCGGTCAAGGATGTGGCTGAACTGCTGGCCTATGCCCGCGCCAACCCCGGCAAGCTGGGTTACGGCAGCTACGCCAGCGTGACGCAGCTGATGCACGCCCAGCTCAAGGCCGTGAAAGCCGACACCACGCTGGTGCCCTACAAGGGCGAAGGCCCGACCGTGACCGACATTCTGGGCAACCATGTGCAGTTCACCTTCGCCACCCCGGGCAGCACCCTGGCCCATATCAAGGACGGCAAACTGCGCGCATTGGCGGTGCTGCTGCCCGCCCGCTCAACGATGCTGCCCAACGTGCCCACCGCCGCCGAGGCCGGCCTGCCGCCACTCACCGCCGGCACCTGGGCCGCGCTGTTTGCGCCGGCCAAGGTGGCGCCCGAGATCGTGCAGCGCATGAACCGCGAACTCAACGCCGCGATGCAGCGCCCCGACGTGCGCGAGCGCATCAGCGCACTCGGCTTTGAGCTGGCCGGGTCCAGCCCGGACGAGATGGCCACTTTCCTGCAAGAGCAGTTGGTGGCCTGGGGCAAGGCGTTCAAGGATGCGGGCATGACGCCCGAGTAAGGCCGCAGCCTCAGGGCGCCAACCGCTGCATCCGCCGCACCCCCTTGTGCGCCACCCAAGCCGCCGTCAGCGCGTCCATTTGCCGAAAGTGCGGTGATTGCATGTGGGCCGTGATGGCGGCCTCGTCGTCGTAGAGCTCGTAGAGAAAAAACAAGCCCGGGTCCGCCGGATCCCGGCAGACGTCAAACTGCCGGCAACCTGGCTCACCCTCTCGCGAGGCGCGGGCGTTGGCGGCAATCGCGACGGCAAAGGCGTCAATATGCGGCGGGTGGATGCGGAACTCGACGATCAGCGCTTGCATGGGTGGTCCGGGTCTTCAGAGGCTTTGGATAAAGCGCGGCAGCCAGGTCGACAGCCACGGGATGTAGGTGACCAGCATCACCACGGTGAAGGTGGCGGCCATCAGCGGCCACAGGTGCCGGGATATCTCGCCGATGCCAACCTTGGCCAGCTTGGCTGCAACAAACAGCGTGCCCCCCACCGGCGGTGTGTACAGCGCTATCGCCAGGTTGGCCGTCATCACCACGCCCACATGCACCATGTCCATCTCGAAATGCCTGGCCAGCGGCAGAAACAGCGGCGCGCTGAGCAGCATGGCCGGCAGCGGCTCGATGAAGATGCCCAGCAGCAGCAGGCAGACGTTGAACAGCAGCAGGAACATCCACTGCTCGGTGGCCACCAGCTGGATCCACGCGGCCATCTGCACGGCCACCTGCTCGACCGTGATCAGCCAGGCCATGGCCCCGGTGGCGCCGATCACCAGCATCACCGTGGCGCTGGTGACAAAGGCATTGAGCAGCAGCTGGGGGATGCGCTGCCACTTGAGGTCGCGGTAGTAAAACAGCGAGACGACCAGGCCATAGACCACGGCGATGGCTGCCGACTCACTGGGGGTGAACAAGCCGGTCCAGATGCCGCCGATGATGATGACCGGCATCAGCAGCGCCGGGCCGGCGTCGCGTGTGGCGGCCCAGATCTGCGCCGGTGTGCTGCGGTCACCGCCGTTGTCGACACCGGATTTGCGGCCATGCCACATGCACACCACGATCAGGGCCAGCGCCATGGTGATCGCCGGCAACAGGCCGGCCATCGACAGGGTGCGCATCGACACGCCCGAGATGAAGGCGTAGATCAAGAACGGGATCGACAGCGGCATCAGCAGCGCGATCGTGCCCGCCACCGCCAGCAAGGCCGCCGCAAAGCCGCGTGAATAGCCCCGCGCCACCATCGCCGGTATCACCAGCGACCCGATGGCGGCGGTGTCGGCAATGGCCGAGCCGCTGACGCCACCAAACAGCGTGCAGCTGATCACCGTCACCACGCCCAGGCCACCCGGCAGCCAGCCAAACAGCACCCGGGCGAATTCGACGATGCGCTTGCCGACGCCGCCCTGCGCCAACAGCTCACCGGCAAAGATGAACAGCGGCACAGCCAGCAGGATGAAGGGCTCGACGCCGCCGATGAACGACAGGAAGATCGTCTCCATCGGGTGGCCCAGGCCTTGCCACCAGATCACGCCCACGGTGGTGCCGAGGATGGCAAACAGCAGCGGCACGCCGGCCAGTGCGACCAGGAAAAAGACGCCGAAAAGGGTGAGGGCGAGCATGGCGTTGCCTGAAGTGGGGTGGTGTCAGTGAATTCGGTTCAACGGGCTGAGGTCGCGGCTGCTGGATCAAACGTCCTGCGGATAGCGGCGCTCGCGCGGCACGCCGGCCAGGATCTGCCACAAATCCCAGGCCACGAACACCGCCATCAGGCTGCAACCGACCGCCATGCCCATGTACTGCACGGCCATCGGCCAGTGCAGCACGGTCAACTCATTGCCCCAGTTGCCGCCAACCAGCCGCCAGCCGAAGCGCACCAGCACCAGCAACATCGCCAGGCAGAAGCCCTGCACCGCAGCGTCGGCCCAGCGGCGCCGCTGGGGTGTGAGCTTGTCGATGAACTCGGTGATGGTCATGTGGGCACCGCGTTGGGCGGCGCAGGCACCGCCCAGAAAAGTCACCCAGACCAGCAGCAGCTCGCCAAACTCGGTGACCCAGGCCAGGTCCATTCGCACCAGGTGCAGGGCGACGTTGACAAACACCATCAAGGCCATCGTGGCGCCGATGACGATCACGGTCCAGTCGACCAGCCGGCCCAGCCAGCGCACCGGCGCCGGTGCCGGGGCCACCGGCGTGAGCAGGGGCGTGGCGGCCGTGGTCATCACTTGGTGCTCTTGCGCACGGCCTCGGCTTCTTTCAGCAGCGCATCGACGTCAGCGCCGTACTTCTCGCGCGCCTTGCCGTACACCGGCACCACGGCGGTACGGAAGGCGGCCACATCGGGCTTGGCGTTGATCTTGGCGCCCTTGGCGGTCATCTCCTTGAGCTGGTTGGCATCGTTGCCGGCGATCATTTCGCGGCTGAACTTGGCCGATATCCGTGCCGCTTCGGTCACCGCCTTCTGATCGGCCGGTGACAGCTTTTGCCAGGTCTTCTCGCTGATGGCCAGCGGGATCGGGCTGTAGACGTGGTTGGTCAGGGTGACGTTGGGCGCCACCTCGTAGAACTTGTTGGAGAAGATGGTGTCGACCGGGTTCTCCTGGCCCGACACCGCGCCCTGCTGGATCGCGAGGTAGACCTCGGGCAACGGCATGATCTGGATGTTGAAGCCCATGGCCTCCAGCGTCCAGCGCATCATCTCGTTCGGGAAGGTGCGCAGCTTCTTGCCCGACGCATCGGCCGGTGAGTTCAGCGGCTCTTTGGTGGTCATGCTGCGAAAGCCCGCCTCCCAGGTGGACAAAAAGCGAAAGCCCTTGGCCGGCGCCTTGTCGAACTGGGTTTTGAGCCACGCGCTTTCGTCGTACAGCTTCCAGCCCTGGGCATAGCTGTCCACCAAAAACGGCATCATCGTCAGGTTCAGCGTGGGCACATGCGGCGCATAGCTGCCGGTGGCCGACACCGTGAAGTCAATGCCGCCCAGTGCCAGCTGTTCGATGTTCTTGGGGTCGTTGCCAAGCTGGCTGCAGCAAAAAACCTGCACCTTGTAGCGGCCCTGGGTCAGCTCGTCGACCTTCCGGGCAAACACCTGGGCCGCCGCCTGACGCGCACCCGATTGCTGGTCGGTGTGGCTGAACTTGAGTAGGGTCTGCGCATGGGCCGGCAACGCCAGCAAGGTGGCCAGGGCGGCTGCGGCAGCCAGGCGGATGAGGGATGCGGGGTGGGTCATGTCGGTGTCTCCTTCAGGGGCTGGGGATAGGGCTCGGGATAGGGCTCGAAACAGCGGGGTCGAAGTCGGCCATGCGGATGCGCATGCCGGTGGCGTGGGCGTGGTACACGGCGGCCTGCACCCGCAGGTTGGCCAGGTAATCAGCGGCGCTGTTTTCCAGCGGCGCGCCGTGGTCTAGGTGGGCCAGCACATGCGCTTGCAGCGCGGTGACGGCGCCGCCAAACGCGCCCTCGCCAGTGGCACAGGGGTGGGGCTGTTCGTCGCCGTGGTGCGGCTTCCACCACAGCCGGGCGTCGCCGTCCAGGCGCAGCACGCCGGCTTCGCCCTCCAGCCACATCTCGCCCATGGTGCGGCGCGGGTCGGCGGCCACATGGTCGTTGAGCCGGTTGCCGTCGAACAGGCCGGTGCGCTGGTCGTCAAACTCGAACATCAGGATGCCGGCGTCTTCGCCCGCGATGGCCGGGTTCAGGCGCCGCAGCCGGGCGGTGACGGCGCGCACCTCGCCGCAAAGGTAGCGGAAGCAGTCGATGAAGTGCACCGCGGTTTCACGCACCAGCAACTGCGGCATCTGCTGAAAGTAGGGCTGGCGGTCGAGGTAGGCGCGCGGCCCCTGGCCGTCGCCCGGCCGCAGGCGGAAGCTCACGCTGTGCAGCCGGCCCAAAGCACCGGCATCGATCAGCCGGCGGGCCTCGCGAAACCAGGGCGTGAAGCGGAAGTTCTCATGCACCACCAGCGGCACGCCTGAGGCTGCCGCTGCGGCAGCCATCGCCT
>JBKJKU010000408.1:0-5915 GCA_046597355.1 Aquabacterium sp.
GCGGGTGGGGTAGCGCCGTGTCGGGCTGGCGTGTCCCGCGCAGGTAAAGAAGGGAGGGCCGGTGCTTGTCCGGCCCGGAATGACACGGAGCGGGGCACGCCAGCCCGGCGCGGCGCGGTCGCGCAAAACCCCCGACCAGCAGCTTTCAGGCCAACAAACGAAAGACCGCAAAGAGCTGAAACAAGACCCAACACGCCGCCCTTGCGCTTCACAGCGCCGGATCAGCCGGTGGCTGCCATCGCTGCCTGCGCCGCGCGGACCTCCACCCGCACTTGCTCGGTCAGCTCGGCCTTGAGTGCGGTGAACTCCGGTGTGGTCTTGACCGAATAGTGGCGCGGGTGCGGCAAGGTCACCGCCCGGTCGAGTTTGATGCGGCCGGGCCGGGCGCTCATCACCACCACCCGGCTGCCCATGAACACCGCCTCGTCAATGTCGTGGGTGACAAACAGCACCGTCTTGCGCTCCGCCTCCCAGATGCCCAGCAGCAGCTCTTGCATCAGTTCGCGGGTCTGGTGGTCGAGCGCGCCGAAGGGCTCGTCCATCAACAACATGCGCGGGCCATTGGCCAGCGCCCGGGCAATCGCCACACGCTGCTGCATGCCGCCCGAGAGCTGCTTGGGGAAGTGGTTCTCGAAACCGCGCAAGCCCACCTTGTTCAAGAAGCTGTCGGCAATCTCCAGTTGTTGGGCGCGCGGCATGCCTCGCGCGCGCAGTCCAAAACACACATTACCTTGCACCGTCAGCCACGGAAACAGGGTGTAGCTCTGGAACACCATGCCGCGGTCGGCGCCCGGTCCGGCGATGCGCTGACCGGCAAGTTGCACCTCGCCAGCGGTCTGCACATCCAGGCCGGCAACGATGCGCAGCAGCGTGCTCTTGCCGCAGCCGCTGGGGCCGAGGATGGTGACAAAGTCGTTTTCGGCCACGCTCAGGTCAGTGGCCTGCAGCGCCACGGTGGCCGCGCCGCCAGTAGACGACGGGAAGCTGCGCGACACACCGCGGATGCTCAGGAAGGGTTCGCTCATTAGAAATGTCCTGATGTCATCGTCCGAGCTGCGCCCAGGGGAACAGCCGCCGGTTCAGCCCCTTGAAGGCAAAGTCGCTGCACAGCCCGATCAGACCGATCACGATGATGCCGAAGATGATCTGGTCGGTGGCCAACAGCGCCTGGCTGTCGGTGATCATGTGGCCAATGCCACTGCTTGCGCCGATCAACTCGGCCACGATGACATAGGTCCAGGCCCAGCCCAGCACCATGCGCAAGATCTCGGCAATCTCGGGCGCGGCGCCAGGGATCAGCACCCGGCGCACCAGGCTGGCGTCGCTGCTGCCCAGTGTGTAGGCGGCCTCGACCAGGTCGCGCCGGGTGTTGCCCACCACCACCGCGATCATCAGCACGAGCTGAAAAAAGCTGCCAATGAAGATCACCGCCAGCTTTTGCGCTTCGCCAATGCCGGCCCACAGGATCAGCAATGGGATGAAGGCCGACGCCGGCAGGTAGCGGGCAAACGAGACAAAGGGCTCAAAAAATGCCTCGATCGGCTTGTAGGCGCCCATCAGCACACCCAGCGGCAATGCAAGCAGGGTGGCGAGGACGAAACCGCCCAGCACCCGCCAGACCGTCATGCCGACATCGAACGCAAAGCCCATCTCGGTCAGCAACACCCAACCGCTGCGCACCATCTGCACCGGGTCGGCCAGAAAGGTTTTTTGCACGAAGCCACCAAAAGTGGCTACCGCCCAGGCTGCCACGAAAAGCACAAAAAACGCGATGCCCAGAGCAATGCGCGGGCCGGGGGCAACCGGCGTCAGAGGCCGCATGTCGGCTCCATTGGCGGCAACAAATGGCCGAACCTGCGGCGCGGCCTCACTTCAAGAACCGGGTGTCGGCCAGCTTGCCCAGGTCGGGAATCGCCTTGATGATGCCGACTTCAAGCAGCAGGTCAGCCGCCTCCTTGGTGAACTGGGCATGCTCGCCGGCAAAGAACTTCTGGTTCGCCTCACGGTCTTGCCAGCGCAGGTACTTCTGGCTGCCCTCAAAGGCCTCGGCCGTTTGCTTGACATCGGCGCCCATGATCTCGAAGCTCTTTTTCGGCTCGGCCTTGATCATCGCCACCGCGTCAAAGTAGCCATCGGCCAGTGCCCTGGCGGCTTTGGGGTTATCGGCCAAGAACTTGGGCGTGCAGCCAAAAGTGTCCATCACCATCGGGTAGTCGAGCGTGGTGGCGATGATTTTGCCGGCCTCGGGCTTGGCACGCACCGCGCTCAGGTAGGGCTCGTAGGTCATTGCCGCGTCCACGCCGTCGGTGCCAGCAATCATCGCGTTGGCCGCGGCCTGTGGTGACAAATTGACCACCTTGACATCCTTGATCGACAGGCCGTTTTTCTTCAGCATCCAGGCCAGCCCGAAATACGGCGCGGTGCCGGGTGCGTCGGCCGCCACCGTCTTGCCCTTCAGGTCACTGATCTTGCTGATGCCGGGCTTGACGACCATGCCGTCGGCACCGTAGCTCTTGTCGAGCTGGAAGATCTGGGTGGTGGCCACGCCGTTGGCGTTCCAGACCACCCAGGTCTCGACCGTGGTGGCGGCGCACTGGATGTCGCCTGAGGCAATCGCCAGGTGGCGGTCTTTTTGCGGGATCTTCTTGATCGACACGTCCAGGCCGTACTTCTTGAACAGGCCAGCCTCCTTGGCCAGCGTCAGCGGCGCAAAGCCGGTCCAGCCCGAGATGGCCACGGCCACCTTGGTGTCCTGGGCGTGGACGGCCGGCGCCAGCAGCGCCGCCATGGCGACGATGGCGCAAAACAGGGCAGAACGAAAGTTGGGTTTGAAAGCGTGCTGGATCATGCAGGGCTCCATGGGAGAAAGTCAGGCCGGGGCGGCGGGGATGAAGGGGATGACAACAGTCGGCAAGGCGATCAGACCGGCGTCCACAAGGCCGGCAGGTCAGGCAACGAACGCAGGAGTTGTGCCAGCGAGCCGTCCCGCACCATCGCGGTTGCGGCTTCGATGTCGGGCGCCAGGTAGCGGTCTTGCGGGATCGCCGGGCTGCGGCTGCGCAGCAGCGCATGCGCGCACTCCAGCACGGCCGAGCTTTGCAACGGCCGCAAAAACTCGATGCCCTGCGCGGCGGCCAACCATTCGATGCCCAGGATGTGGGCGGTGTTGGCCATCATTGGCTGCAGGCGCCGGGCCGCAAAGGTGGCCATCGAGACATGGTCCTCCTGGTTGGCGCTGGTGGGCAGGCTGTCCACGCTGGCCGGGTGCGCCAACGACTTGTTTTCGGACGCCAGCGCGGCGGCGGTGACGTGGGCGATCATGAAGCCGGAGTTGAGCCCCGGATCAGCGGTGAGAAAAGGCGGCAGCCGCGACACACCGGCATCGATCAGCATCGCGATGCGGCGCTCGGCAATCGCGCCGACCTCGGCAATGGCCAGGGCCATCGCATCAGCCACCAGTGCCACCGGCTCGGCGTGAAAGTTGCCGCCCGACACCAGCGCGTCGTCCTGGGCGTTGTCGCCAGCAAACACCAGCGGGTTGTCGGTCACGGCGTTGGCCTCGCGCACCAGCACCAACGCGGCATGGCGCAGGCTGTCCAGGCAGGCGCCCACCACCTGCGGCTGGCAGCGCAGGCTGTAGGGGTCTTGCACCCGGTCGTCGCCCTCTTGGTGGGACTGGCGAATCTGGCTGCCAGCCAGCAAGCTGCGGTAATACTGGGCCACGTCGATCTGGCCGGGCTGGCCACGCAATGCGTGGATGCGGGGATCGAACGGGCCGTCGCTGCCGCGTGCCGCGTCTACCGTCAGCGCGCCGATCAGCAGCGCGGCTTCGAGCACCGGCTCGAAGCTGAGCAGCGCGTGCAGCGCCAGCGCGGTGCTGGTCTGGGTGCCGTTGATCAGCGCCAGGCCCTCTTTGGCGGCAAGTTGCAATGGCGCGATGCCAGCGGCGGCCAGCACGGCGGCGGCAGGCTGCTTTTTAGCGTCCACCAAAAATTCGCCCTCGCCCATCAGCGCCAGCGTCATGTGCGCCAGCGGCGCCAGGTCGCCCGAGGCGCCCACGGAACCCTGGCTGGGCACGTACGGGCACAGGCCGGCGTTGTGCACAGCGATCAGGGTGTCGATCACCACCGGACGCACGCCCGAATGGCCCCGCGCCAGGCTGGCTGCCTTGAGCGCCAGCATGAGCCGCAACACCGGCGGCGTCAGCGGCTCGCCCACGCCCACGCTGTGCGAGCGGATCAGGTTGAGCTGCAGCGTCGCCAGATCGGACTCGCTGATGCGGGTGGACGCCAGCTTGCCAAAGCCGGTGTTGACGCCGTAGACCGGGGCCGTGCCCTCGGCCGCCCGCCGCACCACGGCTGCACTGGCGGCAATGCCCGGCAGCGCCGCCGGGTCCACCATCAGCGGCTGGCCGCCCTGGTGGATGGCCTGCAGCTCGTCCAGTGAAAGTTGCCCGGGTCGCAGCAGCATCAGCGGCCCCCGGTGTTGACCATCGGCAAATCCAAGCCCTGCTCGCGGGCGCAAGCCACCGCGTCCGCATAGCCCGCATCGGCATGGCGCATGACACCGCTGGCCGGGTCGTTCCACAGCACCCGTTCGATCCGCTTGGCCGCTGCGTCAGTGCCGTCGGCGACGATCACCACCCCGGCGTGCTGCGAGTAACCCATGCCCACCCCGCCGCCGTGGTGCAGGCTGACCCAGGTGGCACCGCCGGCGGTGTTGAGCAGCGCGTTGAGCAGCGGCCAGTCGGACACCGCGTCACTGCCGTCCTGCATGGCCTCGGTCTCGCGGTTGGGTGACGCGACCGAGCCGGAGTCGAGGTGGTCGCGGCCGATCACGATGGGGGCTTTGAGCTCACCCGACTTGACCATGTCGTTGAAGGCCAGCCCGGCACGGTGGCGCTCGCCCAGGCCGATCCAGCAGATGCGTGCTGGCAAGCCCTGAAAGGCGATGCGCTCGGCCGCCATGTCCAGCCAGCGGTGCAGGTGTAAATCCTCGGGGAACAGCGTTTTCATCTTGGCGTCGGTCTTGCGGATGTCCTCCGGGTCACCCGACAGCGCCACCCAGCGGAACGGCCCCCGGCCGCGGCAGAACAATGGCCGCACGTAGGCCGGCACAAAGCCTGGGAAGTCAAACGCGTTTTTCACGCCCGCGTCCAGCGCGACCTGCCGGATGTTGTTGCCGTAGTCCACCGTGGGCACGCCCAGCGCTTGAAAGTCCAGCATGGCCTGCACATGCACCGCGCAACTGCGGGCCGCGGCTTGGCGCAGTGCGGCGTGTTGACTGCCGTCGGCCTGCGCGGCGCGCCAGCTGTCCACCGTCCAGCCACTGGGCAGGTAGCCGTTGACGAGATCGTGGGCGGAGGTCTGGTCGGTCACCAGGTCGGGGCGGATGCCGCCTTGGTCCAGCGGCAAACGTGCGCGCCGCACCAGCTCGGGCAGGAGGTCGGCGGCATTGCCCAGCAGGCCGATCGACACGGCCTTTTTCTCGGCGGTGTAGTGCTTGATGCGGGCCAGCGCATCGTCCAGGTCGGTGGCCTGCTCGTCCAGGTAGCGGCTGCGCAGCCGGAAGTCGATGCGGCTTTGCTGGCACTCGATGTTCAGTGACGAGGCTCCCGCGAAGCTCGCTGCCAGCGGCTGCGCGCCGCCCATGCCGCCGAGGCCTGCGGTGAGAAACCAGCGACCGGAGAGGTCTCCACCGAAGTGTTGGCGCCCGGCTTCCACGAAGGTCTCGTAAGTGCCCTGCACGATGCCCTGGCTGCCGATGTAGATCCACGAGCCGGCGGTCATCTGGCCGTACATCATCAGGCCCTTGCGGTCCAGTTCGTGGAAGTGTTCCCAGGTGGCCCATTTCGGCACCAGGTTCGAATTGGCGATGAGCACGCGCGGCGCGTCCACATGGGTGCGGAACACGCC
>JBKJKU010000412.1:0-10283 GCA_046597355.1 Aquabacterium sp.
GTGCAAAAACTTCGTGAACAGATCGCGTGGCGGCGTCATGTCAATGCCTTTGAGAACCTGGCCAACGTTGCCGCGGTGGTAGGCGCCGTGGGTGATGACATGGGTCAGCATCTCTTCGCGGGTCATGCGCCCGGCATCACCATCGGTGAACTGGAATGCAAGACTCTCGGCCAGCGCTGCATCGCTGATGCCGGCCACGTAGTCTTCAAACCAGAGGTCGGTTTCTGCGACGGCAAAGTTCAGCGCCCCCAAATCGGGCGTGTCCGCCGTGTTGGTGGCGGCGTAGCCGTGCTTTTCACCGAGCAGGTGCGCCCGGAATATCCGGTCCACCACGAAGATGTGGTTCAGCGTGCGGAGGGCCGTTTGCACTGGCGCCGCATGCGCGGATGGCGAGGCCATTGCCAACACCTCAAACAACTCGCCATTGGCCCAGGATTTTTGGGCAAAGAGTGCTGTGAGGACAGTTTTGGACATGGACCTGACTCCGTGATGATGGGCCCGCCCGGGCAAGATCGCGTCGTGACTGTGGGCCAGCGACCCTACAGAATGTAGCGCGACAAATCCTCGTTCCGCGCCAACTCCCCCAGCTTGGCATCCACCGCCGCGCCGTCGATGCGCACGGTCTGTCCGCCGCGGTTGGGCGCATCAAAACTCACCTCGTCGAGCAGCCGCTCCATCACGGTGGCCAGGCGGCGGGCGCCGATGTTCTCGGTGCGCTCGTTGACATCAAAGGCGATCTGCGCCAATCGGCGGATGCCATCTGCGGTGATCTCCAGCGTCACGCCCTCGGTGGCCAGCAGGGCCTGGTACTGCTTGATCAGGCTGGCATGGGTGCTGACGAGGATGGCCTCGAAGTCGTCCACCGAGAGCGCCTGCAACTCGACCCGGATCGGAAATCGCCCTTGCAGCTCGGGGATCAAATCGCTGGGCTTGGCCAGGTGAAACGCGCCCGAGGCGATGAACAGGATGTGGTCGGTCTTGACCATGCCGTGTTTGGTGGTCACCGTTGTGCCCTCTACCAGCGGCAGCAGGTCGCGCTGCACGCCCTGGCGCGACACCTCGGGGCCGCCGCTGTCGTTGCGCGAGGTGACCTTGTCGATTTCGTCGATGAAGACGATGCCGTTGTTCTCGGCATTGGCCAGCGCCTGGGTCTTGATGTCGTCGTCGTTCACCAGCTTGGCGGCTTCTTCTTCGACCAGCAGCTTGAGCGCCTCGCTGATCTTGAGCTTGCGGGTTTTTTTCTTGGCCGTGCCCATCTGCGAGAACATGCCTTTGAGCTGCTCGGCCATCTCCTCCATGCCAGGCGGGCTGACGATGTCCACCGCGGCGCGCGGCTCGACCAGGTCCAGTTCGATCTCCTTGTCCGCCAGCACACCCTCGCGCAGGCGCTTGCGCATCACCTGGCGGGCGGTGCTCTCTGGGGCGGGCGGGCTGGCGGCGGCGCTGGCGAAGCCGATCTCGGGACGGCTGTCGCGCACGTCACGTGCAAGCGGTACCAGCACATCCAGGATGCGGTCTTCGGCGGCGTCCTCGGCGCGGGCGCGCTGGCGCTTCATGGCGTCCTCGCGGGTCTGCTTGATGGCGATGTCGACCAGGTCGCGGATGATGCTGTCCACGTCTTTGCCGACGTAGCCGACCTCGGTGAACTTGGTGGCCTCGACCTTGATGAAGGGCGCGTCGGCCAGCCGGGCCAACCGGCGTGCGATCTCGGTCTTGCCCACGCCGGTGGGGCCGATCATCAGGATGTTCTTGGGCGTGATCTCGGTGCGCAGCGCGTCGGGCACCTGCTGGCGCCGCCACCGGTTGCGCAGCGCGATGGCGACGGCGCGTTTGGCGTCGCGCTGGCCGACGATGTGTTTGTCCAGCTCGGACACGATCTCTTGCGGTGTCATGCTCATGGGTGCCTCCGCAGCGGCCGGGGGGCGGTCATTCCAGCACCTCGATCGTGTGGTTCTGGTTGGTGTAGATGCACAGGTCACCCGCAATCACCAGGCTTTGCTTGACGATCTCGGCGGCGCTCAGCGCGCTGTGTGCCAGCAGGGCGCGCGCCGCGGCCTGGGCATAGGCGCCACCCGAGCCGATCGAGACGATGCCCAGCTCGGGCTCCAGCACGTCGCCGTTGCCGGTGATGATCAGGCTGGTCTCGCGGTCGGCCACGGCCAGCATGGCTTCGAGCCGGCGCAGCACGCGGTCGGTGCGCCAGTCCTTGGTCAGCTCGATGGCGGCACGGGCCAGGTGGCCTTGGTGTTTTTCCAGCTTGGCCTCGAAACGCTCGAACAACGTGAAGGCATCGGCCGTGGCGCCTGCAAAACCGGCCAGCACGGTGTCGCGGTGCAGCTTGCGCACCTTCTTGGCGCCGGCCTTGATGATGATGTTGCCCAGCGTGACTTGGCCATCGCCGCCCAACGCCACCTGCCAGCCTTGGGGGGTTTGGCGGCGCACGCTGAGGATGGTGGTGCCGTGGAAGGGTTCCATGGGGTTCGTCGGGGTCGTCCAGGTGTTGGGCAGCGCGCGCCGGTGGGTGGGCCCACCGTCGGGCCGGCTGGCGGGCAATCAGTCGCGTGGCACTTGCACGCGGGCATGCTCGTTGATGCCCATCGCGCCAAAGAACAGCGCCACCAGCCGGTGGGCATCGGCGAAGGTGACGCTGCGGTTCTCGGTGCGCTTGGCCAGCACCCAGTTCAGCAGGTCACCGGCGGCGATGAAGTCGACCCGGATCAGCCGGGCACACGACACCTGCACCAGGCTGGCGCCGCCCAGCTTGCGGTCGAGCTGCTGCAGGATGGCGCTGATGTCGCCGGCCAACTGGCCCGACAAATCCACCGTGGTGATGGCCAGGCCGCCGTGGCCGTCGTCATTCAGGCCTGATTCCATGAAGCTCGACACCTCGCCCACGATCGACATCGGCGGGGTGGTGGTGGAGTTGTTGGTGCTGGTGGACCGCACATGGCAGCGCACCGGCTCCCAGGATGGCGGCGAGACCTCGTAGGTGACGCAGTAGTCGATCGCGGCCTCGTCGAACTGGTCGGGCCGGTTGGCCAGGCGCAGCGCCTCCAGCCGGGCCATCCAATACGCCGGATCGGCGTCGCGCACCCCCGTGGGTGCCGCTTCTTGCAGTGCGCCCAGCAGCCGATCGGCAGCCAGCCAGCGCATGTCAATGGCCTGCGGCGCCCACTGGCGAAACAGCGGCACCAACTGCGCGGCAGCCTCCACGTCCACCTTGCGCAGCGCCGACCAGTCCAGCACCCAGGGCAGCGGCAACTGCAGCGTGGCCGATCCCAACCGCACCACAGCGTCCACGTCCAATGAGACGGGGCTGATCCAGCCCACGTCGCCCTTGACACCGCGGGTGTCGGGCCGGTCATCGGCGGCAGCATCGGCCACCCGCTTCGGCAGCGAGTACCACTGCGGCGATGAGCGGCCGAACTGGTGCGCGTAATCCAGCGACAGCCCCTCGAACTTGACCTGCTGGCCGGTGGCCCGGTACAGGTCGAACAGTACATGCCAGGTCTCGGCATGGGCATGGCGCGCGGCGCCGGGCTTGCACAGTGCCGTCAGCGCCTGCTCGCAGTGGTTGAAATCGGCATTGGCAAAACCAATCACTGCCTCGTCCAGCTCCGGGTCGTGCACCAGGTCGTTGACCTCAGCCGCAAAACGGCTGTGCGGCTCAAACGCCAGTTCGACCTGCGGCAGGCCGGGCAGCGCGGGGTGGGTGGGCGCGGCAAGTTGGCCGGTGGAGTAGGCCGACGCCTGCGCCGAGGCCTGCGCTGCGGTCAGCGCGCTGCCGCTGTCACGGGTTGCGGCGTAGGGCCGGTGCGACGCGTCGGGCGGCATCGGCGGGCGCACGCCTTGGCCGGCACCGTCATGGCGGGGCTTGAGCGGCGCCATGCCGCCGCCCATGGTGGCCGGCGGCGACAGGGGCGGATCGTCGGGAAAGTCGATTTCGGGCAGCGGCGGCAGGTGGTCCAACGACGGGTGCCCGGGCGGCACCGGGCGGTTGGGGGCGGCGGACGTCGGGCGCGGCGCGGTACGACCGGGGTCGAACGAGACCGGCTCTGTGGGCGCGCTGTAGAAGTCGGTCGGGTGTTGCGCGGCGGGTGGCGGCGGGCGTGGCGTGGCTGACGCGGGCCGGCGCTGCACGGCATCTCGCCGACCGCCGTCACCCACCATCTGCTGCTCGATCTCGTCGATCTTGGCCTTGACGCCCACGTCGGCGCGGGCGCCCAGGCTGCTTTCGGTCTGCCGCACCTCGGAGTCATCGACCTTGGACGATCCGCCCAGCGCCGCCAGTTGCTCAGGCGACAGACCATCGCGGCGCAGCCGGCGCAAGGTGTCGAACTCGCGCTTGCGCACAAAATCATTGCGCCGCTTGCGCTCGATCATGGCCTTGAGCTCAGACCGCTCGATCTCCTGGCCTTCGTCGGGTCGCGTGGCCGCCTCGGCCCAGTCAGTGGCCGGGTTGGCCACAAAGCGCACCACCTTGCGGAAGAAGCTTTCGCCGTCCTTGGGATCAGCCATGTCGTTCAGGCAAGCCGGTGGCGCGCGCGGGGGTGTGCAGGGTGGCGGCCGGACAAACTAGTCGCCAAACATCTTTTGCTTCATCTCGCGACGCTGTTGCGCCTCGAGCGACAGGGTGGCCGTGGGCCGTGCCAGCAGCCGGCCCAGGCCGATTGGCTCACCGGTTTCGTCGCAAAAGCCGTAGTCGCTGGCGTCGATGCGGCCCAGCGATTGGGTGATCTTCTTGAGCAGCTTGCGTTCGCGGTCGCGGGTGCGCAGCTCCAGCGCGTGCTCTTCCTCGATCGTGGCGCGGTCGGCCGGGTCGGGCACGATGGACGTGTCTTCGCGCAGGTGCTCGGTGGTCTCGCCGGCATTGCTCAGCAGGTCGTCCTTGAGCGTCTTGAGCCGCACCCGGAAGAACTCCAGCTGCTTGTCGTTCATGTACTCGTCGTCGGGCATGGCCAGCAACTCGGGCTCGGTCAGGTCACGTCCGGCCTTGGTTTTCCAGGCATTGACGAGCTTGGGGTCGGCCTTGTGCGCCGTCTTGACGATGTCCACGAGCTCGGGAAAGCCGCGGGCAGGCGGCTTGGGCGGTGCAAACCGTTCAGAAAACCGGTTGCTGGTCGGCAGCGGCGCGGGCGCAGCCGTGGCCGACAGCGTGCCTGCCTTGATGACCACGTTGGACTTGCCGCCCACCTTGGTGCCCGGCTTGGGTGCCGGCGTGGCCGGGCCGCTGGCCGCGGCGTGGCTGGTTGACGGGGTCTTGCTTGAGGGCTTGCTCACTTCGGGACTCCTCGCTGTGGCGATAAACCTGTGATCCGCCACGGCCTGTGTATCTGCCGCGTCGCTTGAAGCGCGCGGATTGTAGCCACGCCCGAAGGCGTCCCGCCGGGGCCTTACACGAGGCAACCTTCCAGGCCTTGCAGCAGGATGTCCTTGGGCAAGTCGATACCGATGAACACCATCTTGCTCAGCTTTTTCTCGTTGGGCAACCACTTCGGGCCCATGTCGCTGCCCATCAGCTGGTGCACACCCTGAAAGATCACCTTGCGGTCGGCGCCTTTCATATAAAGCACGCCCTTGTAGCGCAGCATCTTGGGGCCGTAGACCTGCACGATCGAGCCGAGAAAGTCCTCGAGCTTGGCGGCGTGGAAGGGCTTGTCGGCCTTGAAGACAAAGGATTTGACGTCGTCGTCGTGGGCATGGTGGTGGGGATGGTCGCAGTGCTCGCCGGGCGCGTGGTCGTGGCCGGCGTGTTCGTCGGCATGTTCGTCGGCGTGCGCGTGGCCATGGCCGTGGTGTTCATGCGCGTGGGCATCGGCGTCGAGAAACTCGGGGTCGATTTCCAGCTTGGCATTGAGGTTGAAGCCGCGCAAATCGAACACGCTGGCAATCGGCACCTCGCCAAAATGCACCTGTTGCATCGGCGCACGCGGATTCATGTGCTTGAGCCGGTGCACCAGCGCCTTGACGTCGTCCTCTTTGGCCAGATCGGTCTTGCTGATGAAGATCTGGTCGGCAAAACCGACCTGACGCCGGGCCTCCTGGCGGGTATCGAGCTGGCCCTCGGCATGCACCGCGTCCACCAACGTCAGGATCGAATCCAGCAGATAGCTCTCGGCGATCTCGTCGTCCATGAAAAAGGTCTGTGCCACCGGACCGGGGTCGGCCAGGCCGGTGGTCTCGATCACGACGCGGTCGAAGTCCAGCTCGCCGCGGCGGCGCTTGGCGGCCAGGTCGGACAGCGTGGTGCGCAGATCCTCGCGGATCGAGCAGCAGACACAGCCGTTGTTCATCTGGATGATCTGCTCGTTGGTGTCGGCCACGAGGATCTCGTTGTCGATGTTCTCCTCGCCGAACTCGTTTTCGATCACGGCGATCTTCTGGCCGTGCTGCTCGCTGAGCACCCGCTTGAGCAGCGTGGTCTTGCCCGAGCCAAGAAAGCCAGTGAGGATGGTTGCGGGGATGAGGCCTACCGACATGGGGAATCCGATGCGAAGCGGGTGGGACGGTCGGCGGGCTGCCTGCCGAAAAGTGAAACAGTCATTTTGGGCTGGGCGGCCAGGGTTCAAGCCCTGCCCAACCAAAACGCCGAGCGTAGCGCACCTTGCCAGCGCTGGGTGGGCGCACCCGCCGGATCGCTTGCGCACCGTCGGCGCCAGCAGCCCTGCGCCGGGCCATCGGGTATTCTCCAGTACCGAAACCACCGACACCCCCTGTGTCCGAACCCCCTTCTACCCGGCTGCCGCACCGCGCGGCAGCTGCCCCAGCCGACAAGCGTGGCCTGTTTGAGCGGCTGGTCGAGTTTCTGTCTCCTGGCCCCGACTCCACCCGCGAGCTGCTGGCCACGTTGGCCGACGCCGAGCAGCGCGAGCTGATCGCGCCCGAGAGCCGCTTGATGCTCGAAGGCGTGCTGCGCATGGCCGTGATGAGCGCTGGCGATGTGATGGTGGCCGCGCCCCGCATGGACCTGCTGGACATCGACGCGCCGTATGACGAGCTGCTGCACCATGTGATCGAGACCGCGCACTCGCGATTTCCGGTCTACGAGGGCCAGCGCGACAACGTCATCGGCATCCTGATGGCCAAGGACCTGCTCAAGCTGCAGCGCTCGCCCGACTTGAGCCTGCGCACCCTGCTGCGCCCGGCGGTGTTTGTGCCCGAGAGCAAAAACCTGAACGAGCTGCTGCGTGACTTCCGGTCCAACCGCAACCACCTGGCAATGGTGATCGATGAGTTTGGCCGCACCGCCGGGCTGCTGACGATCGAGGACGTGCTGGAGGAGATCGTCGGCGAGATCGAGGACGAGTTCGACTCCGACACCACCGCGGCCGAAAACGGCATCTACACCCTGGCCGACGCCAGCCACCGGGTGGCCGGCGACACCGATATCCGGGTCGTCAACGACACCTTTGGCACCACGCTGTCCACCGACGACTTCGACACCATCGGCGGGCTGATTGCCCACGAGCTGGGCCATGTGCCGCGGCGTGGCGAGTCGGCCGTGGCGGGCGGGCTGGGTTTCTCGGTCATGCTGACCCGGGGCGGCGCGGTGCGCTGGTTCAAGGTGGCGCGCCAGCCGGCGGCTGCGTAGTGCAAACGCGCCTGACCCGAGCGGCGCCGCTGGCGGCCGCGGCAGTGGCGGGCGCGGCCCAGACCCTGGCCTTTGTGCACACCGCCGCCTGGCCGCTGCCGCTGGCCGCGATTGCCCTGCTGGCGGCGCTGGTCGGGCGGGCCACGCCGCGCCGGGCCGCCCTGCTGGGCTGGCTGTTTGGCTGTGGCTGGCTGGGCGCCGGCACCTGGTGGCTCTACATCAGCCTGCACCGCTACGGCGGCCTGCCCGCGCCGCTGACGGTGCTGGCGGTGGCGCTGCTGTGTGGCCTGCTGTCGCTGTACCTGGCTTTGGGCATGGCCTGGGTGGCGCGCCAGCGCAGCGGCCGGCCGCTGGCGGATGCCAGTCGTTTTGCCGCGGCCTGGCTGGCGGCCGAACTGGCGCGGGGCGTGATCTTCACCGGGTTTCCGTGGCTGGCCACCGGCTACAGCCAGCTCGACGGGCCGCTGGCGCCGCTGGTGCCGTGGCTGGGCGCGTACGCCCTGGGCGCACTGGTGGCATTTGTCGCGGCCTGCCTGGGGCTGGCTGGGGTGGGCGCGGGTCCGGGCCGCGCGGCGCGGCCGCAGCGCCCGCAGTGGGTGCTGCCGGTCAGCCTGGCGCTGGCGCTGCTGCTGCTGCCGGCGGCCTGGGGCGTGTGGCGCGGCGCGCCCGACTTCACCCAACCCAGCGGCAGCCTGCGGGTGGCCTTGTTGCAGACCAACGTGGCCCAGGACGAAAAATTTGCGGCCGAGCACATGCCGGAGTCACTGGCCTGGGTGGCCGGCACGATGACCGCCGAGACCACCGCCGGCCAGGCCGATTTGGTGCTGGCGCCCGAAACCGCAGTGCCGCTGCTGCCCGACCAACTCGACGAGATGGTGCCCGGCTACTGGGCAGTGCTGCAGCAGCGGTTTGGCCAGCCGGGCGGCCCGGTGGCCCTGGTCGGCGTGCCATTGGGCAGCTACAGCCAGGGTTACAGCAATTCGGTGGTGGGCCTGTCGGCTGGCGCGCCCTACCGCTACGACAAATCACACCTGGTGCCGTTTGGCGAGTTCATCCCCACGGGTTTCCGCTGGTTCACCGCGCTGATGAACATCCCGCTGGGCGATTTCAACCGCGGCCCGCTCAATGCGCCGTCGTTTGCGGTGCGGGCGGAGCGGGTGGCGCCCAACATCTGCTACGAAGACCTGTTTGGCGAGGAACTGGCGCTGCGTTTTGCCGATGCCGCCCGGGCGCCCACCATCCTGGCCAACGTCAGCAACATCGGCTGGTTTGGCAACACGATTGCGGTGCCGCAGCACCTGCAGATCTCGCGTTTTCGCACGCTGGAGCTGCAGCGACCGATGCTGCGCGCCACCAACACAGGCGCCACCGCGGTGATCGACTACCGCGGCGTGGTCACCGCCGCGCTGCCGCCGTTTACCCGCGGCGTGTTGCTGGCCACGGTGCAGGGCCGCACCGGCTTGACGCCATTTGCCCGCTGGTCGGCGGCCGCAGGGCTATGGCCGCTGTGGGCGCTGGCCGCGCTGGGCCTGCTGTGGCCGGGCCGTCGGCGCTGGCTGGCCCGGTAAACTCGACGCTTCTTTTTGCCCAGATGCGCACGACGCGGGTGTACGGCCGCTGCCTGCGGGCTGTAACCCTGACGCCGGCGGCCCGCCATGCTCACCTTCCAGCAACTGATCCTCCGCTTGCAAGACTATTGGGCCCAACAGGGCTGCGCCTTGCTGCAGCCCTACGACATGGAAGTGGGCGCCGGCACCAGCCACACCGCCACGTTTTTGCGCGCGCTCGGCCCCGAGCCCTGGAAGGCCGCCTACGTGCAGCCCAGCCGCCGGCCCAAGGACGGCCGCTACGGCAACAACCCGAACCGCCTGCAACACTATTACCAGTACCAGGTGGTGCTCAAGCCCGCGCCGGCCAACATCCTGGAGCTGTACCTGGGCTCGCTCGAAGCGCTCGGTTTCGACCTGAAGCAGAACGACATCCGCTTCGTCGAAGACGACTGGGAGAACCCCTCGCTGGGTGCCTGGGGGGTGGGCTGGGAGGTCTGGCTGAACGGCATGGAGGTGACCCAGTTCACCTACTTCCAGCAAGTCGGCGGCATCGACTGCAAACCGATCACCGGCGAGATCACTTACGGCCTGGAGCGGCTGGCGATGTACCTGCAGGGCGCAGACAACGTCTATGACCTCGTCTACACCGATGGCCTGAAATATGGCGATGTGTTCCACCAGAACGAGGTTGAGCAAAGCACCTACAACTTCGAGCACAGCGATGTGGACTTTCTGCTCACCGCCTTTGCCGCGCATGAGCGCCAGTCCCAGCACCTGATGGGCCAGCACCTGGCGCTGCCGGCCTACGAGCAACTGCTCAAGGCCGGCCACAGCTTCAACCTGCTGGACGCCCGAGGCGCCATCAGCGTGACCGAGCGCGCCGCCTACATCGGCCGCATCCGCAACCTGGCGCGGGCCGTGGCGCAAAGCTATTTCGACAGCCGGGCCCGGCTGGGTTTTCCGATGGCGCCCAAGGACTGGGCCGACGAGGTGCAAACTGCCATCGCCCTGAAAGACTTGCAGACCAGCGCCCAAGCGGCAAACGCCAAGAAAGCGGCCTGACCGATGACTGCTGCCGCACCCAACCTGCTGGTTGAACTGTTTGTAGAAGAACTGCCCCCCAAGGCGCTTAAAAAGCTGGG
>JBKJKU010000057.1:0-4163 GCA_046597355.1 Aquabacterium sp.
GACGAGGGTCTCGAAGTCGACGAGAACACCGTGCTCGTGCTGCGCAACGCCGGTCCGGTCGGCGCGCCCGGCATGCCCGAATGGGGCAACCTGCCGATCCCGAACAAGCTGCTGCGGCAGGGCGTGCGCGACATGGTGCAGCAGCTTCTTCGGTATCGGCAGGTTGCCCCACTCGGGCATGCCCGGCGCGCCGACCGGCCCGGCGTTGCGCAGCACGAGCACGGTGTTCTCGTCGACATCGAGGTCGGGGTCGTTCATCGCGGCCTGCATCTCGGGCTGGCTGTCGAACACCAGCGCGCGACCGCGGTGCTTCAGGAACTTGGCAGACGCGGCCGAGGGCTTGATGACCGCGCCGTCGGGCGCGAGGTTGCCACGCAGCACGGCGAGCGCCCCGCCGGTGCTGACAGGTCGATCGAGCGGGCGGATCACCTCCGCGTCGCGCACCGCGTGGCCCGCGATGTTGGCGCCGATGGTCTGGCCCGTCACCGTCATCTCGCCCAGCGACAACTCGCCGCAAATCACGTTCATCAGCGCCGGCAGACCGCCTGCGTAGTAGAAATCCTCCATCAGCTTGTCGCCGCTCGGGAACAGGTTCGCGATCACCGGCAGGCGCCGGCCGACCGCATCGAGATCGGCCAGCGTCAGCTCGACACCGGCCCGGCGCGCCAGCGCGAGGATGTGCACTGCCGCGTTCGTCGAGCCGCCGAGCGCCATCTGCACCGCGACCGCGTTGATGAACGCGCCGCGGGTCAGGATGCGCTGCGGCGTCAGATCCTCCCAGATCATCTGGACGATGCGCTCGCCGGTACTCGTGGCCATGCGCGGGTGCGCGGCGTCCATCGCCGGGATGGACGTGCTGCCGGGCAGCGCCAGGCCCAGGGCCTCGACCAGCGCGGTCATCGTGCTGGCCGTGCCCATGGTGTTGCAAGTGCCGGGCGAGCGGGTCATCTTGGCTTCGAGTGCCACCCAGTCATCAGTGCCGATGCGGCCGGCCTGCAACTCGTCCCAGAACATGCGGGTGTGGGTGCCGGCGCCGATCTGGCGGGTGATGCCGCCCTGCACCTGGCGGTCATTGAGCATCGGCCCGGCCGGGCAGAAGATCGCCGGCACGCCCATGCTGATCGCGCCCATCACCGTGCCCGGCGTGGTCTTGTCGCAGCCGCCCAGCAGCACCGCGCCGTCGATCGGGTGGCTGCGCAGCAGTTCTTCGACCTCCATCGCCAGAAAGTTGCGGTACAGCATGGTGGTGGGCTTGACCATCACCTCGCCCAGGCTCATGGCCGGCATCTCCAGCGGCAGGCCACCGGCCAGCAACACACCGCGCTTGACCGACTCGGCGCGCTCGCGCAGGTGGGCATGGCAGGGCGACAGGTCGCTCCAGGTGTTGATGATGGCGATGACTGGCCGGGTCATCAGGTCCTCGCGGCGCAGGCCCATTTGCTGCATGCGCTGGCGGTGCGCAAAGCCGCGCATGCCGGCATCGGCAAACCAGCGCCGGCTGCGCAGGTCGGCCAGGCTCTTGCGGGGGGCTGTGTCGGGGTTGCTGCTCATGACAGAAATCAGTGTTACCGCTAACATTACGACCGTCGAGAATCCGAGTCCATTCAGACAAACCCGAGAACCCAGTGAACCCGATGAACCGCGCCGATGGCCGTTGACGACACGCCTCCCCCGCGCCGCAGCCGCCGCGGCCATGGCCGGGCCACGCTGGACGATGTGGCCCAGGTGGCCGAGGTGACCAAGATCACCGTGTCGCGCTACCTGCGGGAGCCGGCCCGGGTGGCCGCCGCCACTGCCGAGCGCATCCGCGCCGCATTGGCCAGCACCGGCTATGTGCCCAACAAGCAGGCGGGCTTGCTGGCCAGCGGGCGCAGCAACATCGTGGCCGCACTGATCCCCAACCTGGGCCACTCGATCTTTGGTGAAACCGTGCAGGCGCTGAGCGAGGCGTTGCAAGCCGCCGGCCATGAGTTGCTGCTGGCATCGACCGGCTATTCACCCGAGCGCGAGGAGGAGCAGTTGCGCGCGCTGCTGGGCTGGGCACCGCTGGGCCTGGTGGTCACCGGTCGCCACCACACCGACGGCGCCCGCCGCCTGATGGCCGATGCCCATGCCGCTGGCACGCCCGTGGTGGAGGTGTGGGACCACCAGCCCGACGAGGCGTCGCCGTTTGCCCAGATTGGCTTCAACCATGCACAAGTGGGCCGGGCGATGGCCCAGCACCTGCTGGCCGCCGGCCACCGCGCACTGGCCTATGTGGACAGCGGTGTGGACACCGACTTCCGCGCGCATGAGCGTGGCGCGGCTTTTGCCGACGAGGTGTGCCGGGCAGGCGCCAGCGTCCGGCTGCAACGCGCCGCCAGGGGCGACCCGTTCGATGCTGGCCGGCAGGCCTTGCGCGAGTTGCTGTCGCCGGGCCCGGGCGCGGACGCCCCGCCGGGCCAGCCCAGTGCCGTGGCCTGCGCCAACGACCACCTGGCCTGCGGCCTGTTGATGCAGGCCCAAACCCAAGGCCTGCGGGTGCCACAGGACCTGGCGGTGCTGGGGTTTGGGGATTTTCCGGTCGGCCGGCAATTGCAACCGGCCTTGTCCACCGTGCACCCGCCCAGCCAGCAGATCGGCCGGGCCACTGCACAGGCGCTGCTGGCTGCCCTGCACAGTGGCAAGGCGCCAGTCGGGCTGGCACTGCCCTGGCAACTGATCGTGCGGGGCAGCACCTTGGCGCAGCCGCTCGGCAAGGCCTGACGCGGCAGCGGCCGCTGCCAACCCGCCCCAGGCCGGTGAGCCGGTCAGCCGGTCAGCCGAACGGCTGTTCAATCGTTCAGCCAATCAGCCGGTCAATCAGCCTGTGAATCAGCCTGTCAATCGGCCTGGATCTTGGCGGCCGTGATGATGCGCGCCCAGCGCTCGATCTCGTCCTTCAGGAAGGGCGCGAACTCCTTGGGCCCGCGCGCATCGACGCGGAAGCCCTGGGTGCGTGCCCGCTCGTTGATCTCGGCGCCGGCCATGATCGCCACCACCTCGGCACCGATCTTGGCCACCACCGGGTCGGGCGTGGCCGCAGGCGCCAGGATGGCGGTCCAGTTTTCCACCGCCAGTTGCGGCATGCCCAATTCAGCCGTGGTGGGTACCTCGGGCACCAGTGGGTGGCGGGCGGCACTGGCAATCGCCAGCGCCCGCAATTTGCCGGACTTCACATGCACGATGCTCTCGGGCATGTTGGAGAAGATCACGTCGAGCTGCCCGCCGATCAGGTCGACCATGCTGGGCGCGCCCCCTTTGTAGGGGATGTGCTGGATCTCGGCCTTGAGCAGGTCGCCAAACAGCTCCAGCGTCAAATGCGGCGGCGTGCCGTTGCCCGACGAGCCGGCATTGAGCTTGCGCACCTTGGCCTGGGCCACCAGGTCCTTGAAGTCCTTGATCGGGCTGGCGGCCGGCACCACCACCAGCATCGGCGAGCCAGCCAGCAAGGCCACCGGCTTCAGGTCACGTTGCAGGTCGTAGGGCGCCTTGCCCTTGAACAGCGTCACGTTGGCCGCGTGGGTCAGCGTGATGGCCAGCAGGTTGTAACCGTCGCCCGGCGCCTTGGCGGCGGCGTCCGCACCGATCTGGCCGCCATTGCCGGGTTTGTTGTCGATCACCACGGTGATGCCCCAGCGCTGGCCGAGTTGCTGGCCCACCAAGCGCGCCATCACATCGGTCAGGCCCCCAGGCGGAAACGGCACGATGTAGCGTAGCGTGCTGCCGGACTTGGGGTAATCGGCCTGGGCCCACGCGGGCTGTACCCCGGCCAGTGCGCCGGCGGCGGCCCAGCCCATTAATTGACGTCGTTGCATTCAGATCTCCGTGTCGGTTGCTGCGCATGATCGCCCAGCAGCTCGAAGTGGGCAGGGGCCAAGGGCTCTCAGGCGCCCGATGGTTCAAACCCTCAAGCGCTGCGCCAGGCGGCCAGCAGGGCGTCGGCCACCTCCAGGCCTTCGGCCTCGGCCCGCCGGCGCAGGGCCTCGCGGCGGGCACCCGGCAGGCGCACGCCGTCGTCACGTTGCATCTCAGTCAGCAGCACCTCGATGCGGTCGAAAAAGCTGTTGCTGCCGGCCAGCGCGCCGGGGTCGATCACGATGAAGGCCTGGCCGATGCCGGGCCGGTTGCCCTCGTCGACAAAA
>JBKJKU010000084.1:0-60665 GCA_046597355.1 Aquabacterium sp.
GTTCAGCCACTCGGGCTGGTCGGGGTGGCCCTCCAGCCGCAAGCGCGACACAAAGGTCTCGTAGCCGCCAACGATCACCATGATCAGCAGGTTGCTGATCATCACCACGTCGATCAACGCCAGCACCACCAGCATCAGGATGGTTTCGTTCAGCGCGGTGATCGGCTCATAGCCCAACACCTGACCGGTTGGCCCCAGGATCGCGGCGGCCTGGTAGCCGGTGCTCTTGACCAGTGTGGCCAGCGCGGCCTGGTTGCCAAACGCGGCCTCGATCAGGTGCACCAGTTCAATCCAGAACTGGAACACGTACACGCCCTGCGCCAGGATCAAACCCAGGTAGAGCGGCAACTGCAGCCAGCGCGTGGCAAAGATGAGCCGGGGCAGGGGGCTGAGCTGGCGGCTCGCGTCGTGGGGGGCTTTTGCCATGGGTGGGGGTGGCGCACGGTGCGCGATCGGGGCGGGTCGGGAAGGGCAAGTCCGCTGGATTCTAGAAGCCTGCTGTGTCAGGCTTGTGGGTGTTGTTGTCGGGCAGCAGCGCGCGCGCCATCATGCAGAGTGCGGCGCCGTCGCTGCCGAGTAAGCGGTTCGTAAGAGCCTCTGCCTATGGTGCGAGGCATTCGATGTTCCATTCCTCCTGGAGACCCACATGAGCACTGACGGCCCTACCGAGCTGAAAACCTACCTTCCCTCGGCCGCATCGGTGGCCGGCGCCCATGTGCAGGGCATGGCCGCCTACCAAGCCCTGGTCCAGGAGGCCGAAACCGACTACGCCGGCTTCTGGGCGCGCCAGGCGCGTGAGCTGCTGAGCTGGAAAACCCCGTTCACCCAGGTGCTGGACGAGAGCGAAGCGCCGTTTTTCAAGTGGTTCGAGGACGGCACGCTCAACGCGTCCTACAACTGCCTGGACCGCAACATCGAGCGCGGCCTGGGCGAAAAGACGGCCATCATTTTCGAGGCCGATGGCGGTGAAGTCAGCCGCACCAGCTACAGCGAGTTGTTGGCCAAGACCTGCCAGATCGCCAATGGCCTGAAAAGCCTGGGCGTGGCCAAGGGCGACCGGGTCATCATCTACATCTCGATGTCGGTGGACGGCGTGGCAGCCATGCAGGCCTGCGCCCGCATCGGCGCCATCCATTCGGTGGTGTTTGGCGGCTTTTCGGCGCAATCGGTACGCGACCGCATCCAGGACACCGGCGCCAAGGTAGTCATCACCGCCGACCACCAGGTGCGTGGCGGCAAGCTGCTGCCGCTCAAGAGCATCGTCGACGACGCGCTGGCGCTGGGCGGTTGCGAGTCGGTCAGCCACGTGCTGGTGGTCAAGCGATCAGGCTCAGCCATTGCGATGACCGCCGGCCGTGACCTGTGGATGGCCGACCTGATCGCCAGCCAGCCCAGCAGTTGCGAGCCCGAGTGGGTGGGGGCCGAGCATCCGCTGTTCTTGCTGTACACCAGCGGGTCCACCGGCAAGCCCAAGGGGGTGCAGCACTCTACCGGCGGCTATCTGCTGCATGCAGCACTGACCACCAAGCTGACATTCGATTTGAAGCCCGACGATGTGTTCTGGTGCACCGCCGACATCGGCTGGGTCACCGGCCACACCTACATCACCTACGGCCCGCTGGCCCTGGGCGGCACCGAGGTGGTGTTCGAGGGTGTGCCCACCTACCCGGACGCCGGCCGCTTCTGGAAGATGATTCAGGACCACAAGGTCACGGTGTTCTACACCGCGCCCACAGCGATCCGCAGCCTGATCAAGGCGGCCGAGGCCAACCTGGCGATCCATCCCAAGAGCTACAACTTGACCAGCCTGCGCATCCTGGGCTCGGTCGGCGAGCCGATCAACCCGGCCGCCTGGGAGTGGTACCACCTCAATGTGGGCGGTGGCCGTTGCCCGATCGTCGACACCTTCTGGCAAACCGAGACCGGCGGCCACATGATCACGCCGCTGCCGGGCGCCACGCCGCTGATCCCCGGCTCCTGCACGCTGCCGTTTCCGGGCATCATGGCCGCTGTGGTGGACGAAACCGGCAAGGACGTGCCCTGGGGCCAAGGCGGCATTTTGGTCGTCAAGAAGCCCTGGCCGTCGATGATCCGCACCATCTGGGGTGACCCGGAGCGCTTCAAGAAAAGCTACTACCCGGACGACTTCCAGGGCAAGTACTACCTGGCGGGCGATGGTGCGATCCGCGACGTCAAGACTGGCTACTTCACCATCACTGGCCGTATCGACGACGTGCTCAACGTCTCGGGCCACCGCATGGGCACGATGGAGATCGAGTCGGCCCTGGTCAGCTGTACCGAACTGGTGGCCGAGGCCGCGGTGGTGGGCCGGCCGGACGACACCACTGGCGAGGCGATTTGCGCCTTTGTCGTGCTGAAGCGGTCCCGCCCGGTCGGCGACGAGGCCAAGGCCATCGCCAAGCAATTGCGCGACTGGGTGGGCAAGGAGATCGGCCCGATCGCCAAGCCCAAGGACATCCGCTTTGGCGACAACCTGCCCAAGACCCGCTCGGGCAAGATCATGCGCCGCTTGCTGCGCTCGGTCGCCAAGGGCGAAGCCATCACCCAGGACACCTCGACGCTTGAAAACCCCGCCATCCTGGACCAGTTGGGCGAGAACTACTGATTTGGTCGGCGCGCAGCGCCGAGGCGGCTGCAGGCGACCCGCGGAGTTCAGGGGAGCACTCATATCGCGCAGCGATGTGATGTGATCACCAGAACCCGCAGCCGGTCGGCGCGCAGCGCCGCCCACAAAAAAGCCCCGCACTGCGGGGCTTTTTGCCGAGCGCTGCTCGAATCACTTGATCGACAGCACCCAGGTGGCCAGGGTCTTGGCTTCGTCGGCGCTGACTTGCGGGTTGGCAGGCATCGGCACTTGGCCCCAGGCGCCCACGCCACCCTTCTGGATCTTGGTGGCCAGCATCGCTGCGGCATCTTTCTGGCCGGCGTACTTGGCGGCCACATCCTTGTAAGACGGGCCCACCAGCTTCTTGTCAGCGGCATGGCAGGCCAGGCAGCTCTTTGCCTGGGCCAGATCGGCGTTGGCAAATGCCGGGGCGGCTGTGGCGGCCAGGGCAAGGATCAGGGCAATTTTGAACATGGGTGGCTTTCTGCTGGTTCGCGAGGGCTGGCAAGGGCTGTGGCTGGACTACAGTCTGTTAACGGATTCTAGGCGTGTGGGTTGACACGACGATGCGTGGGGCCGGTGGCAAAAACGGGTGGTGAGCATGGCTTTGGTGATTTTGGGGGTGGTGCTGCTGGCGCTCAAGCTGCTGGCCCTGGGCCCGGTGGCGGGCTGGTCGTGGTGGTGGGTGGTGCTGCCGTTTGCACTGGCCGCGCTTTACTGGCAGATCGCCGACAGTGCCGGCTGGACGCAGCGTGCGGCCATGCGCCGCGCCGATGACAAGGTCAAGCGGCGCCGCGACGAGCGCCGGGACGCGCTGGGCATGCGGCCCAGCCGGTCTGGCGCCCCGACACGGCCGCCACACGGTGATCCGGGCAGCTTGCGCAGGTCAGCGTCACCCTTTCCGGACACCCGGCCACCGGATGCCGGCAAGCCGTCCGCCCGAAAGGATTGACCCGGCGGCGGGTTATGCCGCCTTAGGCGTCAGGTTCGGCAGATTTGGCAGGTTCGGCCGATTCGGCAAGTGCGGCCCGGTCTGCCGGGTGACGGCGCTCAGTCGAACTTGTCGAGCACCGCGCCTGAGCTGGCGCTGGACGCGTTGTGCGCAAACTTGGCCAGCACGCCGCGGTTGTAGCGCGGTGCCGGCTTCACCCAGGCAGCGCGGCGGCGCGCCAACTCGGCGTCGTCCACGTTCAGTTGCAGCATCAACTGGTGGGCGTCGATGGTGATGGTGTCGCCCTCCTGCACCAGTGCGATCACGCCGCCCTCGTAGGCCTCGGGCGCGACGTGGCCCACCACCATGCCCCAGGTGCCGCCCGAGAACCGCCCGTCGGTGACCAGGCCCACGCTTTCGCCCAGGCCCTGGCCGATCAACGCGCCGGTGGGCGCCAGCATCTCGGGCATGCCCGGGCCGCCCTTGGGGCCGAGGTAGCGCAGCACCATCACGTCACCGGCAACGATCTGCTTGGCCATGATCGCGGCCAGCGCCGACTGCTCGTCCTCGAAGACCCGCGCCGGGCCGGTCATCACCGGGCTTTTCAGGCCGGTGATCTTGGCCACGCAGCCCTCGGGCGACAGGTTGCCGCGCAAGATCGCCAAATGGCCCTGGGCGTACATCGGGTTGCCAATCGGGCGGATCACGGTCTGGTCGCTGCGCGGCGCGTCGGGCAGGTCGGCCAGGTTCTCGGCCACGGTCTTGCCGGTGATGGTGATGCAGTCGCCGTGGATCAGGCCGGCGGCCAGCAGCGTCTTCATCACCTGCGGGATGCCGCCGGCATGGTGCAGGTCGATCGCCAGGTACTGGCCGCTGGGCTTCAAATCACACAGCACCGGCACTTGGCGGCGGATGCGCTCAAAGTCGTCGATGGTCCAATCAACCTCCGCCGCGTGGGCGATGGCCAGAAAATGCAGCACCGCGTTGGTCGAGCCCCCGGTGGCCATGATCACCGCCACCGCGTTTTCGATCGACTTGCGGGTGACGATGTCGCGCGGCTTCAAGTTGGCCTTGACGGCCTCGACCAGCACCTTGGCCGCGAGTTCGACCATGCCGACGATCTCATCCTCGACGTTGGCCATCGTTGATGCATACGGCAGGCTCAGGCCCAGCGCCTCGAAGGCCGAACTCATCGTGTTGGCGGTGTACATGCCACCGCACGAGCCCGTGCCGGGGATGGCGCGGCGCTCGATCTGCACAAAATCCTCCTCGGACATGTTGCCGGCCGAGAACTGGCCCACCGCCTCAAACACGCTGACGATGTTCAAGTCCTGGCCCTTGTACTTGCCCGGCAGGATGGTGCCGCCGTAGATGTAGATCGCCGGCACGTTGGCGCGCAGCATGCCCATCATGCCGCCGGGCATGTTCTTGTCGCAGCCGCCGATCACCATCACGCCGTCCATCCACTGGCCACCCACGCAGGTCTCAACGCAATCGCTGATCACCTCGCGCGACACCAGGCTGTACTTCATGCCCTCGGTGCCCATCGCCATGCCGTCGGAAATGGTGGGTGTGCCGAAGGTCTGCGGGTTGGCGCCGGCTGCCTTCAGGCTGATGACGGCCGCATCCGCCAGGCGCTGCAGACCCGAATTGCAGGGCGTGATGGTCGAGTGGCCGTTGGCCACGCCGATCATCGGCTTGCCGAAGTCGCCCTCGGTGTAGCCCATCGCGTAGTACATCGAGCGGTTGGGCGCGCGGGCCACGCCTTCGGTGATGTTCCTGGAACGGCGGTTGATCGGCATGGGTGTCTCCGGAAAGGTTGAATTCACAGGGCGGGCGCCGTGGTGCGACCTGCCGGGCCGTGAGGATAGTTTGCCGCCGGTCGCAGAGTCCAATATATTTGTAGGCCTTGATTGATCTGTGAGACCTATCAAAGATGCACTCCTACGCCGCATCCGCATGATTGAGCTACGTTTGTGGCGCCAGTTCGTCACACTGGCCGACGAGCTGCACTTTGGCCGTGCCGCCAGCCGCCTGCACATGACCCAGCCGCCGCTGACCCAGGCCATCCAGGGGCTGGAGCGGACGATCGGCGTGTCGCTGTTTGCCCGCACCCGGCGCAGCGTGGCGTTGACACCCGCCGGCGCGGCGCTGCTGCTGCCGGCCCGACGCCTGCTGGCAGCGGCCGACGCGTTGCCGCTGGTGGCGCAGGCGGCAGCGGCCGGCCTGGCCGGGCAGTTGCGGCTGGCGTTTGTGTCCAACATCGCCTACGGCCCGCTGCCCGAGTGGCTGCGCAGTTTCAGGCAAGCGCATCCCGAGGTGGCGCTGCAACTGCGCGAGGCCACGCTGGACGTGCAGTTGCTGGCGTTTGATGCCGACGAGATCGACGCCGGCTTTGTGTTGCACGCACCCGGCGCGGCGCCACCCGGCTTTGCCGTCTGGCGGGCGCAGGATGAGCCGCTGGTCGTGGCGCTGCCCGAGACCCACCCGGCGGCGGCGGCTGCCGCGCTGGCGCTGGCCGACATCGCGGCCGAGCCGCTCGTTATCTTTCCCCGGCTGATCGCCCCGTCGCTGTACGACGCCGTGCTGGCCGCCTACCGCGCGCAGGGCGCCACGCCGCACATCGGGCAAGAGGCGATCCAGATGCAGACCATCGTCAACCTGGTCTCTGCCGGCATGGGCGTGGCCTGGGTGCCCGAATCGGTGACGCAGCTGCAGCGGCCCGGCGTGGTGTACCGGCCGGTGGTTGATGCCGGCCTGCGCTGTGAGACCAGCCTGGTCTGGCGCGAGCCGGCGGCGCCGGTGGTGCAGCGTTTTGTCGGGCATGTGGTGGCGCAGGCTGCCGCACCTGCTCGGCGGGCGTCGGGCCAGTCGTGATGCCGCCCGGCCAGCCGCAGCCCGGCTGCCGCGCGCCGCACCAGCGTGCCCCGCCAGTTTCAGCAGCGACAATCCAACCGCCCGCCAAGACCCGGCGTGCTGCCCCTTTCGGAGAGTCCTGATGCTTGTGCATCCCCAGTTCAACCCGGTGGCCCTGGCCATCGGCCCGGTGCAGATCCACTGGTACGGCCTGACTTACCTGATGGCGTTTGCACTGTTCATGTTGCTGGCCAACGCACGCGCGCGCCAGCCGCAATTTGCCAATGCCGGCTGGACCCGCCGCGATGTTGAAGACCTGCTGTTCTGGGGTGTGGTGGGCGTGGTGCTGGGCGGTCGGTTGGGCTACGCGCTGTTCTACAAGCCCGGCCACTACCTGGCCCACCCGCTGGAGATTGCGATGGTCTGGAAGGGCGGCATGTCCTTTCACGGCGGCATGCTGGGCGTGATCATCGCCATGGCGGCGTACGCCCGAAGCCGTGGTCGGCGCTGGCTGGAAGTGACCGACCTGATCGCCCCGTGCGTGCCGACCGGCCTGGCGTCGGGGCGCATCGGCAACTTCATCAACGGTGAGCTGTGGGGCCGGCCGGCCGATGCCTCGCTGCCCTGGGCGATGGTGTTTCCGCAATCCGGCAGCGACTTGCCGCGCCATCCGTCACAGCTCTACCAATTTGCGCTCGAAGGCCTGCTGCTGTTTGTCCTGCTCTGGGTTTACGCCCGGCGGCCGCGCGCCACCGGACAGGTGTCGGGGGCGTTCCTGGTCGGTTACGGCTTCTTCCGCTTTGTCGCCGAATACTTTCGCGAGCCGGATGCGTTTCTGGGCACCCTGGCGCTGGGCCTGAGCATGGGCCAGTGGCTGTGTGTGCCAATGGTGGCCGCCGGTGCGGCGATGTGGGTGTGGGCCAGCCGCCAGCCGCCACGGCTGCGCTGAGGCGCCGCACCACCCACTTGCCGTCCGATCCACCGACCGCCGCAGGACAAGCCGCATGCGCCAGATCTTTCTAGACACCGAAACCACCGGCCTCAGCCCCGAGTCGGGCGACCGCATCGTCGAAATCGGTTGTATCGAGATGGTCAACCGGCGCCTCACTGGCGAGACCCGTCACGTCTACCTCAATCCTGAGCGAAAAGGCAGCGAAGAGGCCACCAAGATCCACGGCCTGACCGATGCGTTTTTGGCCGACAAGCCCAGGTTTGCCGAGGTGGCCGACGACCTGCTCGGCTTTCTGGCAGGTGCCGAGGTGATCATCCACAACGCGGCCTTTGACGTTGGCTTCCTCAATGGCGAGTTGAAGCGCCTGCGCCGCGCACCCTTCCACACGGTGGCAGCCAAGGTGACCGATACGCTGTTGATGGCGCGCGAGATGTTCCCGGGCAAGGCCAACTCGCTGGATGCGTTGTGCCGGCGGCTGGAGGTCGACAACACCCACCGCACGCTGCACGGCGCGCTGCTCGACGCCGGGCTGCTGGCCGAGGTCTACATCCGCCTGACCCGCGGCCAGGATTCTTTGGTGATCCACGAGACCGAGGCCGCGTCCGGCACACCCCAAGCGTTGCTGGCGCGCGACCTGACGCAGTACACGCTGACCGTGATCGAGGCCACCGCCGAAGAGCAAGCCGCGCACGCTTTGGTGCTGACAGAGCTTGACAAGTCCAGCGGCGGCAAAACCGTCTGGCGAGCGATGGCTGCCCAAAACGCTTCAGACGCTATGGCATAATCTCGGGTTTGCTGAGGTTCTGAGAACCCCAGCAATTCCCGGAATTCCGGGCGGTTAGCTCAGCGGTAGAGCACTGCCTTCACACGGCAGGGGTCGCAGGTTCAAGCCCTGCACCGCCCACCAAGCAAATCAGGGACCTGGCAGTGATGCCCGGTCCCTTTTTCTTGCGCGATCGATGCTTTGGCTGATTTTGGGTCATGCGCTTTTTGGTAGTGCGCGCCAGCAAGTCGCGGGATACGGGGCTGTTGGTGGGTTCGTATCACTGCGTGCGGCGCCAAAAGTGGTCGAACCGTTCAACAACTTGCCACAACCTTGGCGTGTCACGAACCGCGTCAGGTCACACTGGCAAACGCAAGGTTGATTGCGGCGCATTGGCGGGCGTGGGTCCGTTCAGGGCCTCAACGTTGGTCGCCACGTGGACCAAGCCCGCGGTCTTGCCCGCGAGGTGCCCGATGGCATTCGGGCCCGCCGCGAGCCCCACCACACCGAGCCAATCACGCTTTACTGACCGGGTCACCAGTGGGCACTGTCACGCCTGTCCCGATCCCGATGCGGCTGCGGCTTGTGCTGCGGCCGCCCGCGCAGCCCCAATATCAAAACCCCTGTCCCGGCGGGCCTCCGTCGGCCCGGCGGCGGCTCATGGTGGGCTCGGCGCTCCAGGCCTGGTGGCGCCTGCCGGCCCAACGGCTGGACGCTCCACGCGCTCGGCGCCGCCCTCGTTGTTGAGCAGTTGGTCGAAGGTCGCGCGGTTCAGCGGCGGCGCCTGCAGGCGCACCGCAGCGGGGTTGAACTCCACGCCGCGGCCGTTGCTGTGGTAGTCCACGGGTGCGTTCATGCGCAGCGCCAGGCTGGAGCCCACCTCGCGGTGCAGCAGGTTCCAGTCCTTGCGCCAGAGCGAGAAAGTGGTGATCACGGCGTTGCCGATCACCTCGGCGTAGCCACTGACGTCAAAGGCCAGCCGGGGGGCGAGCGACGCTTCAAGATCGGCGTGCAGGTGCAGGCCGGTCGAGGCGCGCCAGGCGACATCGACATGCGGCGAGACATCGGCATGCAGCGCGGCTTCGGCGCTCAGGCTCAGGCCGGCATCGGCGCGCACGATGCCCGCGCCCAGCGACACGGCTGCGTCCAGCGTGGCACCGATGCCGCAGCGCGCCGGCAGATCAAACGTGGCGCCGCCGGTGATCTGCAGCGTCTCCGGCCGTGCCGGGTTGAAGTCGTCAACCCCGATGTCGGCCTGGGTCAGCCGCCCTGGGCCGATGGAGGCATGGCCGGTAGCGCGGCCGTTGATGGTCAGCGCCACGCCGACCACCGTGCCGCCCACTGCCAGCCCGACCAGCGGCACACTGACCGGCGGCATCGAGAACAGCGTGCGCCGGGCGCGTTCGGCGCTGGGGTATTGCTCGAAGATCGTTACCGCGTCGGCCAGGCCGATGCGCCCACTGATGAGGATGTCGCCCGAAGGCCGCACCTTGACGCCGACACTGCCTTGCAGTGCGTCGCTCAGCCGGGCGGTGACGCTGCCGCTGCCAAAGACCACCAGCCCACCTGGGGCGGCCCCGCCACCATCACCGGTGGGTGCTGCAGGCGCGCCGCTGAGCAACTCGCCGTCAGGGCTGACCAGGCGGTTGGTGATGCCCACCGTCACGGCGCCCGAGAAGATGCTGCGGGCGTAGTCGACCGTGATCTCACCGTCGAAGGCGCCATCATCATAGGTGACATTGATCGCCGAGTTGACCCCGGGCAGGGCCGGTACCGCGCGACCCGTGGCGCTGACCGTCCAGCGGTCCTCGCGTTTGCGCAACTCGGCGTGCACCGAGCCTTCTCGAATGCCCGGCACCGCAGCGACCTGCAGGTCACCGCCCACCACCAGGCCCCCTTCGGCGGAGTAGCTGGCGATGAGCGCGGCATTGCGCACACCGGGCAAGGCGGGCTGCAGCGTGCCGCGGGCGCTGATGCGGTGCGCGTCGGCGCTGACGTCGACGCTGGCCGCGTTGACCCCGCGGATGCGCCCGGGCTGGTTGATGCCCACCCGCCCCGCCGCGCCAAAAGCCCCGTCCCGGTACCAGACGCGCACGTTGGCCTCGTCGAATACCCGCGTATCGACGTCCACGCTGCCTTCGGCCGAGAAGCGGCCCGTGCCGTCAACCCCGGCGGTCAGCGATCCGGTGCCGACATGCGCGATGGTGAAGTACACGCCGCCCTCGGCGCCAAAGCCGTCGCGGTCGTAGAACACGCTCAGGCTGGCGGCGTCCAGCGACAGGCCGGGCACCGAGAGGCTCAGCTGGTCGGCGTTGAAGGTGCGTGCAAAGCGGATGTTGTCGTGGGTCCAGCTGACGTCGATCGGCTGGCTGCCGATGAGTGGCAGCGTGGGCCGCAGCTGGCCGCTGGCATTGATGCCGCGGCCGTCGATGCCGACCTGGTTGAACTCGATGGGCGACAGCGCCGCGGCCTCGGCGGTGATGGTGGCCGGTGCTTGCAGCCAGCCATTGAACTGACCGGCCTGTGCCTTGTTCAGCGTGAAGCTGGCGTTGGGGCTGGCCGGGCTGATGCCGGGGGGCAGTTGCCAGGTGGCGGCCAGTGCGCCGATCCCGTCGCCACCGGCGGCTGTGCCGTAGCCGGCGTTGAGCGTGAGGCCCGTGATGGACATGCTGGCCAGGCGGCCGGCTGCTGTACCGCCCACGCTGTGCAGCGGGCCGGCAGACAGTGTCGGGAAGCGGGCGATCACCATGCCGCCGGTGGCCGCCGACAGCAACACGAAGCTGCCCGCCGTGCCGCTCTCGCTGCCGCCCGTGGGCGCCGAATTGATGGCGGCCAGGTGCTCACCGGCCTGCAGTTCGCCCACCGTCCAGTACTCGCTGCTGGCGTCGCCGCGGCGCCCGCCGCCACGGGCGTCGCCCACGCTGCCGCCCTCGAAGCCGGCGAAGCTGACTCCGCGCGTGCGCAGCATGGTTTCGGCATCGGCGGTGGCGCCGGCGCCACCCGTGCCTGGCGCGGCCGGGCGAAGTGGAATCTGGTCTACCGGCACACCCTGCTCGGCCGCCAGCAGCGCGCGCATCTTCTGGCGCATGGCGGCATACAGGGTGCCGCCCGAGCTGGCATTGGTGCTCTTGTCGAGTAACTCGTAGTTTTGCACCGTGTCGCCCGCCGGGCTGGCCGGCCAACCCGCCGCCTGCAGCTCGACAATGTGGTCGACCTCCAGCCGGTGGTTCAGCCATGTGCCGCCGTGCGACCACTGCGGGCGCTTGAAGTAGCTGGCCCAGTCGACAAAGGGCCGCGACTCGGTACGCCCGCCGGTAAATACCAGGGTCTGGTTGCCGGCCGCCGCCGGGTCCAGCCCCAAGCGCGTGTAGTGCTGGGTCCAGACGGTCTGCGCGTCCAGGCCTGCCAGCGCGGTCTCCCATTTGCTGATCTGCGCCGGCGCGACGACCTCGCGGTCGTAGTTGGGCCCGTGTTTCAGCACGCCGGTGCTGAACCACTGGCGGTAGGTGTGGCCATGGCGGCGCTTGCTGGCCGGCAGCACAAAGGCCTGCAACTCGCGCTGCGTGCGCGTGGTGCGCTGGGCCGCGGTTTCGCTGGGCGGTGCCGCCGGGGTGGCGCCGGTGCCATTGGGCATGATCTGCCGCGCCACGCTGCCTTGCTGCTGCACCACATGGGCCAGTTCATGGGCCAGCAGCAGCCGGCCGGGCTCGGTGCCGGGTTCGTAGGCACCGTCGTTGAAGACGATGTGCGCACCCACCGTGAAGGCCCTTGCGTTGATGCGCGCCGCCAGTGTGGCCGCGGCCTCGCTGTCGTGCACACGCACGGTCGACAGGTCGGCGCGCAGGCGCTGCTCGAAGTCCACCCGCACGGCGTCGGGCAGCGGCCGGCCCGGGCCCAGCGCGGCCAGGTCCATGTCGCTGATGCCGATTGGGCTGGCCGGCGGCGCTGCGCCCGGCTGCACCTGCCGGCGCACGACCGAGACCGGCGCGCGCGGCTCGCCTTCGGGGCGGTCGTCTTCGTCCAGCACGTCGACCGTCTTCTCTTTCGGCCCGCTGTCAGCCAGCGACTTCATGTTGTTTTCGTCCAGGCTGGGCTTGGGCGGCGAGAGCACGTCCTTGGGGTCGAAGTTGAAGCCGGTCTGGCTGTTCCACGCCAAGGCGGTGTCGGCGCTGAGCGCCACCGGCAGGTCGTAAGCGACCTTGCCAAAGCTGTACTCGCGGCTCCACACGGTGTAGGTGAAGCGCCAGCGGCCGATCTTGGCGTAGAGCTCGCCGGTCAGGCCGAACTCCAGCCGCGGCTGAGCGTTGAACTTCAATTGCCCGGTCACGTCCAGGCCGGTGGCTTCGTTCCACTTGAACTTGGCCGCGGCGTCCAGCACCGGCTTGTCGGCCGGCAGGCCTGCCGTGCCGGTGATGGTGAGCTGGCCGCCCACACGCGCCGCCAGCGCATCCAGTTCGGCCTTGATCCAGGCGGCCACCGACAGCCCGGCCTTGGCATACACCACCAGGCGCGCGCCGCCGTTCACGGTGATGAGTGCAGGGTCGAAATTGCCCAGGTCCAGTGGCTCCAGCTCGACCATCACGTCCTTCAGCCAGCCCGGGCCGATGGCCGCGTCGGCACTGACGTCGCCGCCGGCGTAGATCATCAAACCCACGCCGACACCGGCCACCGAGAAACCCACCAGGGGAATGGCCGGCGTGCTGAAACTGGCCAGGTCGTGGTGGGCTGCGTCGCCTTTGGGGTACTGGCCGAACAGCTCCTGGTCGGCCAGCACCAGCTTGCCGCCGACAAACACCCGGCCGTCGGGCTTGACGATCAGCTTCACCTTGCCCGTCAGCGGGCCGAAGCTGGCGCTCAGGTCGGCGCTGCCAAAGGGCGTGAAGGTGCGGCCTTCACCGCCCGGCAGTGGCTTGCCCTGGTCGTCCACCGGGGCGTTGGTGACGCCAGCAGTGACGCTGCCTTCGATCAGCCGGTTCTTGACCTCGAAGTGGCCCTCCAGCAGCACCGCGCCGTCGTCGTAGCTGAACTTCAGCTTGGCGCCTTTCAGGCCCGGCAGGCGCGGCGTCACGTCGCCACTGGCCGCCACCTTCCAGCCACTGTCGCCCTCGGTCACGGTGACGGTGATATCGGCGGCCTCGACACCCGGCACCTTCTCGTCGATGCCCAGCGTGCCGCTGATGACCAGGCGCTGGCCATAGCTGACCGCCAGCGACGCGGTCTTGAGCCCCGGCAGGTCGGGCACGACCTCGCCCAATGCACTGAACACGCCCTGCGCATAGCCGGCCTTCAGGCGCGCCGACTTCAAGCCCTTGATCTTGCCCGGCGTCGTGATGCCGAGCGTGCCCTCGCCAAAGAAGCCCTTCTTTGTCGAGTAGCCGATCACCAGCGTGGCCTCGTCGAACAGCTTGCGGTCGACGATGAAGCGACCCGCAGCGCTGATCTCGGGCTCGCCGCCGCGGGTCTGCACCGTCACCGTCAGCACACCGGCGCCCATGCCAGCCACCGAGAAGCTCAACATGCCGTCGGCGCCAATGCCGCGCGGCGTGAGGAAGAGCGTGAGGCTGGCGTCGTCGATCGTCAGCCCTGGCACCGGCAGCTTGCCCTGCAGGGCTGTCACGGGCACGGTGTATTCGAAGGCCAGCTCGTCGCCGCGCCAGCGCACCGGAATCTGCAGGCCCGTAAACAGCGCATGCTCGGGGCTCAGCACGCCGTCGCCGTTGAGCTTGCCGCGCACGAATTCCATGTCACCAAAGCTCACCGGGCTGGCGCCTTTGACGCTGAGCTTGGGCCCCTTCACCGCGTCGGCCAGCTTGCCCGCGTACTTCTTGCCCGGCACGGCGTCCAGCCCCAGGCTGACGCTGCTGCTGCCGTCTACCGTTACGTTCTTTGGCAGCTCCCAGGTACCGGTCAACGTGCCGATGCGGCCGGTGTTGGCGCTGGCCAGGTTGGCGGTCAGGTCAACGCGCTTGACCTTGATGCCGGCCAGGCGCCCGCTGTCTTGCGCGCTGACTTTGTTGTTGTTCAGGTTGAAAGCGTCGATGAAGCCTTCGCCGGTGTAGGCGTACAGCGCGAAGCGGCTCTTGTTTGTGCCGTCATCCTTCGCGTTGCGCTTTTCGTCGCGCAGCCACGCCAGGTGCTTGCCGGCGGTGATTTCCTTGCGCGACCAGAACCTTGCAGTGCGTTCGAGGTTCTTGCCCTCCTCGCCGGCGACCACCCGCAAGAAGGGCACGTCAAAGGTTTGGAGGTAGTCCTTGACCAGTTGATCGCCGACATTCTTGCCCACCGCACCGAGGTAGGTCTTGACGTTGGCGTAGATGGCCGCGCGCAGCAGCGAGCCGACGTTGGTGTTGTGCGCGCCGGTCAGCAGCTCGTAGTTGTCGAAGGCGTCGGGGCCGTTGAGCTGCACCTCCACGATATGGTCCACCTGCAACGGTGAATCCGACCAGGTGCCGTCGGGCGACCAGGTGGGCACTTTCAGCCGCTCGACGATCTCACCCTCGGTGCCCTCGATCCTGCGGGCCTTGGCGCCGAAGTAGGTGACCCACTGCCGGCCGGCGCCAGGCTTGAAGTCGATGTCGGCATAAAACTTCGACAGGTCCACCGCCTCCTTCCACTTCTTCACCTGCTCGGTCTGGAAAGGCGGCGTTCGGCGGTCGTAGCCTGCTGGGCGTTTCAGAAACTTGCCGCCCGCCAGGCCCTTGTAGAGATCGGCGTGGCGCGCCTTGATAGCTGGCAGGTTAAGCGTCTGCAACGCCGGCCGTGCCGCCTTGTCCAGCGCGGGGTCGAAGGCTTTTTCGGAGATGTCGGTGGGATCGGTGTACTTCGGGTCCTTGGCCTTGCGGTGCACCACGGCGCTGACGTCCAGCGTGTCGTTTTGCAGCACGTGCGCCAGTTCGTGGGCCAGCAGCGTGCGGCCGCCGGTTTCGTGCGGCGCGTATTCGCCGCTGGCAAAGGCGATGTGGTGGCCAAAGGTGAAGGCGCGCGCCTGCAGTGCGCGCGCGGCGTCGGCGGCAGCGCCGTCGGTGTGCACCCGCACGTGCGCCAGGCCCGTGCCGAGGCGCGGCTCGAAGAAGGCGCGCGCCTCGGGCTCCAGCGCCTGTCCCGGTCCCAGGCGCGACACCAGGTCGGCGCTGGTTTGCGGCGCGGCGCCAGGGTCGGCCGGGATCTCGGGCCGCGCCTGGCGTTTCACCGCCGGGGCTGGCGTGGGCGCGGCTTCGGTTTGCCGGGGTGCAGCGCCTGCCGCAGCGCCGGGCGCCGGCATGCGCATCACGCGCGCGGCCACCGCATCGGCCTCGCGCTCCACCGCATCGCCCGGTTCGCTGACCGCCAGCTTGGCACGCACCGCCATGCGGTCGAAGCGCTGCGCTGCGCCCGTCTGGGCACCCGCGGTCGCCGCTGACGGCGGCGCAGCCTGCGCAGCCGTCGGCGCAGGCGCTGCGGCCTTCGCCGGCGCCTGTGTCCTGGGCGGCTCAGCAGCCTGAGTCCGCGCAGGCGTGGCGCTGGGCATGGCAGGCTCTCAGCCGATCTCGACCACCGGCTCGTACGACACCAGGCTCAGGCTCTGCGCGCCACTGCCCAGGTCAGTCTCGTCCAGCGTGACCGTACCGTCGTCGCTGCCTTGCGGCGGCGGCGACCAGATAGCCTGCGCCGCGTCGCCCACCACGCGGTGCCGTGCCGCCGCGTCAGTGCTGGAGGCTATGGTTTTGGCGTCCAGGCGCAGGGTCAGGATGATGAACCCGAGGTCGTTGCGCACGGTGCGCTGCTGGGCGTTGGCGCGCGCCAGTGCCGAGGCGTCGGCCGCTGCCAGGCTGCCGCCGGGGAAGTTCAGCACCAGGAATTGCACCGGCGCAGTCTCCCCGGCGTTGGCGATCAGGGACTGCACCACGTTCCAGGCCTCGGCACGCCCGGCGGCTGTATTGCTTTTCAAGGCCGACTTGATCTTGATGTAGAAGCCGCTCGGCACCATCAGCGCGAGGTGGGGCTTGAGCACGGGTTCGGGCGGCGGCACGTCGGTCTTGCCCTGCGTGACCACCAGCATGCCACCGTCAAGCGCACCGTCGTCCAGCGGCGTGCCCGGCGAACGGATGGCGGCCAGCGCGCCGTCGCCGCGCGGCGGCGGCAGCGTCAGGGTCTTGATCAGGCCCAGCATCTCGCGCAGCCGAAAGTGGTTTTGCCAGCCCTGGCCGGTGGCTGGCGCGGCCTCCCAGGCGCGGCCCAGCACCACTTGGGCGGCCGGCTGCGCCGCTGTCCACATCGACAGCACCGAGGCCATCGACTCCTCGGGCCGGGTGCTCTCGTCGCGGTAGCGCAGGATGCCCACGCGCCTGAACTTGAAGCTGCCCAGCGCCTGGGTGTCGCCCTGGTCGAGGGCCTTCTTCAGCATGTCCAGCGACTTCTGGTCGGGCACTTCGAGGTGCCAGACCAGCACCGCTTCCAGGCCCGTCGCGGTGGGCGTGGTGCAGGCCGGCCCGCACAGGGGGGTGCGCGCACGGCGGAACATCACCCAGTCCAGGCTGGCGCGCACGGTCTGCACCGCGGGTTGGTCCAGCGTGGGAAACAGGCGGCGACGGGCCCGCACGAGGAAGGCGGCGTCGTCGCTGGCGTCGGCGATGAAGGCCAGCGCGTTCAGCGCCGCAGTGCCGATGGCGCTGGCCGGTGCTGGCATCGCGGCCAGGCCGCTGGCGCGCGCCAGGCGCAGCGTCAGCAGGTCGGTCGCGCGGCTGTCGGCCGAAGCGCTGATGCGTTGCTCGTCGATGACCGGCGACGGGCCTGCCGAATCGCTGGCCGGGGCTGCGGCGTGGGCCGCCGCGCGCATCATCTTGACGCTGCCATCCACAATCTTGCGGGCGATCTGGAACACCAGTTCCAGCACCGCCTCGCGCGGGGTCTCGCGCCAGTGCAGCACACCGGCGCCATCGGCCAGGTTCATCGGGTCTTCGTCCACCACGAGCCGGCCGCTGCGGGCGTCGCCGTCGCGTTCGAGCGTGATGCGCAGGCTGCCGCTGTCGGATTTGTCGACGCTGCGAACGCCGCTGGTGGCCACGATCTTGCTGTGCATCACCGCGTCGACCTGCAGCCGCAGGCGCAAGCCGGCACGGGGGGTGCCTTCACGCGCCAGCAGGGTGATGGTGGCGCTGGCGCCCAGCGTGATGGCCAGCCTGGCGATGGCGGCGCGCACCTCGGCACGCGCCGAGGTGTCGCCGCCCACCGGCAGGTCGAAGGGGTCGGCGCCGATGTCGGCGGCCAGCCAGGCGGCGGCGCTGGCGCTGCTGGTGTTGTCGGCGTTGCCGTCGGCGGCCTTCTGGTTGATGAGCCGGCTGGCATTGCTGCTGGCGCCGTCGTCGGGGTCCTGGGCGAGCACCAGGCTGATCGCTGGGTGCCCGTCGTCCAGCAGGTGGGTGCGCACCAGGCCCGGGATGCGGATACGGGTCTTGCCGTTGAGCACGTCACCCAGGTCGATGTTGAGCCGGGCGGCCGAAGCCTCTGATGGCGCACCGGCCGGGTCGGTGGTTTGGCTGGCGCCCGCGGCCGCGGCGCCGGCTGCGGTCTTGGCGCTGGCTTTTGCCGCCGTCTTGGCACTGGCGGCTTTGGCGGCCTGCGCCGCTGGTGCCACTTTGGGTGTGTTCTCGGCCTTGGCCTGCGGTACGCCGTTGGCCCACTCGGGCTGCACCACCACCTGCCACCATTCACCGGCGGCGGGCGCCTTGGCGTCGACCCTGCGGCCCTCGGGCACGAAGATCTCCACCGGCTCGCGCAGCTTGGGGTCGTCGATGCCGCGTGTCAGCGAAATGCGGCGCATGTGCTGCGCTTCTTCCAGCAGGTGGGCGATCTCGTCCTCGGCCACCGCATGCAGCTGCAGGTTCACGCCTTCGCCGAACATGCGCTGCAATTGCAGGTCCAGCGCCACCTTGCCCGGCGCCACGGGCAGGTAGCCGGCGGGCGGCAGGTCCAGGAAGCCGGCGGCGATCAGCATGCGCTGCACTGGCAGCGCGCCGGTGCCGGCTTCCACCACCGCCAGTTCTTGCGACAGCTGGCCGATTTCGGCGTAGGTGCTGTTCACGTGCGAGTCGACCTCGGTCATCTGCTTTTTCGACAGGTCGCCGCTCTTGAGCAGCAGTTGCTGCCCGGTCTGGCGCCAGCGCGAGGTCAGCGCTTCCAGTTCACGCCGCGTGCGGTCCAGCAGCAGGCGGATACGGTCGCAGTCATCGACCGCTGTGAAGCCGCCGCCGCCGGGTTCCAGTGCGCCTGAGAGCTGGCACTGGAACTGCAGGATCTGTGCGATGAACACGGCCCAGGGCCGCATCGCCATGCGCCCCTGCCAGTAGCTGCGCGCCTGTGCGTCCATGCGCTCACGCCGGCCGCTCCAGGCGTCGATGACCCGCGTGCTGCCGCCCTCACGCACCAGCAAACCGATGACGACCTCGTCGCGGCCATACAGTGCCGCGCCGCCGCACCACACGTCACCGGCCAGGCCCGAGGCCGAGACCTGGCTTGCGGGCTGGCCGGGTTCCAGCGCGAAGTAGGCTGACGCGACCCGGTTGCGCAGGTGCACGGCGCTGATCGGGACGGCGCTGCTCGTGGGCAACACCAGCGTGCGCGGGCGCAGGCGCAGCACCACGCCCTCACGCCAGTAGGGGTGGCGCGAGTCGGTGGCGCAGGCGCTTTCGCACAGCTTGCCAAACACCGCCTCGTTGCCGCACAAGCCCTCCACCGGGCCGACGGTGATCTCGTAGATGGCTTGCGGCGCACCCTCCTTCACGCCGGCTTTCGGCGCGCTGCTGCAGTCGCCAAAAGCGGCGCTGCCGGGCGTGGCCGCTTCGCGCTGGTTCAACTGCAGCAGCTTGGCCAGGTCGGCGCGCATCTCGCTGGTGGCGAGCACCAAGCTGCCGGCAGGCGTGATGGCCAGCCCGGCGCTCACGGCCAGTTGGCCGCCGCGCAGCGCTATCTCCAGGCCGTGCACCACGCCCCAGCCGCCGGCGATGTTGGCCAGGCGCACCCGCGCGCGGTGGTAGTCCTGCTCGGTCGCAAAAGCGTCGGCGCGCAGGAATTTGCCGTCGAAGTAGTGCAGCCGGGTCAGCGGGCTGGACTGCTCGACGAAGGCGATGCCGTCGGTAACGCTCAGCTCGACGATCTCTTCAGTGGTTTCGTTGGCCATGGTCAGACCCTCGCGATGTCGGTGGAAAGCGTGCGCCCGTCGGCGCCCGGGTGTGGCGCGCCAGCAGGGATGAGGTTGGCGCCCAGCAGCGGTGTGGGCCCACTGCCGATGACGGTCAGGCGCAGCTGCGACGTGGCCGCAGGCGCATGGTCCAGCAGCAGCGACACCGTCGGCCCGGCAGCGGCCGCGGCGTCGTAGCTGGCCGTTGCGGTGAAGGTCTGCCAGCCGGTGCCGGCCAGGAACTCGGTGACGCTGAAGGCCGCCGGCGCCACCGTGCTGGCTTCGAGTGCCTGGTTGAAGACGAGGTGGACGGTGCTGCCGGTCAGCCCGGCCAGCCCCGGCTGCAACACCGGGCCGGCGCCCACCGCGGCGGGGGCCGGCTCGGCCAGCAGCAGCGCTTGCAACAGCCCGCTGGGCAGCAGCACAGGGCGCACGCTGATGTCGAGGTGCGGCACGGCGGCGGTCCAGCCTTTGGCGGCATGGGTGATGCGCACGTCTGCCAGCCGGGCCAGCGGCAGGCACAGGTTGCGTTCTTCGGCGTCGGCAGCGGGCGCCAGGTGCGACTCGGCCGCCGCCGCGTGCGCCAGCACCGACCGCAGCAGCGAGGCACGCGCGTCGGCCTGTTGCGGCGCGGGCAGCAGCAGCGTGGCGGCATAGGCGTCGAGCAGCCACTGGTCGGCGGCCAGTGCAGGCGCCAACCCCAGCCAGACGCGCAGCAGCCGGTAGCTGGGCACCGGCGCAGCCGGCGAGGGCGGGGCTGTGCGGCGCAGTTGCAGCGTCACGGCTTCGCAGATGCGGGCATAGGCCACGTCAGCGGTGTCACCGGCGCAGGGGTCGGCGATGGCCGGTACCGGGCGGTCCAGGCAGGTGTCGTAGCAAAGCACCAATTCGAGGTCGAGCAGCGCGTCCTCAGGCGTGGCGATGTCGGCAAAGCTGTCGTCGCCGCGGTGCTTCAGCCACCACTTGGGCAAGCTGACACACTGCGCAGCGTCCAACGCCAGGTCGCGGCCCCAGGCGTCGACCGCAAAGCCGGGGGCCACCCGCAACTCGAAGGTCTGGGCATCGAAGCTGACGCCGTAGCCGGCCACCACGCCGGCGCCGTGCAGCAGGCGCTGGTGGCGCCGTGCATGGCCGATGTGGAAGCCCTGCTCGGTGCGGAACTCGTCCACCCCCAGCAGCAGGCCAAAGTGGAAATGGGTGGCGCACTGCGGGTTGTCGGGCAAGGTGGCCGCGCAGCGGTCGCTGGCAGGTTGGGCGCCGCAGCCAATCTGGCAGGGGTCATCGCGTTTCATGGCGGGCCCTTGGCTCACAGCAGCGCAGCGCTGCGACCGGCACCACGCAGGCGTGCAACGCGGGTTTCGTGCTCGGCGCCCTGGTTCTCGGCGGCACGCGCTTGTGCGGCCAGCGCGGCGGTCTTCTGGCGCGCGGCCAGGCCGGCGGCGTCCAGCGCTGCGGCCAGCCCGGTCTCGGCCGCCAGCAGGTCGGTGATGCGCTGCGCCGGTGTGGTAATGCCACCCAGGTCTTTCAGCCGATCGATGGCGCCGTCCAGGCGGTCCAGCGCGTCCCACAGCGCGTCGCTCACGCAGGCCAGCCAGCCCTGCGCAATGGCCTGTTGCGGCGCCAGCAGGCCGGTCTTGGTGGCCAGGTCGGCAGCCTTGAGCGCCAGCGTGTCCAGCTTGCTTTTCACGGCCGGCACGGCGTCGAGTTGCAGCGGGGTCATGTCGGGGTTGGCCTTCATCGCCGTGTGCAGGGCGTCGTCGTAGGCCTTCTGGGCATTGCGCCAGGACTTCCAGGCGTCGTCCACGTCGGCCAGCAAAGCCAGCGCCGCCTCGCGCAAGGCCTGCTGGGTGGCGTCGTGCAGGCGCTTGTGCTGCCAAATCGTGAGAACGGGCCGGGTGGTGGCGGTGGGCGCCGGCAGCGCGGCCAGTGCGGCCAGGGTGGTGGTGTCGGCGGTCAGCAGCGGCGCGGCGTCGGCGGCGCGGCGCACGGCGCCCAGGCAGGTGTCGAAAGCGCGCTGCGCTGCCGCCAGTGCGGTGGTGTTGGGCGCCTGCGCCTTGGCAGCGCCGTCGACCGCCTGCACCGAGTCATTGATGAGCGAGCGCCGCGCGCGCACACGTTTGAGAAAGTCCTTGGGCGCAGCGCCGTTGCTGGGGAATTCACCTTCGACCCGGTTGCGCGCGTCGGCCTCAAAGGCGATCAGCGCCTGCGCGGCGTCGGCCGCCAGGTTCTCGAGCGCGCCGCCGGCCAGCAGCAGGGCCATCATTTTTTGCCGGCTCGCGGCCTGGCCCGGCCGCTGCGGCGTGCCGTCGCCCAGCTCGTTCAGTTTCTCGGCCGCCACATGCTGCCGCTCGGTCTGCAGCGATGCCAGGGTGGCGCCCAACCGGTCCAGCCGGGCGCGTTGGGTCAGCGCGCGCTGCGACGCGTTGGCCGCGGCGGCCACCGCCTCGGCACGGGCCACCAGCGCGGCATCCATCGCCGCGAGCTGCGGGTCACCGTCGCCCGGCATGGCGATCAGCGCCAGCGCGGCGCGTGCATCGCGCAGCTTGCCCTCTTGCAGGCGCAGCGCGTCGCTGGCGGCGCGCTCTTGCTGCTCTGCGGTTTGCAGCGCGCTGCGACTGCCCTGGACCTGCGCGGCGGTGTCGGCGAGCGCGGCATCGAGGCGGGCGACTTCGGCGGTCCAGAACTGGGCGAGTGTGGCCATGGCGTTCTCCAGCGGGGATCAGGTGTGGGTGGTCGATTCGGCCCGGGTCGGGTCCGGGCGGTGCTGTGGCGGGAAGCCGGGATGGGCGCGCCCGGCCTTGTCGAATTCGCGCTCCACTGCCAGCAGGAAATGCCGCTGCTGCAGGGGCAGGTTGGCCGCGGCGGCCAGGAAGGCAGCGCCCAGTGCGGCGTTCTTGATCTGGGCGCCGGTGAGTGCATACCAGGTGGCCAGCTCCGCCAGATCGACATCGGCAGCCAAGGGCGCGGCGTCGGGCAGGTGCAGCCGCCAAAGTGCTTGCCGCGCTGCGGCGTCGGGCTCCGGAAACTCGACGATGAACTCGAAGCGGCGCGCAAAGGCGCTGTCGAGGTTGGCGCGAAGGTTGGTCGTCAGCACCGCAATGCCTTCAAAGCGCTCCAGCCGCTGCAGCAGGTAGGCGGTTTCCAGGTTGGCGTGGCGGTCGTGGGCGTCACGCGCCTCGGTGCGCCGGCCGAAGAGTGCATCGGCCTCGTCGAACAGCAGCAGCGAACGTGCGCGCTCGGCCACATCGAACACCGCGGCCAGGTTCTTCTCGGTTTCACCGATCCATTTCGACACCAGGCTGGCGAGATCCACCACCATCAGGTCCACGCCCAGCTCGCGCGCCATGGCCTCGGCAGCGAGTGTCTTGCCGGTGCCCGGCGCGCCGCAAAACAGCAGGCGCACGCCGCGCCGGCCGCCGCGGCCCTGCGCGAAGCCCCAGTCGTCCAGCACCGTGATCTGCTGCGCAACGCGGCGCACGGCGGCATGCAGCTGGGCGCTTGCCGAGTCGGGCAGCAGCAGGTGCGACCAACCGGCCTGCGGTGTGACGCGCTGCATGCCGGGCCGCGCTTGCCAAGGGGTGCGGTGGCGGATGCAGGCACCCACCTCGTCCAGCGACAACGGTTCATCGGACAGCGCCTGGCGCAGGCCCAGGTCGCGCACCACATCGCGTGCGTCATCAGGCTCGATCGGGTAGCGCACCGCCAGGGCGCCGGCATGTTCACCGAGCTGCGGCAGCAGCGTGCGCCAGAGCTCACGCCGGCTGGCAGGCGCCAGCGGGCCGATGGGCACGTGGATCAGCGGCAGCGGCGCAGCGTGCAGTTCGCGTTCGCTGCGTGCGCTCTGGATCAGCGGCAGTGCCCAGTCCACCTCGGGCAGCGGCGCGGGTGCTTGCGTGGCCGTGGCCGTGTCGGGCTCGTCGCTGGTGGCCTCCAGCCACAGCGCGGCTTGCTGCATGAAGGCGGCCAGGTACGCCGCGCCAAGCGCCGTGCTGTGGCGACCGGCAGGATCCAGACGCTGGCGCAGCGCCGCCGCCGGGGCCGCACCGAGCAGGGCGCGCACACGCGTGGCGCGCATCGCGGCGTCACCGCCGGTCAGCACGATGCGGCACGGCAGGCCCCGGCGCAGGGCCAGCACGGCCTGGGCCGGGCCGGGCAGTTGCAGCCATTCGGCCAGGCCAGGCACCTGGGCGTAACCACCGACCATCTGCGCGCCTTCGTCAAGCTGCGGCTCGCGTGCCATCAGCGCCGCCCAGACACCGGCGCCAAGCTGCAGGCCGCGGCTGTGCCAGGGACCGTCGCCGGCCAGCCGGAACAGGCCCAGCCGCGCCAGTGCACCGTGGGCCAGCAGGTCTTCTACCGCATCGCGCAGCGCCAGCCGGCTGGCGCCGGTACGCGCTTCGTGGTCCAGCCATTGCAGCGCCAGCACGCCGGTGGGCAGCGCTTGGCCCTGCGGATGCAGTTGCCGACACAGTGCGGCAAAGCCTTCATGGGCTTCGGGCAGGCAGGCCAGCAGCAGCAGGTCCTGCAGCAGGGGCTGCTGGGTGTGCGGCACCAAGGCCAGCAGGCGCGGCAGCGGATGGCCGGCGGGCGGGGCGGCGGTGGGTGGCGCCAGATCGCTGGCAAAGCGCTGGGCAAAGGCCAGCGCCGACGCGAGTTCCGGCCCGGCCGTGCCCGAACCCGCCACGCTGTGCGCCAAGCGCTGGCCGACCGCGGCGAGCTCGCGCCGCGTGTACAGCCGCATCTCGGCAAGCCAGTCGCTGGGCTCAGTCGTCATAGCGGATGCTCACGACGCAGCCCAGCCAGGGCAACCAGCCGGGGTCCAGGTCCAGGCCCAGGCGGCGCACGGCGGTGTCGACGCCAGACAGCGGCAGGCGCAGCTCGATCCAGCCTGGCCGAAAGTGCAGCTGCCCGGCGCGGCGGCAGACCGCGTCCAGGCGCGGCAGAGCGAGGTCGGGTGCGGCGTCGGCCAGCCACTGTTCGAGGCCTTGGGCGTGGGCCGCTGCCTTGGCGGCGAAGCCGGCCGGTATCTCGCCCGACGGCGCGTTGCCGCCGCAAAAGGCGGCCACCGCCGGGTCGTCGTCGGGCGCACCCAGCGCATGCGCCAGCGCCCGCAGCAGCAGCGCCGGTGGCGGGTCTTGATCGGCCGTGACGATACCCAGGCGCGGCAGCTGCCCCAGCCAGAACAGCAGGCCGCCGTGCAGGGTGGGCAGGCCCGCCGCGTCCGGCACCGGCAGCACCGGCAGCGGTGCGGCGTCGGCCGGGCGCTCGCGCGGCGCGGCGGGCTGGGCGGAGCGCACGGCCGGTGGCGCGGTCGGGACTGCCGCCGCGTGGTGCGGCCAGCTGGGGGGCGACCGGTGCGGCGGCTGGATGCGGTCCTGCAGGGCGATCACACGCGACGCGGCCTGCAGCGGCGACACCGGCGCGTGCGGCCAGGCCAGGGCCGCCAGCAGCGCGGGCACAGCCTCGGCACGCGCCGCTGCGGCGTGCGGTCGAGACCGCGCCCAGGACAGCCACTCACCAGCCGTACCGGGGATGTCCAGACACGCCGCAGCGGCCTGGTCGGCAGCCGTCGCGGCGGTTGCCGCCGTTGAATCAATCACATAGGGCCGGGTGCGCGGGCTGGCCAGCAGAACCTGGCGCCAGGTGGCCGCTGACCAGCCGCGCAGCAGTGCCGTCAACGAAGCACAGGCTGTCTCGCCGGCCAGCAGGCGCGCCAGCACCGGCCACACCGCCTGCGGTTCGCGCAGCAGCGCCACGGTGCCGTGCTGCAGCGCCTGCGCCGCGCCCAGCCCGGCACGTGGCAGCAGCGCCATGCGCTGCCAGGCCCACTGGCGCGCGGTCTCGCCCAGGGCGCTGCGGTAGAGCAGGTCGGCCAGCGCGTCGTGGCGGTGGGGGTAGCGCACCACCCCGTGCCCGCCGGCATCGCCCGCCGCCCGTTGCAATGCCGCCGCCAGCGACTGCCGCCAAGCCTCACCCACCTCGGCGTCGACGGCATCTGCGCGCAGGCGCATGTGCAGCGGCAGGTGGCGGATGAAGACCCACCCGTCCTGCGGCGCCACGCTGGCCGCCAGTGCGTCCCCGTCCTGCGCTGCAAGCGCCTGCACCCAGCCTTGCAGCCGGTGCGGCGGGATGGGCTGGGCGCTGCGCCAGTGGCTGTCCAGCGCTTGAATGGCCAGCGTCATTCGCGGCCTCCGCGAGCCAGTTCGGGGCGGCCCAGCACGTAGCCGGCGCCCAGTGCCAGGTCGCCCACCAGCGCGGGCTCGAAGCCGCCCGAGCGACCGACCACCGCGGACAAGCCGACGTGCGCACCAACCCCCGCGCGCAAGCCGGTGTCGGCGGTACACAGCGTGAAATCGGTGTGCGCGGGCTTGTGGTGGTCGATCAGCCGGCGCACGCAGTCGAGTTGTTCATCCGACAGCCGCGCCACCACGATGACGGTGAAACGGTGCGCGAAGTCATCGAAATCGACTTCGGGCGCACCGTCAAGGGGGCCGGGTTTGAGCTCGCCGATCATGCCGCCGACGCGGTAGCCGCCACCCAGCACCGCCTGCGAGGCGATGGACGCCGGGTTGCCGATGACACCGCCACCCCGCAGCCTGAACTGCTCGACGATCAGTACCTTCGCGTCGGTCAGCAGTTCGATCATTTCGCGCAGGCTGTCTTGCGTGCCCCGCGTGCGGAACAGGCGCGCCGCCGCAGCCACCAGCCGGCGTTGCGCGGCTTCGCTCCAGCAGGGTTCCACCACCAGGCCGACAAAACCGGCCAGCCAGGGCAGCGCTTGGGCCGGCGTGATGCGCGGGTCCAGCAAGCGGTGGCGGTCTTCGCCCACGGCCGCCCATTCATCCAGCATGGCCGCAATCGGCATGAGCAGGCGGAACAGGAAGTCGCGCTCGGCGGGGCCGCGCCACAGCGTGCGCGGCAGTTGCTGCAGCAGGCCGTGGCCGGGGTAGTCAACCACCACGCTGCGCAGGCGCGGCGACTTGCTGCGCGTGCCGGCGAACTCGAACACCAGCCACAGGTGGCGACCCGGACCGGCGGGCACCGGGGCGTCGAACCAGGCGAAGCCGTCCGCCGGCGCGGGCGTCAGCGGGCGCGCTGACGGGTCCAGGTAAAGCGGCTGCGCATCGGGCCGACGCAGCGCCCAGGCGGCCAGCGACAGCGCAGGCGCCTCGGCGCTGTGCGGCGCGCCGGGCATCGGGTCGTTGGCGTCGGTGTCATCGGCGCTGAAGGCGTAGAGCTGCAGCGCCGTGCCGGCTGGGATACAGGCTTCAACCCGCACCCGGCCCCAGGACGATTGGTCGCGGTCGCTGTCCAGCCCGAAAGCGAACAGGCGCCCGCGTGTCAGGTAATGTGCCCGCGCCGGCGCAGCGTGGCGCAGCACGCCGTGCACCGTCCAGTAGGCCAGGCGGCCGTCGGGTGCGGGCTCGATGCCGCGGCCGTCGTAGTGCGGCGCTGAAAAGCCGGCCGGCAGGGCCAGCGCGGTCTTGCCGTCGATTTGCAGCCGGGTGAAATTCTCGCCCGGGCGCTGGGCCAGCACCAGCACCGCCAGGCCGTCGGCATCCAGGCGCTCGAAGGCAATGTCGGTGCAAAAGGGCGCGGGCACGGTCAGCGCCAGGTGCAAGGCCTGCAACTCGGCGGCCGCAGTGCCCGGCGCCAGCAGCACCCAGGCCTGCGGCTTGCGCTTGGGCGCCCGCGCCACGCACAGGCGCTTGGCGCCAGCGCACAGCGGCCAGGGCGTGCGATGGGGGTCGTCGCAAGGCGCCAGCTGCCAGGTGCTGCCGTCGTCCAGCAGAACGTAAAGGGCGTCGTCGCAGGTTGCCAGGTCTTGCGGTGCGCAATCGAAAGCAACGGCGCGAGCCACCTCTTGTTGCCACACGTCCACCAGCCAGACGGTCAGGGCCGCAGGGTCGGCAATGTAGAGGTAGTCCTGCGCATCGCAGGCCAGCGCCAGCGGCGCTTGGGGCAGCGCGCCGGTGGGTGCGCCGTCGACCTCGGTGCCAGCGGCCGTGATCGGCCAGGGGTGCGGCGTGCCGTCGTTTGCACCCGCGCTGCCGGTGCGGCCCCACAGCACGTTCTCGACCTGCGCCGCGTCCGGCCGGGCATGGAACAGCCGGCAGCGGCGGTCGAAGGCCAGCCCGGCAAAACCGCCGGTGAAGGGCCCCGCGGTGTCGGCCGACGGCGCTGGGGGCGGCGTGCTGGCCAAGGTGACGACATCGCCGACCAAGAGGGTGTCGGTCAGCAAGCAGCGCAGAAAAGGCTCGCGCCCCTGCAGCGTCAGCATGCCGGATTCGGGGATCACGCGCATGTCAGCACTCGTCCTTGATCACCGGGACCGGCACGGCAGGGCGCGACGGCGGTGGGCGGAGCCCGGCGCCTGGGTCTGGCAAGGCGGTGCGGTCGTCGAGCACCGTCACGGCGGCAAGCTCGGGCAGCTCCCAGTCGGCCAGGGGCACGACGGCAGCAGCGGCCCAGCGCTCCTGGCCCGCAGCATCGGTCGATGCCAGGTCCAGGCGCAGCACGTCAACATAGTCGACGCCTTCGACCTGCATCACCACCCCTTCGAGCTCACGCGCCATAACGCGCCGGCCCAGCGGCCAGCCGGCGCCGGCCGGGCCATACGGTGGCAGCGGCGCCAGGTACTGGCGCAGGGCGACGTTGACCCAGTCGCGCACCCCGTCCAGCCCGAAGCCGACACGCACCTTCACCGACACCGCCACCGCGATCCGCCGGTAGGTGGGCGGCGCCACGTAAAGCTCGGTCGTCACCAGGCGCCAGCGGTCCAGCCAGCGGCACACCTGCGTGAGCTGCCAGGCGTCGGGCACCGGCGCGTTGGGGTGACGCGTGTCGCGTGCGGGCCAGACGATGACACTGACACAACCCGGCTTGCGGCTGCGGCTGGGGGCATGGAACAGCGGCAGGCATTCGGCGCGGCCCAGGTCGCAGGCCGGCGTCTGCAGCGCCAGCGAGGAGAAGTCGTCCTGCGCCACCGCGCGGCGGTTGCGGCGCAGTTCGGTGGGCACGCGGCGCAGTGCGTCTTCCATCGCCTCGGCGTCGGCGCCGCCCGCGGCGATGAACGGGTTGGTGAGCTTGAGCCCGCTGACAGCCACCGCGCGCAGCAGCGGCAACGGCGGTGTGGCGCTGCTGGCGGGCACGCCCAGTTTGCTGATGGCGCCCGCCGGCACATTGCCCGCCGCCCCGCCGCCGGTGCGGTAGGCCAGCACGCGGATGCGTTGGCCCAGTTGCGGGTAACGTGCGCCGAACCGCACCGTGCCGGCCTCGGCGTCCAGGCTGAAATGGCGGTCGTCGGGGCCCGAGGCGTCGAGCGTGGCCTCACGGGTCCACGCCATCCAGCCTTCGCTTTCTTCCACCTGCAACTGCACCGGATGGCCGGGCGCCACCGGGCGCTGCGACAGTTGCCACAGCTGCCCCGGCTGGCCGGTGCCGGTGCCCAGCAACTCGGCAGACGCGGCCTGTGTCTGCTCGCAGGCCACGGCGTTCAGCGCCACCCACTTCACGGGCGCCAGACGCGAGCCGTCGCCACGCCAGACCCGCAGCCAAAACCACAGCCGCTCGGCACGCTCGTCGTCAAGTTCGGGCGGCAGATCACCGATACCGGCCAGGCCCGGCGGCGCTGTGGGTGCACCCAGCACGCCCAGGTCGGCCGGCAGCTCCAGCCGCACAGCGCCTTCGACGGTGAAGCCGGCCGTGTTGTCGGCCGCGCTGCGCAGCGTGATGAAGCCCAGCGTGCCATCGGCCTTTTTGACCGAGGCCTGCCACTGCAACGCGGGGCCGGCCTCGGGCCCACAGGCGCTGATGTCGGCCAGGCCCGGGTACCGGGTCTCGGGCCGGAACCCCAGCGCCAGTGCCAGCGGCCGGCCGTCGGCGTTCTGCAACCCGTTGGCCGGGTGTGCGAGGTCGGCCAGCGCGATCTTGCAGTCTTTGGACTTCAGCACCGCAACCCACAGGTGGCGGTCGACCGATTCGGCCGGATCCAGCGCGGGTTGCTGGCCGCTGTGGTCCAGCGTCAGCGTCTCGTAGGGCGCCACCGGCACGTCCGGGCCGTCGGCATCGCGCACCGCGTCGATGCTGCCCTGCAGCGCACGGCCCACCTCGGCGTCGCGCGCCAGTGCGTCGGCCACGAACTGGCTGATGCGCGCTGGGTCGGCGGTCTCGGCCTCGGTGAGCAGCGCGCGGCGCGAAACGGCCACGCTCTCCAGCGGCCACACCGTCAGGTCGTCCTCGACGGTGTAGACCGTCTTGCCGGCCTGCACGCGGTCGCCCTGGTACAGCACCACACCCTGAGCCACGGCGCTGTCAAAACGCAGCATGGCGCGCGCCGGCTGGGCCGGCAGAAGCGGCACGTCCAGCAGCTGCAAAAAGGCCAGCTGCGTGGCCTCGGGCACCTGGTTCAGGCGGAACAGCAGGCCTTCGCCGAGGTAGGCAAAAAGCTGCAGCAGCGTGATGCCGGGGTCGCTGTCGTTGTGGTCTGTCCAGCCCGGGTTGTAGACCGGGATGCGGTCGCGCAATTCGGCAAACAGTGCCTCGAAGTCGCGGTCGTCCAGCACGGGTGTGATCAGCGGCATGGCGGCCCCCGGCGTGTCGCGCAGCCCAGCGTGGATCCGTTCATCGCTCCGGCTCCAGGTAGAAGGGGTAGACCAGCACGTCCTGGCGCTGGTCGAGCACGTGTTCGTAGTGCAATTCGATCAGCACCGTGCTGCGGTCGTCGGTGGGCGACACGGTGACCTCGGTGAGCTTGATGCGCGGCTCCCAGCGCCCCAGCGCGGATTCGATCTCGCGCTGGATGCCGGCGCGCGTGGCCGGGTTGTTCGGGTGCATCAGCCAGCGCCGCAGTCCGCAGCCGAAGTCGGGCCGCATCACGCGCTCTCCGGGGTCGGTGTCGAGCACGGTGTAGATCGCCTGGCGTACTTTTTCTGGCCCTTGCACCACCGGCAGGCGGTGCTGGGCATCGGGGTGCAACGGCTGGCCCAGGCCGCGGCCCAGCCGGTCGTAGCGCTGCAGCTGTGACGTGCTCATGCGGGCGCCTTCTCGGGTGTCCACACCGACGTGACGTGCGGCTCGTAAACCAGCGGCGAGCCCACGGCCGGCGGCGGGGGCAAGGGGCCGCCGGCACCGGCGGCCTTCAAAGCAGCGGCGTCGCTGAAGGACTGGTCCACCGGGCCGAGCGCGTTGTTGCCCAGGCCGCCGAAATCAGGCGCCTTGTCGGTCTTGCCGGTGTCTTGGACGACGCGCACCTTCATCGCCAGCTTCATCAACGCGGACAGCTGCGCGGCGGTCTGCGCCACGCCGGACACCTCGACCGCGAAGTCGGCGTCCAGGTCCACACCGGGTGGTGTGACAGCCAGCGCGGCGTCGACATCGGCGCTGGCTTCGATCTGCGGCGGAATGCAAAAACGCAGCACGAGCAGGAACCACAGGTTGAAGATGAAGACGACGATGGGCAAAAAAAGGTTCAGCACGAACAGCGCGATGATCGTGATCAACGGGATCGAGAAACTGCAGATCGCCGCACCGCCCATCGTGCCGCCCTCGCCTTGTGGGGACAGGTGTTGGGGCTGGATGAAGCGCACCGGCGACAACTTGCCGCGCGGGCGTGTGGCGGCGGCGGCGGCCAGGTCGCGCAGGTCGGGCATCTTGATGTTGATCGGCCGGTTGGCGCTACCCAGCACGTCCAGCGGTGACGCGATGCGGAAGGGCTCGCTGCTGTCGCTCCAGACCACGCCGCCGTCGCAGTCGGGCTCGCGCCCGGCCCGCGGCGGGCAGGCGTGGTGGGCACGCACGAAGCAGCGCAACTCGTAGGTGGCCTGGTCCTCGAAGCGCGGCAGGCCACGCGCATCGGCCTGCAGGCTGTTGGTGGGCACCAGGCCGTAGTACAGCGTGCGGCCGGCGGCGTCGTGCGCGGTGTCGCGCGGGTCGGGCACCAGGGCAAACAAGGGCGTGATGTGTTCACCCGGCACGGCGTCACTGCGCGGCACCGGGTCGGCGGTCTGCTCGTCGGGGCGGAGTGTCTTCCACCCGCCCTGGGTCGGGCTGGGCCGGCCGCTGTCGAGCAGTGGAAACCAGCCCTGCACCTGGACCTTGATCTGGTGGGCCAGCAGCCAGTCGTCGTAGGCCTTGCGCTCGCGCTTGACGGCGTCGCGGCGGTGGGTCATCAGGCCGGGCCAATCGGTGGCTGGCGACGCCACGCTGGCCAAGGCGGCCTGGCGGGTGCGCGCATGGCGCTGCAGGTCGGCGTCGGCGGGCAGATCGTTCGGGCCGGGCCTGGCGGCGACGTCAAGTTGCAGGGCTTCATACAGGTCGGCCTCGGCACGGCGCATTGCCGCCTGCGCTGCATCGATCTGCGCCGCTGTGATGTGGGTTGGCGCCTGCGTGACGCGGCGGCGCAGCACGAAGCCGGCTTGGCAGACCTGCTCGCGCTTGACCCGCGGGAAACCGGGCTCGTCGCAATGCAAGCCGCAGCTGACGATGTAGTGGCGGTCGTGCGTGGGCTGGTAGAGCTTGCGCAGTGACCCCGGCGCCGGCCGCGCGCGGAAAGCCGGCTCGGGGTTGAGCACATCCACCCCGCCTTGCTTGACGTACCGCGGCACCGGGTCGCCATTGGCGCGCAGCGCAAACAGCGCCGCCACCTTGCCCGCGGCGTAGCTGCCGGCCGAGACCAGGTCATAGCGCTGCACCACGTCGATGAGCGGGTCGCTCTTGAGCGAATGCTGCGGCCGGGCCAGGAACCGGGTGACAAAGTCGTCGCCCGCGAACATTTGCAGGGCGGGCCGCGATCTGAGGCCAGCCGCCGGCAGCCCGGGTTCGTCCCAGCGGTACCACGGCCCGACCAGGCGCCAGTGCGCGATGTGGGCCTGTGCTTTCACCACACATTCCCCGCACCGGGTGTGTAGCTGGGTGACACCACGCCAGCCGAGGCGATCAACGTGGTGCAGCGCACGATGCCGTCGCAACTGACGACGGGCGCGTGGATGTTCACCGCCGACGCGGTGATGTCCACCGTCGAGTTGGCGGTGATCTTGACCTGGCCACCGATGTTCATCACGATGGTGCAGCCATTGCTGTGGGTAAGTTTGACCTCGCCCATGCTTTCGTCCAACACCAGCTGGTGGCCGCCGGCAGTGGACAGCGTGACCTTCACCGCGCCGCCGCTGTCGTCGAACTGCAGCAGGCTGCCCGAGCGGGTCTTCAAGGTGCGCAAGTTGTTCCGGGCTTGCGCCGCTTCAGGCAGCGCGCGCTGGCCGTTCCAGCACGCACCCACGATGTAAGGCCGCGCAAGGTCGCCGGCCTCGAAGGCCACCATCACCTGGCTGTCGACCTCGGGCAGGATCATCAGGCCCTGGTCGTCGTCGGCGTAGGGTGTGATCAGCGTGGCCCAGGCGCTGACGCTGTTGCCGGCCGCGCCCAGCGACGGGAAGCGCACCTTGATACGGCCCTTGCTGTCGGGGTCGACCAGGTCGCTGACGCGCGCCGGGTACAGGCCGTACCAGCGCGGGCCGTCGCCGTCGTGGCGTGGAGGGGGACCGAAGCTCAAGTCGACCCCGCCCAGGCGCGTTCGGCCTCAAAGTGCGTGAGGTAACCATTGACCAGGTCGAACCCGTGTCGGGTGCGGGTGACGTAATAGCCCTCGCCCTCGAACAGCGGGCTCACCCGTTCCAGCCTGAGCAGGCAGCCGACTTGCAGCGCGGTGTCGCCCTCGGCCACGCCCGTGACCGACACGAACTTGCGCGCCCGGGCCAGCAGCGCGGCCTTGGCCAGCGCACGCGCTTGCTCGCTGGTGACCGGCACGTCTTGCACCCGGTAGCTCTGGTGCGCGGCAAAGGCGCGTTCAAGCACCTGCGCGCCGTGGGGCTGGCCTTGGGCCTCGGCCGCGATGTCGCTGGCGCCGGCCTCTTCGTCGATGCTGGCTTCGGCACCGTCGTCAAAGCCGCTCACCAGCACCGCGCTGCGTTGGTGCGCCAGGTCGGCGCGCAGCCGCACCTGGCGCAGGTTGCGGCCCTGGATCAGCGTGACCGTGCTGCCGCCGCGGTGATCTCGGGTGGCCAGATGCAAGGTGCTGCCGTCCACCCACAGGTCGGCCGCCAGGCGCCGCGCACGTTCACGCAGAAAGGACAGGTCGCTCTGGTTCCACTGCTGCACCACCGGCCAGGTGGGGCCGTCGATATCGGCCGCGGCCGACAGGCCGTGCTCGGACGCGATGCGCTGCAGCAGGTCGGCGTCGCTGACGTTTTCATAGGTGCGCATGCGGCGCGTCCAGCGCAGGTCCATCAGCCGGTCCTCGGCCAGGCAGTCGACCTCGGGCGCACGGCCTTGCTCCAGGCTCAGCTCGAGGGCGCTGACTTTGCCGGTGAACATGTCTTGCCGCGCGTCGCTGGGCCCCATGGCCACCACCAGTGCACGGCCGAAGTCCAGCACCTGGCCGTCCAGCCAATTCAAGCGCTCTTGCTGCTCGCCCGCGCGCGGGCCGATGGCCACGAAGCTGGCCGACAGGTGCTTCAGGCCATGGCCGCTGTCGACGATGGCCAAACGCACCAGATCGCGCGTGAGTTCGGTTCGGGCCTGGCCTTCGACCCGGATCTCGGGTGCGGTGGCCGATTGCAGCGCTTGGGGGCTGAGCGCCATGGTCAGTCCTCCCGGCCCCACGCCGACAGGCGATCGGCCAGTTGCTGTTCATGCCGCGCCAGCCACTGCCAGCGCAGCATCGCAGCGGCGTCGGGCGCGCTGGCTGGGCCGTCATGCGGCGCGTCGGCCGGAGCCGGGTCGACCTGGATTTGTGCGCTGACTTCGCCAATCTCGATGGGCATGGTGGGTCCCTGGTGGGTGTGTCAACCCGTACCGCCGCACTTGCTGCAGCCGCAACCGCTGCCGCAGGGGCGCAGGCGGCTGTGCATGGCGTTGGCCGATGAAGTGGTCGATGGCGTGCGCACTGGCGCCTTGCGCCCGCCCAGGCGTGGGCGCAAGGGCACGCCCGCGCCCCAAGGGCGATCGGCTTGCTCTGCGGGCACACCGCCGCCGATGCCAAAAGCGGCCAGGCTGCGCGCTGCGTCGGCGCGGTGGGCCGACGCACGCGACGCGGCGATGGCGCCTTGGGCGCCGCCTTGTGCCGCCAGCGCCTGGCCGGCGCGCACCGCATTGCCGGCCGCTGCGGCGGCGGCCGAGGTGGCTGCAGCGCGCTGGCTGGCCGCTGCCCGGCCAGCGGCGCCGGCCACGGCGGGCGCATGCGCCGTCAGCGGCAGGGCAGCGCGTGTGCTGGCGCCGTCCTGCCCCTGTGCTGCCTGGCCGCTGGCGCTGCCGCCCTTGTGCGCCGGCAGCGCCACCTCCTGGCCCAGCGCCAGCGCCAGCGGATTGGCGATGCCTGCGGCAAGCGCACGCCAGGCCCGCGCCTCGAAACCCACTCGCGCTGCCAACTGGGCCAGGCTCTCGCCGGGCATGGCTTGGACGATACGGTCCACCGCCGACGCCAGGCCCCGCGTGCCAGGCGCGCCGGCCGGCAGGGCGGCAGCGCCGGCGCCGGCTGCGTTGGGTGCACGAGGGCCAGCGGCGCCAGCGCCCTGGCCGCCAGGGGCGGGTGTGTAGGTCCAGCGCGGGTCCTGGCCCTTGATGCTGACGGCCACCTTGGCGCGCAGCGGCACGCCCTGGGCGTCGAAGAAGTCGAGGTCGATGTTGGCGCTTTCCATCGTGCCCTGGACCTGGAAGCCGCCCCACTCGAACAACACGCGCGGCGGCGCCTCCTGCCCCGGCTGGGTGCCGCGCGGGCGCACGAAACGCTCGACCATCTTGGTGCGCTCGAGCACATTCACGGCGCGGCCACCGCCAGCGTCCTCGTCGGCGGTGTCGAACACCAGGTCGAAGCCGACCGTCATGTCGCCGGTGCCTGGCCGCTGCCGTGCCTGCGCGCCGGCCTGCGCGCCACCGGCCGTGCGGTTGGAGATCTGCACCCGCAGCGAGGTGGGATTGAACTGCACGTCGAGGCTGGTGTTGGGCACTTCGGTCGGCCGCTCGCCCGAGCCGATCTCGGCCATACGGGCCTTCAGCAGCGCGCTCACAGCGGCGCCTCGGTGGGCAGCAGGCGCAGGCCTTCATGCGCGACGGTCAGCTCTTCGATCGCCACCTCGCCTGTCTTCGCGTTGAGCTCGGGGCCGCGTATCTTGGACGGCAGGCCGCGATCGAACATCCAGGTGGCGCGCGGGCTGCCGTCGGCGGCCATCAGCGTCACGATGCCATCGAAGCGCGGCACCGGGCGCTCGCCGTTGACGATGCGCTGCAGCCAGTGCCACAGCCGGGGATCGGCCTGGCCTTCATGGTCGGTGCCGAAGAACATGCCGCGCTTGAGCACCAGCGGCGCGAACTTGGCGCGGCCCACACGCCGCACGGTGCCGTTGTTGCGCCCGCCTTCGACGTACTCCTGCACGTCCATCTCGATTTCCAGGCCGGTGCAATCCTGGAAGGCGCCATTGACGCCCAGCCTGTCAGGCCCGATCGCGGGGCTGTAGCCGGCGTCGGCACCGGCCAGCGCTTGGCGGCCGGCCACGATATCGGGCGATCGCACGAGCTTGACCTCGAAACGGAAGGCGGTGAGCAGGGTGTTGGTGGCCATGGCGTGCGGCGTCAGTCGTCCAGCGCCAGCGTGCCGTCGCCCTTTCGGCGCAGGCGCACGAGGATGAATTCCAGCGGCTCGGCCGGCGCCACACCGATCTCGACAACCAGCTCGCCGCGGTCGCTGCGCGCACGCTCGTTGAGCACGCGCACAAAAAAGGATTCGGTCTCGCTGCGCCCGGCAAAGGCGCCGGCGCGGAACAGGCCGCGCAGCAGGCTCTCGATGGCGCGGCGCAGGTCGCGCTCCAGCGCCGCGCCTTGCGGCTCGAACACGGCCCACTGCATCTGCGCCAGCAGCGCCCGCTCGATCATCAGCACCAGGCGGCGTACCGAGAGCTGGCGCCAGCAGGCCTCACGCGACAGCGTGCGTGCGCCCACCAGCACGATGCCCTGCGCCTGCCGCTCGTAGCCGTTGATGCCCAGCGGGTGCAGCGCGTCAACCCGGCCTTCGGGCTGGGGCTCGGCCAGGTGCAGCACCTGTTGGGCCACCTCGTTGGCCGGGCCATGGTGGATGCCGCGCGCCAGCTCGCGCCGGGCAATGATGCCGGCCGCCACGGCAGACGGCGGCAGTTGGCGCGAGCGGTCCACCGTGGCACCGGCGACCTGGTCCTGGCGCCGGCTGCCGATGAGCCACGGGTGGTAGGCGGCCAGCCAGCAGGAGTCGAACTTTGCGCGCCAGCGTTCGATGCGCGCCTGGCTCAGGCCCGGCGGCACGTCCAGCAGGGCAATATGGTTGCGTGTCTGCTCGCAGAAGTCCAGCACCCGCTGCTGCAGGGCCACGATGTCGGTCAGGCCGGCTTCGGTGCGCGGGTCCAGGATGAGGCCGCCCAGTTCGCTGGGCGACGCTTGCGCTGCCGGGGGCACGGTGACCATCGCCACGCACTGACCAAATTCGGCACCGGCGCTGCCCAGCGTTGCTTCGGGCACGACGGCCGCGCCGGCCCATGCTGCGGGCACAAACAGGTCGGGCAGCACAAGTTGGGTCACGCCCTCGGTGTTGGCGATGCAGGCCAGGCCGCTGCCGGTCTCGTCGCTGGCGGCTGACCAATCCGGGTCGAAGAAATCGTCGGCCAGCAGCGCGCCGTAGTGGTCGTCGCCGCCCGTAAAGGCGTCACTGCGGGCTTGCAGCAGGTCAACCCGCACGCCCAGTGGGCGCAATGTGTCGCCAGCCCAGGCGCGTGCCGGCCACAGCAACGACGACGCTTCACACAGCACGCTGGCCAGGCCGCGCGGATGCTCGGGCGCCAGAGCCAGGCGGGCGTGGGTTTCGCGGCGGCCGGCGCCGTCGTCCACATCGAGCCGCAGGCTCACGATCTCGGCTGCGACTGGTGGGTTGGGCGGCGGCACGTCCAGCACCAGGCGCCATTGCTCGCGCGCACGGTCGGGGTCGCGCAGGCGCTCCAGGCCGGTGCAAACGGCCAGCGTCTGCAGGCCCAGCGCGTCGGTCAGGCGCAAGGTGCTGCCCACCGCGATGGGGCTGCGCAGCGCCATCAGCATGCGGCCCATGGCGTCTTGCTCGAAGCCCACGGTCTCGGTGTCGAAAGCGAGCTGCACACGCAAGCCGTTGCCCCAGGCGCCGGGGTTGCGGGCGACAAATTCGATCTCGCGGTCAAGGGCGACGGCGGGCAGCTTGCCGCGCGCGCAGTCGGTGTCAAAGTCCGCAGGTGCTGAGGACACCACCCGCACCACCCAGGCCATGCGCCCGCCCTGCTCGAAGTAGCTGGCCACGGCATGGGGCAGCAGACCCGGGCCTTCAAAGCCGCCGAAACTGTGCAGATACTCGTCGAAGCTGCGCACCGCCACCGGCACGCTGCGGCGCAGCGGGCGCGTGGCTTGGGCGACCTGGCGCCAGCCGGGTGGCCAGGCGGCGTCTACCTCGGGCACACGCGCTGGCCCGCGCGGCGCCACGCCGACGAAGGCGCAGCCGTCCAGGCGCTGCGGGTGCAGCGTGGGCGGTCGCACCTCGGGCAAGGCAAACGCGCCGGGGGCACCCAGGGGTGAGCGCAGGGTGGGCAGCATCGAGGCGGCGGTATCAGGCCAGCGTGGAGGTCAAGGCGTCACTCGTAGACCACACCTTCGTGTGCGAGGTGGAGTTCTTCCATCGCGACCTCGCCGCCGCCCTTGGCCGCCAGCGTCGGGCCCACCCACTTCTTGGGCTGGGCGTTGCTGAGCTTGAACGCTGCAACCGGGTTGCGGGCTTCGTCCAGCACCGTGATCGTGACGGTGCGCCGGCCGTCGCCGCCTTCGCGCACGTCCTTCACCCAGCGGAAGAGCTCGGTCGAGCCGATGAGACCGCGCTTGAGCGTGACGTCTTCTTGCTTGAAGGTGTTGGCCACCTTGCGCACGGTGTTGATCTTGTCGTTGCCGTTGCGGTATTCGGAGTAGTTGATCTCGGTGCCCAGGCCCGAGACGTCGGAGAAGCCGGCGATCACGCTGCCCTCGTCGCCTTCGCCGAGCGAGACGAGGAAGTTGAACGCACCGTAGGGGTTGTTGCGAAGGGTTGCCATGGAGGGGGCTCCTGTGCGTCAAGGGTCAGGACTTCGAGTCGGCCGTCCACTGGCCGACGCGGAAGATCACGAACTCGGCCGGCCGGCTGGGCGCCAGGCCCACCAGGCAGATCATTCGGCCGTTGTCGAGGTCGTTCTGCGTCATCGTGCTGCGGTCGCAGCGCACGAAATAGGCATGCTCAGGCTTGTCGCCGATGAGTGCGCCGTCGCGCCACAGCACGTAGAGGAAGTCCTCCACCGCGCTCTTGATGTTGGCCCACAGCCGTTCGTTGTTGGGCTCGAACACGGCCCACTGCGTGGCCTTGTCAATGCTGTGCTCGATGTAGATGAAGAGCCGCCGCACGTTGACGTATTTCCATTCGGGATCGGAGCTGATGGTGCGTGCGCCCCAGACGCGGTTGCCGCGGCCTTCAAAAAAGCGCAGGCAGTTCACCCCTTCGGGGTTCAGCACCTCCTGGCGCGGGCGGTTGATGTTCAGCTCGAACTTGGTCAGGCCACGCACCACCTCGTTGGCCGGTGCCTTGTGCACACCGCGTTCGATGTCGCTGCGCGCATAGATGCCGGTCACAAAGCCCGATGGCGGCAGCACCAGCTTGCGCGGCGGCACGCCGGGCGCGCTGGGAAAGAGTGGGTCGAGGATTTCTATCCACGGGTGGTAGAGCGCGGCGTACTTGCTGTCGTAGCGGCCGCGGAAGGCGCGTATCTGCGAGATCGACGCCTGCTCCGGCCCGTCGATCACCGCAATGCGGTAGCGGCATTTCTCAGCGTGTGTGATCAGCCGGTCGGCACAGGCTTCGATGCTGTCGTTGTCGAGCATGGCGCCGCCGTCAGGCAGCGCGACGATGGCGATATCCTCGATCTCGGCCAACGCCTCCAGCCCGGTGGCGCGCTCGTCGACGTTGTCGACGTTGGCCTCCATGCCCATGAAGGCGTCCGGGCCTGGCAGGTCGCCGTCGCTGCCTTGCGCCAGCCGCTTGCCCGCGCTTTGCAGGCCCACCATCAGCGCGGCAGGGGCAAAGGGGTTGGCACCCGGGTCCCAATCCAGCCAGACGATGGCGTTTTCGTCCTCCGGGTCGTGCGCTTCCAGCACCTTGCCGATGTAGCGTCGCTGGTCGGTGTGGGCGGCCAACTGGTCATAGCCGTCCAGCCGGCCGTCGGTGCCCTGCACCGTGACGCTCAACTCCACCAGCGCCACGTGCACGCCGGGCACGTCGGGCAGGGTGACCTCGACACCAGCGCTGTCGATGAAGGCCTGACGGCCGGTCACCGGGTCACGCTTGACGACGTACAGGTTGCCGGCCACGAGCAGGTCGTTTTTTACCGGCGGCACGTTGGGCGGCTGCGTCAACTCGACCACCGCGCCGCCCAGCACGCTCTTTACCTGCACGCCCCACAGGTGCTTGTTCAGCGGATCGCCCACCACCTGCAGGTGCTTGAAGGCCAGGTTCTTGGTGCGCACGGCCCGTGTCTCGATGATCACGTTGCCATCGATCCCTGGCCATCGCGCGCGCCACACCGCCGAGCCCAGCGCCGTGGGCACGGTGAGCCGCGCGATGTGGTCGGCCACCGGCACGCCCAGCACCGGCGCAAATACACGCGACACATACAGCCGCCGCCCGCCGTTGTTGAAGAACGCGCGCGCCGCATGCGCCAGGTAGGCGGTGCGCTGGCCACTGGCCAGATCCAGCGGCTGCAGGCTGCCGTAGACACGCTCGAACTCGGTGTAAGAGGTGATGAGCCGTGGCTCCGTGGTCTTGGGCCCGCCGGTGTATTGCACGGGGCCGTAACGCGCCACGCCGGCAAAGCCGGTGGTGCTGGTGGGCACACCTTCGATCGACTTGGAGCGGAAGCTGACTTCCTCGACGAAGACGCCTGGGGCAAGGTACTCGGGCATGCGGCGGTCCTTTCTGGTGAACGGGGCGGTCGGGTCGGTCAGGGAAACAGCAGCAAGGCGTCGGCCAGCACGGTGGCCGTGCCGGGCGTGAGCGTGAAACGCACGCCGGTCTGCAGCACATGGCCAGCCGGCGGGTCTTTGCCTTCAAGCACACGGCCGGCGTGGCTGCTGCCGGCCACATCCAGCGGCAGGTTGGCCAACGGCCTCAGCGGGTTGAAGGCGGGTGTGACGGGCGGCAGATGCACCCACAGCGTGAGTGTGACGCTGGCGGGCAAGGCCGCGCCGCCGCTGAAGATGGCCGGCCCCAGCACGGCCAGGAACTCGCCCCGGTCGTCGCCGTGCGCCCAGGCCACCTCGGGCTCGCTGCCAAACACCGGCGGCGGCAACGCCAGCGGTGGTCGTGTGAGAGTCAATCGCGCCCAGGCCACTGGCTGTGGCTGGCCGTTGGCATCGGGTCGCCTGACGCGGCCGCGCAACACGGTGGCATTGGCAGGGCATTCGCCATCCGCACCGGGCCACAGCCAGGCCGTGCGGATGTTGTCCAGCGTGGCGGGTGGTACGCCGCCCGCTTGCACCGGTGTCAGCGCCAGCCGCCGCGGCACATAGCGCCGGGACTGGCCCGGCGCGCGGCCCAGCAGCACGAGGTTGGTGGGATCGGCCGCAGGCGTGAGTGGTGGCACCCGCACTTTGTCCTGCGCGCCCGCGGCCAGCAGCCGGGCCACGCGGTCGCGGTGCACCAGCGCATGGCGCGCTTGCGCATGGGCCATGAAAGGCTGGGCCAGTGGCCGTGTGCCTATACCTTCCAGGTCGGTGAGCCAGGCGCCGGTGGCGGGCAGGCCCGACAGCGCCTCGCGCCACTGCACGCCCAAAGCCAGGCGGTGGCCAAATCGCCCGACGTCGCGGGTGTTGGACTCGCTGAGCGGCGGCACGGTGACGGGGGTGTCGGTGTCCATCAGCCCAGCCTTGTCCGGATGTCGGCGTCCACCACTGGCGGCCGCGGCCGTGCGGTGCGGGTGTCGATGCGCACCACGCGCGCGACATAGGGCACTGACAGCCGGTAGTCGCAGGGCAGCGAATCGAAGGTGCGCATCAACGCTTCAGTGGATATTTCTTCCAGCGTCAGTTGCACCGAGTCCAGCGTGGACGTGCCGGGCTCGTCGTCGTAGGCCGGCGATGGCAGCGCCGGCACGTAGATCAGCGGGCCGCTCAGTACCGGTGTTTCCTCCAGCACCTGCATCGCCCGGCCCAGGATCATCTGCTGGTGCTCGGCATTGGCCGCCCAGGGCGTGATCAGGTAATGCAGGTCCAGCGCCAGGTAGCCGCGGCCGTCGGCATAGCCCGCGGCTGACCAAGCGGCACGCATCGTCTTGCTGAAATCCACCCGCAGCAGCATCAGCGACAGGCCGTAGTCGGGAATCCAGTCCTTGATCGCCGTGTCGGTCATGTCCTCGGTGCGCACCAGCGCGGCCTTGCTGGACTTGCCAGGCACCGGTTCGCGCTCGGCAAAGGCTGCGGCAATCAGCCGCTCGATGCTCTTGCCCACCGCCGCGATGGCGTAGTAGCCCGCCATCAGCGGGACGTGCCGTCAGGGCGCCATGGCTGGCATGCCCGGCCCCTGGGTGGCCGCGGGTCGATGGGTGCATGCGTCATCACAATCACGCTTATAGGCGCTCGGTGCAGTGACGCGGATCCCTAACACTAGGGGTGATGGTCAATTGACGTTGCAACTCAGCAGAATCGGTGAGGGGTCAGTCGATCGAAGGGTCAGCGGATTGCCGCAACGCTGGCGTGGCGGTTGAACAGGTCGCCGTCGGGTTACGTCCAGTGCCCGCGAATGCCGGCCAATGCCGGCTATAGCCCGCCACAGCCCGCTACAGCCCACGACAGTCCGCCACTGGCCGCCACTGGCCGCCACTGCCGGACTGCCGGACTGCGCGGGCGGCGATGGGCTCAGTTCGTGCGCACACCGCTGCAGGCCCGCCGTGCAGCACAGCATCATTTGCGGGCCCAGGCGCTGCAGCCGGCAGCGCCAGGCCCCGGGTGCTGGCGAGGCATGGGATGTCCAGCGGTGAATGCATGGACAGGCGGCAGGCAACGCGCGCCACGGTGGGCGTGAGTGAGCGGCGGGTTTACCCGTAACTGGACGGCCCGTTGGTCCAGCGCTTTCGGCTGCGGTCCGGCAGGCCAACAGCGCATCGGGCCGACCGATGCGCTGTTGGCCGACCGGCCGACCCGCGGCGCCACGCTGTGGGGGTGCCCAGCGTGGCGGGTGCGGCGGGTGCGCCGTCAGCGGGTTGCCAACTGCCGCTTCAGCGCGCCAAACCCCACATGACAAACGCCAGTCGCCAGGAACAACCCAGCTGCCAGCACGATTGCTGAATAGGCCTGCCCGGTCTGGTCAAACAGCCACCCGGCCACCGGGGGCGCCACCGTCATGATCACGAAAAAAAAGCTGAAGAACACGCCCATGCCCAAGGCGCGCCGCTGCGGCGCCATCGACTGCGCGGTCAGCGACATGACAATGCCGGCCGGCGCCGCGCCAATCAACCCGAACACCAGACTCAGCGCCACGGCCCAGTCGCCATGCCGCAGCAGCAACAGCGATGCGGCGCCCACCGCCAGGCACACACACAGCACCGTGGCATGGCGCCCGGTCCGGTCTGCGATGCGACCGACCAGCGTCACCGAGAAGATCATCACCCAGCTGGCAAGGCTGATCACCGTCGCGGCCTGCGTGGCGTCCATGCCTTCGGCCACCAGCACCTTTGGTGCAAAGCTCAGGTAGATCACATAGCCGGCATTGAACAAGCCCCAGGTCGCGGCGGCCACCAGTGTCAGCAGCCATTCGTCGCGTGTCAGGCCGGTCGCCGCCGGGCCCGCTGGCGCGGCAATGGCCGGTGCGGGGCGGTAGGCCCACCACACCCCGGCCGCAGCGGCCGCACTGCAGGCCGATGCGGCGATGAAGGCGGCGCGCCAATCGAACGTGGCCGCCAGCCAGGCATGACCGACCTGCCCGGCCGCGATGCCGAAGGGCCAGCTCATGACCAGGATTCCCAGCGCGGTAGCGAGTTCCAGGCCGGCGAACCAGTCGACCACCATCTTGGTGAAATAGACGGTCGAAAAAACGAAGCCTGCGCCAGTCACAAGCCGCGCCAGTGCCAGCTGCCCGACCCCGTGTGCCAGCGCTGCGACAACGCCGCCCAACGCCATCAGCATCAGCCCTGCGGTCACCAGACTGCGGTCTGACGCGTACCGCCCTGCCCAGCCTGCGGGCACCGACAGCAACAGCCCGGGCAGCATGAACAGGCCGATGAGCGTGCCGACTTGGGTGTAGCCGAAGCCAAATTGCGCCACCAGGGGATCGGCGGTAGAGCCCATCGTCTGGAATTGAAAACCCAGGCTGGCGCGGCAGGCGAAAAGCAGCGCCAACACGGACCAGCGCGCGTCGCGGCTACCTTCGGCGGTCGGGGCTTGCATGCGCCAGATGATGCCTGCGTTCGCGCTGTGGTGGCGGGTTTTCAAGGTGCAGGCACGCCAGCCCGCGTTGACCGCGACAGGCGAGACGCTCAGCACGACCTCGGTGCTGGCTGCGCCGATGGGGACCGCCTCCGGACAACGGTGGCCGCTGGCGGCGCCGTCACACCAGTTGCGCGGGCTGCACCGGAACAGGGCCGCGCAGCGCGCCACTCAGGCCGGGCAGGCCGGTGGGCGACGCTGCCGGACCGCTGGGCGACCGGGATCCCGCAGCCGGCGCAGGCCGCGCCGCGCTGGCCACCAGCGCGCGCTGTGCCGACCAGTCTGCGATGGCCAAGCGGCCGTCGGCATGTTCGACCAGCGCGGTCAGGCTCTCGACCCAGTCGCCGTCGTTGCAATACAGCACGCCGTCGATCTCGCGCATCTCGGCATGGTGGATGTGGCCGCAGACAACACCCTGCATGCCGCGCTTTCGGGCCTCGCGCGCCACCGCCACCTCGAAGTCGCTGACGTAGCTGACAGCCCGCTTGACCTTGAGCTTGAGGTAGCTCGACAGGCTCCAGTACGGCATGCCGAGTCGCGCCCGCACGCTGTTGAACCACTGGTTGAGCTTGAGCGCCAGGCCGTAGGCCGAATCGCCCAGGTAGGCCAGCCACTTGGCGCACTGGATCACGCCGTCGAACAGGTCGCCGTGGGTGATCCACAGGCGCCGGCCGTCGGCCGTGATGTGCACCGCGTCCTCCACCACCTCGACGCCGCCGAAGGTGTGCTCGACATAGCGCCGCAAGAACTCGTCATGGTTGCCGGGCACAAAAATCACCCGCGTGCCCTTGCGCGCCTTGCGCAGGATCTTTTGCACCACGTCGTTGTGCGCCTGCGGCCAGTACCAGCTGCGCCGCAGTTGCCAGCCATCGATGATGTCACCCACCAGGTAGAGCGTCTCGCACTCGACGTGCTTGAGAAAATCCAGCAGTGCCCGCGCCTGGCAGCCTGGCGTGCCCAGGTGCAGATCGGATATCCACACCGTGCGGTAGCGCAGCAGGCGGCTGGTGTCGGGGGTATCGGTGTCGGTGTCGGTATCGGTATCGGTGGCGTCGCCCGCACTGGCCTTGGCTGCGGTGTGGCCACCGCCGGTCATCGCGGCGCCGATTGCGGCGTCCATGGCGAAAGGGAGGTCGTCGGTCAGCATGGGTGTTCATCGTGCGGCCGGCGCATGACAGGGGCGCGGCAGCAAGGTGACGCCGCCGTGAAACCTGCGCGGCCGGGTACACGCTGCTGGTGGTCGGCATCGCCCTGTTGCAGGCGCAGTGCCGTCGGGGCCGGCTGTCGCCGGTGCTCAGGTTCTGCGCCCACTTGCCCGTGTGGGGTGGGCGCCGATGGTCCGCGTCTACGGAAACGTCAGATTCTTCGTGGTGCTCGCGACTTGCGCCGGGGTGCGCTGGCTGGGCGTGGCCGGCACGCCGCGGGAGGACGGGTTGACGCGGTCCACCCCCTTGGTGCGGCCACCGACTTGGCTGGCGCGCGGCCCGTGGCCGCCCGAGCCGGCGCTGCCGGTGCGCACCAGGTCTGACCAGCCCCAAGCGTGGTTTCGCGGCGACAGGTTGGTAGGGCGTTGGGGGATGAAATCGGCGGCAACAGCCCAAAAAAACCCGCCGAAGCGGGTTTGTCTGACGGGCCGGTGGACTCAGGCCTTGTTGCGCCTGCCGAACCGCAGACCCAACAGTGTCAAGCCGACCCAGGCGATCGTCGATGGCTCGGGAATCCCTGAATCGGCGGTCAGGCTCATGTTGTCAACGCCCTGGTGGAAGAAACCCCGGTTGTCGGCTTCGGCAAAGCACAGCTGCCCGACAGCGCAAGCAGACCATTGCCGTTAGTCCAGGCAGCAGCGGGCCAGTCTTGCCCGAGCGTGCAAGACGCGCTGCCGCGGCGCCAGCCCGCTGGCCATGGCCTGGGCGGCGTCGGTGCCAAAAGTTCAGCGGCAGTGCAGATCTGATTCCGCTACCATTTCCCGGTGCAGTACCCGGGCCCCCGCCCGACACCTTGAAAGCTTATTGGCCGGAGCCTGCATTGACCCCCGCGCTTGCCTCATCCCTGTCTTGCAGTCCGCCGCCGCGGCGGTGCGGCGCTGGCGGCACCGCCCGCAGCCGCCGTGGCTGATACCCAGGCGCCGCGTCTGCGCTGGCTGCCGGCGTTGGTGCTGGCGTTGGGCTTGGCGTTCACTGGCCTGCTTTGTACCTGGTCGGTGCGCAACAGCATGCGCGAGGCGGCCGCTGAACTCGACCGCGAGGCCTCGGTCTTCGCCACGGCCATCGCCAGCCGCATCCAGTCCTACGCTGACACCCTGCCGGGCTTGCGCATGTTCGGCGTGGTGCAGAAGTCGCCCTCGGACGCCGAGTTTCTGCAGTACGTGCAGGCGATCTCGCTGCAAAAGCGCTTTCCCGGCCTGGCGCTCACTTTCATGGCTGAACGGGTGCCCCTCGCGCAGCGCGACACCTACATCCAAGCGGTGGCGGCGGACCGCAGCAGCTTGGCCGCCGGGCACCCCGGGTTTGCGATCCAGCCGCCGGGCGAGCGGCCGGTCTACATGGTGCTGCGCCACGCCTATCCGCTGGACCCGGCGGCTTTCGGCTACGACTTGTACGACCCAGCCCAGCGCTACCGTGCTGCCATCGACGCCGCCCTGTCCGGCGGCCATTACGTGGCGACGGGGCCGGTGATGCTGGCGCGCGACCGCTTTGCCCAGAACCGGGCGCTGCTGACCAGCGTGGTCATCCGTGCTGCGGTCTATGCGCAGGGCTTTGTCCCGGCCACGCTCGAAGCCCGTGTGCAGGCCGCGCAAGGCGTGGTGGGCATCTCGTTCCGCACCAATGACCTGGTGCGCAGCGTGCTGCCCGAAAAACTCATCCGCAACCGCCATATCGTTATCACTGACCCGCAGGCACGGGCCCAGGGCGCCAATGACACCCTGTTCGACAGCGCCTGGGCTGACGCCGCGCGCCCGACCGAAGCCGCCCGGTCCGGTACCTGGCGCAGCCACATTCAGGTAGCGGACCGACGCTGGGACGTCGAGGTGCACAGCCTTGGGCCCGCCTGGGACATCGACCAGAGCACAGGTTGGCTGTTGGCGCTGGGGCTGGCACTGTCGGCGGCGCTGGCGGCGATGACGCGCATGCTGGTGCAGGCCAATATCGTGGCCGACAACCGCATCCGCACCGCCACCGCCGCGCTGGAAGCCGAGAAAGACAACTTGCAGCGCAGCGAGATGCGCTACCGCATGCTGTTTGCCAACAGCCTGGACGGCGTGATGCGCACCTTGCCCGGAGGCACCGTCCTGGCGGCCAACGCCGCGGCCTGCACGCTGTACGGCCGCAGCGAGGCCGAGCTGAAGGCCGCCCCGCGCGATGCCTTGATCGACATGAGCGATCCGCGGGCCGCAGCGATGGAGGCACAACGCCTGGCCACCGGCAGCTCGCAGGGCGCCATCCGTTTGCGCCGCGCCGACGGCAGCACCTTCGAGGCGGAGGTGACCACCAGCACCTATGTCGAGCCCGAATCGGATGGCCAGCGGGTGGCCAGCGTCATCGTGCGCGACATCACCGAGCGCCAGCGCCTGACGGAGCAGCTTCAGCGGGTGGCCGCGATCCTGGATGCGACCCCGGATTTTGTGGGCTCTACCAATCCCCAGGGCGCCAACATCTTCCTCAACCTGGCCGCCCGGCGCATGCTGGGCTACGGGCCGCACGATGATGTCTCGGCGATCAGCATCGCCGAATGCCATCCGCCATGGGCGAGCCGGCTGATACTCGAACAAGGCCTGCCGACAGCGATGCGGGAGGGATTCTGGACCGGTCGCACGGCCGTGGCTGCCGCCGACGGGCGCGAGATCCCGATGCTGCAGGTCATCCTCTGCCACCGCAACGCGCAAGGCGATGTCACCCACCTGTCCACCATTGCCCGCGACCTGACAGATCTGGTGCGCACCGAGGCCGAGCGCCGGACGCTGGAGATCAGCCTGGGCGAGGCGCAGAAGATGGAATCGATTGGCACGCTGGCCGGCGGCGTGGCGCACGACTTCAACAATGTGCTGGCTGCCATCCTGGGCAACGTGGCAATCGCGCGCCACGATATCGACCCCGGCCACCCGGCGCAGCGCAGCCTGGCCCTGATCCACCAGGCGGCGGCGCGTGCGCGCACGCTGGTGCAGCAGATCATGACCTTCAGCCGCCGCAGCCCCCAAGCGCTGACGGTGCAGGCGCTGCGCCCGCTGGTGGACGAGGCGGTCGCCCTGCTGCGCGCCACGCTGCCCGCCAGTGTCACGCTGCACACGGCGCTGGCCGACGAGCCGCTGTACGCCCGCGTCCACGGCGCACAGGTGCAGCAGCTGGTGCTCAACCTGTGCACCAACGCCTGGCAGGCGCTGTCCGGGCAGCCGGGCCAGGTGCACATAGCCCTGGACCGTGTCGATGGTGCCACGCCCTGGGCGCGCCTGCGGGTCGAGGACGACGGCGTCGGCATGACCGAAGCCACCCGCGCCCGCATCTTCGAGCCCTTCTTCACCACCAAGACGGTGGGCCAGGGCACGGGGCTGGGGCTGGCGGTGGTGCACGGCATCGTCAGCGCAAGCGGCGGCAACATCGAGGTCCAAAGCTGCCTGGGCGAAGGCACCCGATTCGACATCCTGCTGCCGCTGGCGCCGCCCGACGAGGTGGCCGCCGGCGGCGAGGACGTGGTGCCAGCCAGTGCGTCCGGTCGGGGCCAGCAGGTGCTGTACGTGGACGACGACGAGGTCGTCGCGCTCACCATGAACGCACTGTTGCAGCGTGCCGGTTACAGCGTCACCTGCGCGCACAGCCCGCAGCAGGCGCTGGACCTGGTGCGCGCGCAGCCCCAGCACTTCAAGCTGCTCGTCACCGACTACAACATGCCGGGCATGTCGGGTATTGCGCTGGCCGAGGCGCTGGCGCTGGTCGCACCGGGGCTGCCGGTGGTGATTTCGTCAGGCTATGTCACCGAGGAGCTGAAGGCACAGGCCCAAGCCGCCGGCGTGCGCGCCGTCCTGTTCAAGGAATACGCCATCGAACGCCTGGAGGGCATCGTGCACGCCATTCTCGGCAGCCAGCCCGACGACGCCGCGCCGCTGCGCTGAAGCACGCCGGGCGCTGTGGCGCAGCGCGTTGTCTTGATGACCGGCTGCGCAGGGTGGGTGCACCGATGTCGACCGGTCGTGCGGGCGGCTGTCGTGACAGGCCGCGGGTGACCCCGCGCGGCCGCCCTGCAAGCCCCGCCTCAGCCCGCCCGCGACACCGCGTGGGGCAGCGCAGGCCCATTGACCGGCAGCCCTTGTGCCTGGGCCTGGCGCAGGATGGCTTCGACCTGGCCGACGATGGCGTCCCAGCCCTGAGTCAGCATGGCTTGGCGGGCCTGCACGCCCAGCGCACGGGCCAGTGACGGGCTGCTGGCCAGGGTGACGGCGCTGGCGATGAACTGCGCACGCTGGCCCAGCGGCACCAGCAGGCCGTTTTCGCCCGAGCGGACCAGGCGCGCCGCGGCCGCGTAGTCGTACGCCAGCAGGGCCAGTCCGCTGGCCATGGCCTCGGGCGTGACGTTGCCAAAGGTTTCGGTGGTGCTGGGGAACAAGAACAGGTCGGCCGACGCGTAGTGCGCGGCCAGGTCGCTGCCGCTGCGCATGCCGGCAAAGACCGCGTCGGGGCAGCGCGCCTGCAATTCGCGCCGCGACGGCCCGTCGCCCACCAGCAACAAGCGGCTGTCGGGCTGGGCTTGGCGCAGCGCGGCAAAGGCGTCCAGCAGCAGGCCCAGGTTTTTCTCGGGCGCCAGCCGGCCGACACAGGCCACCACCCGGGTTGCCGGCCCGGCGCCCCAGTGCGCCCGCAGCGCCGGGCTGCGGTGCGCAGGCGAGAAGCGCGCGGTGTCCACGCCGCGGCCCACCACCTGCACATGGTGAAAGCCGTTGCCCGCCAATTCGGCCCGCAAGGCGTCGGTCGGCACTGTCGTGGCGAGTGCCCGGTTGTGGAACTTGCGCAGGTAGGCCAGGATCGGCTTGCGCAGCCAGCCCACGCCGTAGTGCTGGCTGTAGGCTTCGAAGTGGGTGCGAAAGTCCGTCGTCACCGGCAGGCGCAACTTGTGCGCTGCCTGCAGTGCCGACCAGCCCAGCGGGCCCTCGGTGGCGATGTGCACCACATCGGGCCGGCGCCGGGCCCACAGCGCCACCAGCGCCGCTTTGGCCGGCAGGCCCATCTTGAGATGCGGGTAGCGCGGGATCGGCAGACCGCGCATCAACCGTTCCTCAAAGCGCTCGCCGTTGTGCGCCGTGTCGCTGGCGGTCTGGCGCGGCCGCACCAGTTGCAGGTCGTGCCCCCGTTGGCGCAGGCCCTCGACCACCTGGGCGATGCTGAGCGACACGCCGTTGACCTCGGGTGGGTAGGTTTCAGTCACCACGGCGATACGCATCGTGCGCTGCGCCGACCGCAGTTCATCGACCACGGCATCGGCGGGCAGCGGACTGGGCAGCATGGGCAAAGCTCCGGGAGTTGCGCGCATCGTCGCGGCCGACTGCAACAACTTGATGACGGTTGTGACCGGCGTCGCTGCCCGGCCGACCGACACAGGCAGGTCACCTGGCCGTCACCCGAGCGTCACGCGCTGGCTGCACCATGGCGCCGCCGCTTTTCACGATCAACAACACCGAGGATTCCGTGTGAACGACTTTCTGCATGACCTTGCTGTCCAGCGTTGGGACGACCACCGCTACTACCACCACAGCCGTATCAACCAGGCCTTGCACCTGTTGTCAGCCATCAGCTTTGTGGCCGCCTACGCGATGCTGTTCATCGACCCGGCAGTGGCCGGATTGCTGGCCTGGCTGGTGTCGATGAGCAGCCGCCAGATCGGGCACTTCTTCTTTGAGCCCGACGGTTATGACAAGGTCAACCAGGCCAGCCACCAGCACAAGGAGCAGATCAAGGTGGGCTACAACCTGCGCCGCAAAGTGGTGCTGATGGCGGTGTGGGCGACCTCGCCGGTGCTGGTGGCGCTCAAGCCCGACCTGTGGGGCCTGGCCACGCCGTACACCGGCTTTTCGGCCTACCTGCACCAGGTGGGCTGGCTGTGGCTGGGCATCGGTGTGGGTGGGTTGCTGTTTCGCACGGTGCAGTTGTTCTTCATTGCCGATGTGCGCACCGGTCTGGTCTGGGCCACCAAGATCGTGACCGACCCGTTCCACGACATCTGGCTGTACCACGCTGCACCGGCAGCGCTGCTGCGCGGCGAACTGATCGACCCGATGAGCCACATCGCTGCCCACGTGGCGCGCGGCCAGCCCCAGGGCTGAGTGCAAACCGCCACGTTGGCATGGGCCGCGGCGTGCACACCCCGCGGTGCGTCAGAAGCGGTGGGCCAGCATTTCGCGCAGGATGCCGCGCTTGATCGATGGCTCGGTCAGCCGGGCGTCCTGGTGCCACCAGCCGTCGGCTTTCATCTCGCAGGCCGCCGCGACAAAGCGCTGCAGCACCGCCTCGAAGTCGGCATCGCTGTAGTTCAAGCTGAAGATCAGGCGGCCGGTGCCCACCCAGCTCAGCGCCAGGCCGTGTGCCCGCAGGTAGAACTGCAGCATCCAGTGGTAGCGCGAGGGCTGGGTGTGGCCCACCGTCCAGACCGATTGCAGGTTGGCCACCTGCAGCGGCAGGCCGGCCGCAGCCAGACGCTGGTTGAGCCGGCGGGCGCGGCCGTCCCAGACGGCGTCGGCGTCGGCGTACAGCGCGCGCAACCCGGCGCTGTCCAGCTTTTCCAGGAACACCTGCATTGCCGCCATCACATACGGGTGGGCATTGAAGGTGCCGCGCGCAAAGCAGATGTCGGCCGGCCGCGCTTCGCGAAAGCGCTTCATCAGGTCCTTGCGGCCACAGACCACGCCAACCGGCAGGCCGCCGCCCAGGGTCTTGCCGTAGGTCACCAGATCAGCCTTGACGCCGAAGTAGGCCTGCGCGCCACCCGGCGCCAGCCGGAAGCCCATGAACACCTCGTCGAAGATCAGCACGATGCCGCGGTCGCTGCAGACCTGGCGCAACTGCTGCAGCCAATGGGTGTAGGCGGCGCGGTCGAAGGCGGTCGGCTTGCGGCCCGCCATCAGCGACGAATCGCCAGGCGCGCCCTGGTTGGGGTGCAGCGCTTGCAACGGGTTGACCAGCACGCAGGCGATGTCGCGGCGGTTGCGCAAAACCCGCAGCGTGGCCCCGTCCATCTCCTTCAGGGTGTAGGTTTCGCGCGGCTTGGCCGGGTTGCCGGGGCCGGGCTGCACGTCGTCCCACCAGCCGTGGTACGCGCCGCAAAAGCGCACCAGGTGCGTGCGGCGTGTGTGGTAGCGCGACAGGCGCACCGCCTGCATCACGGCTTCGGTGCCGCTCATGTGGAACGACACCTCGTCTTGCCCCGATATCTGGCGCAGCCGGGCCACGTTGTCGGCCACGCTGGGGTGGTAAGCGCCCAGCACCGGGCCGAGCGCGGCGGCGCGTTGGCTGCCCTCGGCGATGCACTGCTTGTAGAAGTCGTAGCCGAACACATTGACGCCGTAGGAGCCGGTCAGGTCGTAGAACCGGTTGCCGTCCAGGTCGGTGACCTGCACGCCGGCCGAGCTGCCGACAAAGGCTGGCATGCGGATGTGCTCACGCAACAACCGGCTGTACTGGAACGGCACCCGGTAGCTGCCGGTGAATTGCAGGTCCGACAGGCCGCCGGCGGTCTCGACCGTCAGCGCGGTGGAGCGCGGAAAGCGCTGGCGAAACAGGTCCGCCAGCCGCAGCAGCCCGGCGCGGCGTTGCGCCTGCACATCGGCGGGTGCGCCGTCCGAGCCGAAAAACTCGGCCTCGCCGTAGCTGTAGCCCGGCACCTGGGCGGCCACCCGCTTGGCCATGCGCGAATGGCCGGCCAGCGATGGGTGCTTGGCGGACGACAACTGCAAGCGCTGGCGGGCTGCAGGCAGCAAGGCGGCCAAGGCCGCCAGGGCTGTTGCGGACAAGAGAAAAGTGGTGTTCATCGTTGGCGCAGCCTGCGCTGCAGATTCAAAGGCCCCAGGTTTAACAAACCGTTTTGACATTCCCATGAAATTCGCTGCCCCCTTGCGTCACCTTCGACACTTGCGCGACCGGCTGCTGCTGCAGGAGGATCTGAACTTCCTGCTCACCAACCGGCTGCCCCGCGCGGCCCTGACCCGCTTCATGGGCTGGTTCAGCCAGCGGCGCAATCCGCTGGTGCGCGAGCTGTCCATCGCCGGCTGGAAGCTGTTCGCCGACCTCGACCTGTCAGACGCCAAGAAGCAGCGCTTCGACAGCCTGCACGACTGCTTCATCCGCGAGTTGAAGCCCGGCGCACGCCCCATCGACACCGACCCCGCCGTGTTGGCCAGCCCCTGCGACGCCATCGTTGGGGCTTGCGGTTTGGTAAACGGGGGCCAGGTGTTTCAAGCGAAAGGGTTTCCGTACACGCTGGTGGACCTGTTCGGCGCGCGCGCCGCAGCGGCCGAGGTGTTTCATGATGGCTGTTATGTCACGTTGCGCCTGACGTCCAGCATGTACCACCGCTTTCACGCGCCGCACGGCCTGACGGTGCAGCATGTCACCTACCACTCGGGCGACACCTGGAACGTCAACCCGGTGGCACTGAAGCGGGTGGAGCGGCTGTTTTGCAAAAACGAGCGGGCGGTGATCCACACCACGCTGGACCACGGGGGCCACCCTGTGGCGCTGGTGCCGGTGGCGGCGATCCTGGTGGCCTGCATCCGGCTGCATTGGCTCGACACCTTGCTGCACCTGCGCTACCGCGGGCCGCACGAGTTGCCGGGGACGGCGCACTTTGCCAAGGGCCAGGAGATGGGCTGGTTTCAGCACGGCTCGACCATCCTGGTGTTTGCGCCGCGCGGTTTTGCGCTGGCCGAGGGCATCGCACCGGGCACCCCGATCCGCATGGGCCAGGCCCTGATGCAGCTGCCGCCAGCCAACCTCAAACTACGGGTAAACCATTAATTCATCGACACACCGGTTTCATCTGAGAAGCTCATGCTTGCAGGTTCAAACCAAAACCCGTTGGAGGACCGCCATGAACCGCAACACCCTTGCCCGCTCTACCTTTGCGCTAGCCCTGGCCAGTGCCTTGCTGACTGCCTGTGGCGGCTCTGACCCCCAGTCGTTCATGACGCTCGACGGCAACAAACCCTTGGTGGCGGCGCACCGCGGCGCGTCCGGCTACCTGCCCGAACAGACCTTGGAGGCCTACCAGCGCGCCATCGACCTGGGTGCCGACATGGTCGAGCCCGACCTGATTTCGACCAAGGACGGCGTGCTGATCGCTCGGCACGACCCCAACCTGGTCTACAGCACCGACGTGGCCAGTCATCCGGAGTTTGCCAACCGCAAACGGGTGGATTGGCTGGTGGACGGCGAGAAGCAGACCGGCTGGTTTGCGCACGACTTCACCCTGGCCGAGATCAAGACGCTGGGCGGCATCTCGACCGACGCCGAGCGGCCGCAGCAGTACAACGGCCTGTACAAGGTGGTCACGTTCCAGGAGCTGATCGACCTGGTCAAGGCCCAGTCGACCAAGCTGGGACGCACGATCGCGGTCTACCCCGAGACCAAGAACCCCACCTACCACCGCGACCTGGGCCTGCCGCTGGAGGACAAGCTGATCGCGCTGATCAACGCCGCAGGCTGGAACAGCAAGACCGCGCCGGTCTATGTGCAGAGCTTCGAGCCGGGCAGCCTCAAGGAGATGCGCAACAAGGGCTTGAACACCCGCCTGGTGCAGCTGATCGATGCCGACGACTACGACCTGAAATCCGGCACGCTGACCTATGCCGCGCCGTATGACCGCCCCTACGACTGGTTCAAGTCTGGCGACACGCGCCTGTTCAGCGCCATGGTCACACCGGCCGGCCTGGCCGAGATCAAGACCTATGCCGATGGCATCGGCCCGTGGAAGCCCTACATCGTGCCGGTCAAGGGCAGTGTGGACGCCAATGGCAACCTGCGCGACATCAATGGCGACGGCAGGGTCAACCTCAACGATGCCACCACCCAGCCGCCGACCACGCTGATTGCCGATGCGCACAAGGCGGGGCTGTTTGTGCATGCCTACACCTTCCGCAACGAGCAGCGCCGGCTGGCCGCAGATTACAAAGGCGACCCCAAGGCCGAGTACCTGCAGTTCTACCGTCTCGGCATCGACGGGCTGTTCTCGGACTTTGCCGACACGGCGCTGCAGGCGCGCGATACCTACCTGGGCGAGTTGGGCCGCTGAAAGCCGTCAGCTTGCCCGTCGGCCGGCCGTCAATCCGGCCGGATTGCGGTGGCTTGCGACCAGACCGCCTGCCACTGGCCCTCGGTCTGTTCGTAGCTGTCGGTGTGCCAGCACTTGAAGGCTGTGCCGGCGTCCAGTTGCAGCGTGGCGGGGTAACGCACCACCGCCATGCTGCCGCGCAGCCTGACCTGCATCGCCCCGGCCTGCCATTGCAGGTAGACCAGGGTACCGGCTTCGACCATGCCCAGGTAGCGCTCGCGCGACCAGACCGCGCCCGACGGCGTGATCAGCTGGTAGTCAGGCGCATGCAGCCGCCAGGCGGTGGGCATGTCGCGCTCTAGCAGCGACTGCACGCGCGCTTGCTCCAGCGCCCGGATGTCGTCCTCGGGGCTGCTTGCCATCAACCGGCGCTTGTCGTCGCCGACCGGCGTGCTCATTCCACCTTGCCGATCTGCCGCACCGCCTCGGTCATCTGCCGGGCATCGGCATCCCAGTAGGTCTGGAACTCGGGTGCGTCCAGGTACTCCAGCGGGCTGCCGGCGCGGTTGATGGTGGCCACCACCTGCGGGTCGGTGGCCACTTTGCGGGCGGCACTGCGCAGACGCTGCAGTACCGCGTCGGGCGTGCCGGCGGGCGCAAACAGTGCCGACCACTGGGCAAACTGGACCGGGTAGCCGGCCTGCTTGACGCTGGGCAGGTCGGGCAGCGCGGCCAGGGGCTTGTCACCCCAGTGCGCCAGCGCCCGCAGCTTGCCGGCCTTGATCTGCTGCAGCACCGTGGACGGACCGCTGGCCACGGCATCCACCTGGCCGCCGATCAGCGCCAGCACGGCCGGTCCGGCGCCGGTGTAGGGGATGTGCACCATGCGGAAACCCGCGCTGGCCTTGAGCATCTCCATTGGCACATGCATGGTGCCGTAGTTGCCCGAGCTGCCGTAGTTGTAGGTGCCGGGCTTTTGCCTGAGGTCGGCAACAAACTCGGCCAGGGACTTCCAGGGCGCGTCGGCACGCACCACCAGCACGGTCGGGTCGGCGGTGAAGCGGGCGATGGGTGTGAACTGCTTGAGGCTGTAGGCCGGCTTGCGCGCCAGGATGGCGTCGGCCTCGGGCAGGATCGAAATCGACGACAGGCTGAGCAGCAAGGTGTAACCGTCGGCCGGCGCACGCGACGCCGCACCGATGCCCAGCGCGCCGCCGGCCCCCACCTTGTTCTCGACGATCACGGTCTGCCTGAGTTCTCGCGACAGCGCTTCGGCCACCGGCCGGGCCACGGTGTCGGCCACACCGCCGGGCGGGAACGGCACGATCAGCACGATCGGTTTGTCGGGGTAGGCAGCACTTGCCTGCGCCCAACTGCTGCCGGGCAGCGACAGCCCGCCCGCCAGAATCAGCGCAGCCAGCGCCAAAGTGAACGGCCCGGCGCGGCCGGTGGTCTGCGGCCGCGTCATGCGCCCGCCGCCACAAAGCGGTTCTGCAGGGTGCCAATGCCATCGATCTCGATGTGCACCGCGTCACCGGGTTGCAACCAGCGCGGCGGTGTCATCGCCATGCCCACGCCGGCGGGTGTGCCGGTGGCGATCACATCGCCCGGGTACAGCGTGATGCCGCGGGAGCAGGTCTCGATCAGCGCGCCGATGTCGAAGATCAGGTCGCGGGTGCGGCCGTCCTGGCGCAATTCGGGCGCGCCGCCGGCGGTGCTGACCCAGCAGCGCACGCGGGTGTCGCGGCCGTCCAGTTCGTCGGCGGTAACGATCCACGGCCCCATCGGACAGAAGGTGTCGAAGCTTTTACCCAGGTCCCATTGGCCGTGGCGCATTTGCACATCGCGCGCCGTCACGTCGTTGACGATGGTGTAGCCGAACACATGGTCCATCGCCTGGCCGCGCGGGATGTTGCGGCCACCGCGGCCGATCACCACCGCCAGTTCGGCCTCGTAGTCGATCTGCGACGAGATGGCGGCGCCGGGCAACAGCACCTCGGCATCCGGCCCGACCACGCACTCGGGCACCTTGGTGAAGACGATCGGCCAGGCCTCGGTATTGGTGTTGTTGTTCTTGAACACGCTGCCCTGCAGCTCTTGGGCATGGGCGTGGTAGTTGCGCCCCACGCAAAACAGGTTGCGCCTTGGCAGCGGCAGCGGGGCGACGAGTTGCACCTCGGCCAGCGCGATGGTGGGGCCGCTCAGCGCTGGCAGCAGCTGTCCGGCCGCAGCCTGCTCGATCAGGCGCAGCGCGCCGTGCTGGGCAGAAGCGGCGTCCAGTGCAAAGGCGGTGACGCTGGCGCCGTCGGGCGAGACCTGCCCAACCCGGATCTGGCCCTGGTGGCGGTAGGTGGCAAGACGCATGGTGACGCTCCAGAATGTTGAGACCAAATGCTACCATTCAGGCCCATTAAAACCACCCAAGTTCGATGCCATGGACGCTGCTGCGCTGCTGCGCGAGGCAATTGCCGAGAACCTGCGGTCGCGCCAGTGGCGTGCTGGGCACCGCATCCCGACTGAGCGTGCGCTGGGTGATCAGTACGGCGTCAGCCGGTCCACCGTGCGGCGGGTGTTGCAGGATTTCAAGCGCCAGGGCCTGATCACCCAGACTGTGGGCAGCGGCACCTACGTCAGCGACGCAGTGCAGGCTGCGTTGGCCGGCCTGGCCGCACAGGCGCCCGGCGCGGCGGCGCGCGCGGTCAGCCCGGCCGAGCTGATGGGTGCACGGCTGGTGCTGGAGCCGGCGCTGATCGAGATGGTGATCGGCAACGCCACGGCAGCTGACTTTGCCCGTATGGACGATTGCAACGCCCAGGCCGAAGCGGCCACGACGTTGGAGGCCTTCGAGCGCTGGGACGGTGAACTGCACGGCGCGATCGCCGACGCGGCGCACAACGGCTTCATGTCCAGCGTGTTCCGCATGGTCAACGAGGCCAGGGCGCAGGGTGAGTGGGGCGCGCTGAAACGCCGCAGCGCCACGCCTGAGCGCCGGCTCGAGTACCAGCAGGAGCACCGGGCGCTGGTGGCCGCGCTGAAGGACCGTGATGCCGAGCGGGCCCGCCGGCTGTGCCTGGTGCACTTGCTGCATGTGCGCACCAACATGCTGGGGTTTTGAGCCAGGGCGGGCCAGGCTGTGCGCCGCGGGTTGACCAAGTTGACCGGTGGTCACCCGCCCGCTACATTGGGCGAGATTTGGCTATTTTGAAAACCAATTAGAACCAATTAATGACCACCATCCGCACCCTCTCAGGTATTCGCCGCGGTTGCAGCCTGGCGCTGCTGGCCTTGTTGGCGCTGCCGGCTGAGCCAACCTGGGCACAGCCCGCAGCGGCGCAGGATTACCCCAGCCGGCCGGTGCGCATCATCGTGCCGTTTGCACCGGGCGGCTCGGCCGATGTGTTTGGCCGCTTCATCGCCCAGCGCCTGCAGGAGTCGCTGGGGCAGGGCTTCATCGTGGACAACCGGCCCGGCGCTGGGTCGGTGATCGGCACCGATGCGGTGGCCAAAAGCGCGCCCGACGGCTACACGCTGCTGCTGATGTCCAACACCCACACCGTCAATGAGTCGCTGATCCCGAACAAGCCGTTTCAGCTGATGCGCGACTTCGTACCGGTGGCACCGATCAACGCGTCCGACCTGGTGCTGGTGGTCAAGGCCAGCCTGCCGGTGGCCACGCTGGCCGAGTTGATCAAGGCCGCCAAGGCCAAGCCGGGCAGCTTGTCGTATGCCTCGTCGGGGCCGGGCACGCCGTACCACATGGCCGGTGAACTGCTCAAGGCGATGGCCGGCATCTCGATGGTGCACATCCCCTACCGCGGCAGCTCTGGCGCACGCACCGACGTGCTGGGCGGCCAGGTGGAGATGATGTTCGACGCCGTGCCCACGATGTCCGAGCACATCAAGTCGGGCAAGGTCAGGGCGCTGGCCACCACCGGCCTGCAACGCTCGGCCACCTTGCCCGACGTGCCCACGGTCACTGATGCCGGTGTGCCGGGCTACGAGGCGACGATCTGGCTGGGCCTGATGGCGCCCAAGGGCACGCCCCCGGCGGTGGTGGCCAAGCTCAACGCCGAACTCGGCAAGATCACCGCCAATACCGAGGTGCGGCGGGCCTGGGCCGCCCAAGGCACGGCGGCGATGACGATGGGCACCGACGAGTTCACCCGCTACCTCCACGCCGACATCGCCAAGTGGGCCCGGATTGTCAAGATCTCGGGCGCCAAGGCCGAGTAGGGCGGTGTCGCGCTACCGCTTGTATCGATCTCCCCCATCCGACCCGAAAGCAAGCCTGTGACCGTCTCCCTCCACCTGCTGTGCGCTGGCGCGGCCCAAGGCCTGGTCAAGGCCTTGACGCCCGAATTGCAGGCGCTGACCGGCGCCACCCTGGTGGCCCGCTTCGGCGCCGTTGGCGCAATGCAGGAGGCGTTGCTGGCGGGCGAGCCCTGCGACCTGATGATCGTCACCGACAAGATGGTCGGCGAACTGGTGGTTGCCGGCCGCTTGCGCGGCGAGACGCGCAACGCGCTGGGCCGGGTAAGAACCGGCATGGCCGTGCCCGCCGGCGCGGCGCGGCCCGATGTGTCCACGCCGCAAGCTTTGAAGGCGGCGCTGCTGGCGGCCGGGGCGGTGTACTTTCCCGACCCGGCGCGGGCCACCGCAGGCATTCACTTTGCCAATGTGCTGCGCGAGCTGGGCATCTTCGACGTGCTGCAGCCCCGCATGCACACCTATCCCAACGGCGCTGCCACGATGCGTGAGCTGGCAGCCCACACGGCCGTGGGCGGGCCGCCGCACATCGGTTGCACCCAGGTCAGCGAAATCCTCTACACCGACGGTGTTGCGCTGGTCGGCGCCTTGCCGGACCGGTTCGAGCTGGCCACGGTTTACACCGCAGCAGTCAGCAGCGCGGCGGCGCAGCCGGCGCTGGCCGAGCGCTTCATCACGCTGCTGGCTGGCGCTGGGTCGCGTGCGCTGCGCGAAGCAGGTGGGTTCGAATTTTGAGCATATTCACCCGCCTGCCCAGGCGCCGTTTCATCGCCGGCGTGACGGCCTGGCCCGCGCTGACCGGCCTGCCGGCGCTGCTGGGTGCGGCAGCGGCCCAGGCCCTGGCATTCCCGACGCGGCCGATGCGCTACATCGTGCCGGTGGCCGCCGGTGGCGGCAGCGACCTGGTGGGGTGGCATGCGGGGTGCAGCGGCCGGCTGTGCGCGGCTGCTGGGCCTGAACGTGGCCCAGACCACCATGGCGCTGGGCATCGCGGCGTCGCAGCCGGTGGACTTGCGCGAGACGTGGTGGCGCTGCGCCGCAAGGTGGTGGCCACGGTGGACGCCAGCATCGACGAGGCCGCTGCCGATGTCACCGCCGTGCTGCGCGACGGCCGCCGTGTGCGGGTGCGGGTCGAGCACGCCATCGGATCGCTGCAGCGGCCGATGTCCGACGCTGCGCTGGCGGGCAAGTTCAACGCCCTGGCCGACCCGGTGCTGGGTGCCGCACGCACCGCGGGTTTGCTCGAGGCCGCCTGGGCGGTCGGCCACAGCGCCGACCTGCGCGGGCTGGCAGCACTGGCCCGTCCCTGATTCCCCCCCCCCCCCCCCCCCCCCCCCCCCCCCC
>JBKJKU010000105.1:0-13029 GCA_046597355.1 Aquabacterium sp.
CAGGAACTTGTCGACCACACGCAGGATGATCGACTCATCCAGCGCCCGGAAGCTGACGGTGGCGTCCAGCCGGTTGCGGAACTCGGGTGTGAACAGCCGCTTGATGTCGGCCATCTCGTCGCCCTGCTCGCGCGCCGTGGTGAAGCCGATGGTCGCCTTGTTCATCGTCTCGGCGCCCGCGTTGGTCGTCATGATGATGATGACGTTGCGGAAATCGGCCTTGCGCCCGTTGTTGTCGGTCAGCGAGCCGTGGTCCATCACCTGCAGCAGCACGTTGTAGACATCCGGGTGGGCTTTTTCGATCTCGTCGAGCAGCAGCACGCAATGCGGCTTCTTGGTCACCGCCTCGGTCAGCAGGCCACCCTGGTCGAAGCCCACGTAGCCCGGGGGCGCGCCGATCAGCCGGCTCACCGCGTGGCGCTCCATGTATTCGGACATGTCGAAGCGGATCAGCTCGATGCCCAGGATGTAGGCCAGCTGCTTGGCCACCTCGGTCTTGCCCACACCGGTGGGGCCCGAAAACAGGAACGAGCCGATCGGCCGGTCGCCCTTGCCCAGGCCCGAGCGCGCCATCTTGATCGACGCGGCCAGCGCATCGATCGCCGGCTCTTGGCCGAACACCACGCTTTTGAGGTCACGGTCCAGGCTTTTCAGCTTGCCGCGGTCATCGTTGCTGACCGAGGCCGGCGGGATGCGCGCGATCTTGGCCACGATCTCTTCCACCTCGTTGCGGGTGATGGTTTTTTTCTGCTTGTTCTTGGGCAGGATGCGCTGCGCCGCACCGCACTCGTCGATCACGTCGATCGCCTTGTCGGGCAGGTGGCGGTCGTTGATGAACTTGGCCGACAACTCGGCCGCCGCCTGCAGCGCGCCCAGCGCGTACTTGACGTTGTGGTGGTCCTCGAAGCGGGATTTGAGGCCCTTCAAGATCTCGACCGTCTGCTCGACCGACGGCTCGACGACGTCGATCTTCTGGAAGCGCCGCGACAAGGCCGCGTCTTTCTCAAAAATGCCGCGGTATTCGGTGAAGGTGGTGGCACCGATGCACTTCATGGTGCCGTTGGACAGCGCTGGCTTGAGCAGGTTGCTGGCGTCCAGCGTGCCGCCCGAAGCGGCGCCTGCGCCGATCAGGGTGTGGATCTCATCGATGAACAGCACCGCATTGGGCTGGTCTTTGAGTTGCTTGAGCACACCCTTGAGCCGCTGCTCGAAGTCACCGCGGTACTTGGTGCCGGCCAGCAGTGCGCCCATGTCGAGCGAATAGACCGTGGACGATGCCAGCACCTCGGGCACGTCGCCCTGGGTGATGCGCCAGGCCAGGCCCTCGGCGATTGCGGTCTTGCCCACGCCGGCCTCACCGACCAACAGCGGGTTGTTCTTGCGGCGGCGGCACAGGATCTGGATGACACGCTCGACCTCGGCATCGCGACCGATCAGCGGATCGATCTTGCCGTCCTTGGCCTGCTGGTTCAGGTTTTGGGTGAACTGGTCCAACGGCGACCCCTTGCCGGAATCGGCAACTTCTTCCTTCTCGGCCTCCCCGCCCCCAGACTCACCCGCGCCCTTGGTCGGCTCCGGCGGCTCGCTTTTCTTGATGCCGTGGGCGATGAAGTTCACGACATCGAGGCGGGTCACGCCCTGCTGGTGCAGATAGTAGACGGCGTGCGAATCCTTCTCGCCGAAGATCGCGACCAGCACATTGGCACCCGTTACCTCCTTCTTGCCCGAGCCGGTGGACTGCACATGCATGATTGCGCGCTGGATCACGCGCTGGAAGCCCAGCGTCGGCTGGGTGTCCACCTCTTCGGACCCGCCCACCGTGGGCGTGTTTTCCTTGATGAAGGTGGTCAGGCTCTTGCGCAGGTCATCGATATTGGCCGCGCAGGCCTTGAGCACTTCTGCGGCGGACGGGTTGTCCAGCAGCGCGAGCAGCAGATGCTCGACGGTGATGAATTCGTGGCGCTGCTGGCGCGCCTCGACGAACGCCATGTGCAGGCTAACTTCAAGTTCTTGCGCAATCATGCGGCCTCCATAATGCACTGCAGCGGATGCCCGGCGCGGCGGGCCGCGGCGAGCACGAGTTCAACCTTGGTCGCCGCGACGTCTTTGGTGAAGACACCGCAGACGCCACGGCCTTCGTGGTGGATCTTCAGCATGATGAGCGTGGCGGATTCGAGGTCACAGCGAAAGTAGTGCTGCAACACCATCACCACAAACTCCATCGGCGTGTAGTCGTCGTTGAGCAAGACCACCTGGTAGAGCTGCGGCGGCTTGGTTCGTGCAGTTTTGCGCTCGACCACCACAGCCCCGTCGTTGCCGCGACGGGGCATCGCGGGCGGTCTGGGCGGCGGTGAAGGCGGGTCTTCCTGAGGCATGGTTCATTCTATCGAGTCGCGCTATGGGCCATCGGCATCGGTGGGATATTGCGCCATTTCTGTCAACTGCAAGCGGTGAATAGCAGCATGGGATCGTGCCTGTTGCCACTGCGCGCCTGGACCGCGCATTCAATGCCTTGCGCCACGCGGCACAGACCGCCTTCGTCCCATGGCCGATGTAGGGTGTTCGCGACATCACATGGTCCAGTTCTCCGCATTGACCCGGCGGCGGCCGTGTTCACAGAATTACGAACATTCTCAGCCGAAGAGGATGACCGGGAGTACATGATGTTGACGGGAACGGTCAAATGGTTCAACGACGCCAAGGGTTTTGGGTTTCTTGAGCCCGACGGGGGTGGCCCCGACGTGTTTGCACATTTCTCAGCCATCGAGATGGAAGGGTTTCGGACACTCAAGCAAGGCGCCAAGGTCAGTTTCGAGATGGTGCAAGGTCCGAAGGGCAATCTGGCGCACAACATCCGTGCGCTCGTGCTGGACACCGCGCACATGCCGGTGCCCGAGATCACCCCGACCCAAAGCCGGGACGTGATGCAAACCGCGTAAGACCGAAAGCGTAACAAGTGCAAAGGGCATGGACCGGGCAACCGGTCCATGCCCTTGCTGCTTGTGCGCCGACCCGGTTACCGGCGGCGGCGCAACAGGTGGTCCAGCGACAGAACGCCAGGTCCGCTCGCCACCAGCATCAACAACAGTGCAGCCCAGGTGCCATGCGTTGCATAGGCGCCCGGGTAGACCAGCAGCTGGATCACGAGCGTCATCCCCAGCAGCCCCAGCGCGGACAGCCGGGTGGCCAGGCCGAGCAACAGCAGCAACGCCAAGCCATGTTCGGCAGATGCCGCCAGCACCGCCGCCAGCTCGGGTGGCAGCAGCGGCAGTTTGTATTCATCGCGAAACAACGCGACCGCCGATTCGGACAGGCGCGGCCACCCCAACTGCACCTGGCCATCGACGAGGTTGATGACCAGACCCTGAACCTTGGTCTGCGCCGACGTCCAGAACACCGCAGCGATCGAGAAACGGGCCAATAACGCGATCGCACTGTATGGAATCCGGCTGCAAAGGTCCACAAACCGGTCTGCCCAGCGCACCAGTGGCGAAGCAAACCCTGGCGCGGCAAACCCTGGCGTGGCGGGTTGCGCTGCACGGGCGGTCAGTGGGTTCATGGCATCAGCCTTTCATGTGGTTTTTCGGGTGTTGAACGGCCGTCAAGGCGCCGTTCACCAGCAACAGGCGCAGGCTGGCGGCCAGATCGAAGGCGGGATCGGCCTGTGCCGCGTCGGCCGCGGCCAACGCCAGATCGGACTGGCGCAACAGGGCGCCGGCAAAGGCTGCGTCACCCGGCGCCAGCGCAATGACCTGTACGGTGAGTGCCGGTCGCAGCACCAGTGCCGTTTCGCCCTGGCTCAGGTCGATGTCACCCAGGGCGACAGCGGCATCGTCCTGGTGCGCCGCCCACAACGCCACCACGGGATGGGCCGACCGCACCAACTGCAGCGCCGGGTGGCAGACCAGCCGCAACGCGCCGGTGTGCTCGCCGTACCCCAGGGCCGACGAGGCGTCGGTGGCGGACAGGACCGGCGCATCGGCAGCGTGATAGGCCTGGATTCGGGCGTGTTCCAGGCGTGCGATGTCGGGCAGGTAGGGCAGCCCGCTGGCCGGCCCAAAACCGCTGATGAAGCCGGCAAAGCCGTCACCGTAGTGGGCCAGCACCGGCGAGCGAGGTGGCGCGGCCCGTACAAACACAGCGGCCATGGCACGGAAGAACACCTCCCCCACAAGTGCCTGCACCACGGGAAAGCTGGTCGCCAAGCCATCCACCAGGTTGCCGAGCACGTTGTTGCGGTAGACCGCCAGACGCAACGTCGGGTCGGACGCGTTCCAGACCCGCAGGCCCGGCGGGCAGGCGCGCAGCGGGTCCAGCAGTGCCGCCGCCCAGTCGCCCGCACGGTCCTGCGCAGCAGCCCCGCTCATGGCCCAGAACTCGCAATGGCGGGCCGCTTCGATGCTGCGGTGTGCATCAGTTGCTCGGCGCGCTCCACCTCGGCCAACAACACCCCGAGCGCGGGCACCGCGTTGTCGCGCTCGATCAGCGTGGGCCGGGCGCCGTGCCGTGCAATCCATTCGGCATACAACCGCCACACGCTGTCGTGCACCGCAGCGCCGTGGTCGTCGATCAGCAGGGGCGCATCGCCAGCGTCCTGCGCCACGGCAAAACCGGCCAGATGGATCTGCGCCACCCGGTCAGCGGGCAATTGGTCCAGATAGGCGTGAGGATCCTGCCCCTGGTTGACGCAGGACACCTGCACATTGCTGATGTCCAACAGCAGCCGGCAGCCCGTGCGCTGCAACACCTCGGACAAGAACTGGGCTTCGCTGAAGGTAGAGGCCTCGAACTCAAGGTAGGTGGCCGGGTTTTCCAACAGCAGGGTTCGGCCGAGCCGGGTTTGAACCTGGTCAACATGTGCACACACCCGGTCCAGCGTGGCGCGGGTCCAGGGCAGCGGCAACAGGTCGCTGAAATACACCCCGCCGTGGCGGGACCACGCCAAATGCTCGGAGAACACGGCGGGCTCGATGCGGCGGATCAGCGCGGCCAGGCGGTCAAGGTGCGCCGCATCCAGTGGCTCGGCGCCGCCGATCGACAGGCCCACACCGTGCAGCGAGATCGGGTAGTGCTCCCGCACCCGCTCCAGAAAATAGGGGGCGGCGCCGCCGGCCACCATGTAGTTTTCGGCGTGCACTTCAAAAAAACCAAGGTCCGGCCGGGTGTCCAGCACGTCTTGGATATGTTGCGATTTCAGGCCCAGGCCGGCACGCAACGGCAGCGGCGCCGCGCCGATGCCGACCACCGGGGTACCCGTGTCTGCGCCGGACAGGCTGGCTTCACACATGGTGCGGCGAAAGCAGTCGGGCGGGTCGGCAGTCGGCCGTGTCGGCCGCGCTCAGGTCGACTTGGCAGCGAAGGTCTTGAGCTGGCCGTTGCCGGTGGGCGACGTCTTGGAGGCCGTCTTTTCACAGGTGCCCTTGGGCACCAACGTCCAGGCGTTGGCCTGGAAGTCAACCTTTGACGTGCCCGCGCAGGTGGTGCCGGCGCCGGCTGCGCAGTCGTTTTTGCCCTTGAGCGCAACGCCAAAGCACTTTTCCTTGTCGGCCTGCGCGACCACTGGCAGGGCGGCAAAAGCCGTGCTGAGGGCGATTGCCAAGGCGGCGGTGGGCAAAACAGCGGCTGGGTTCTTGATCATGGGAGGCTCCGGGCTGGATCAGCGGTTGGGTTGGGTTGAGTTGGGTCAAGGTCACACGTTGCCACGCGGGCGTGGATGCGGCAAGCAGTCTTCAGTCGCCGACGGCGTGCATTGCTTACATGGCCGCGGCATTTTCATGCACCGTGTGCGGGCCCACGGTGCTGGCCAACAAATACCGTGGGCACGAGGTGGCATCATTTCGCCATGCCCCAGCCGATCATCTCCGCCGACGCGTCGCCGCCTGGCCGCGGTGTGCACCAGGCCAAGCAGCAGCGCAGCCTGCAAAAACAGCAGGCATTGCTGGCGGCCGGGCGTGACCTGCTCAAGTCGCATGACCTGCCGGCGTTGAGCGTGGCGCAGGTGGCGGCCGCTGCCGGGGTGGCGGTGGGTTCGTTTTATGCGCGCTTTTCCGACAAAAACGCCTGGTTCGCCGAGCTGGCACGCGGGTCGGCGTTTGCCGCCTTTGCCGAGCTGGAGCAACTGCTCGCCTCCCCTGCCCTGAACTGCGCGACTGCGGCGGGCAAGGTGTCGCTGCTGATGCACTGGCTGGTGCAGGTACACCGGGACCACCAGGGTATTTTTCGCGCCGCGGTCAGCGACCCGGCCCGCACCCAGTTGTATTGGGCGCCGCTGATGCGCCTGTGCGCCCGGGTTGACGGGCTGGTCTACGCGCTGCTGGCGCCAGACTTGCACGCCAAACCTGCCGCGGTGGGGCAGGCCCAGGTGAGCTTTGCGTTCCAGATGGTGTTTTCCACGCTGGCCAACGCCGTGGTGCATGACGCCGGCCCGGTGCGGCTGCACGATCCGGCGCTGGCGCCTGAACTGGCCCGAAGCTTTCTGGCGTCAGTCGGCTTTACAACGCCCGCAGGCTGATCGGCAGGCCGTCACGCGGCTTGGCGATGGGTACCAGCTGGTAGGGCATGCGGTAGCCCTCGGGCACGCTGAAGCGGAAGCGCCGCAGCACTTGGTGCATCACGCTCTTGACCTCCATGTCTGCAAAATGCTGGCCAATGCACAGGTGTGCGCCACCGCCAAACGGCAGGTAACCGTAGGCATGCCGTCGGTGCTCGGCCCGGGCGGGTGAAAACCGCTCGGGGTCGAACTCGGTGGGCCGTGTCCACAGCGACGGCATGTGGTGGGTGTGGATCGGTGAGATGCCCACCGGCGTTCCCTTGGGGATCTGGAAGCCGCCGAATTCGCAGTCCTGCCTGGCCTTGCGCGGGATCGAGGTCAGTGGCGGGTACAGCCGCAGCGACTCCTTCATGACCCACTCGGTGCGGTCACAGGTGGCCAGATCGGCGAAGCGCAATTGCGTTTCGGGCAGGGCCTGCGCGTCCTGCCGCAGCCGGTCCTGCCAATCGGGATGACGGGCCAGGCAGTAAAACATCGTGGTCAGGGTCGAGGTGGTGGTGTCGTGCGCCGCCATCATCAGGAAGATCATGTGGTTGACCACCTCGTCGTCGGTAAAACGCTCGCCGTCCTCGCTGCGCGCATGGCACAGCTGGCTGAACAGGTCCGGGCCCTCGCTGGCGCGCTTCTCCGGCAACCGGGCCTGCATCGTCTTCACCAGGAACCGGCGGGCCCGCACGCCGCGCCACATCGCCAGCGGCGGCAGTGGCTTGCGCACCAGCGCCAGCGAGGCCGCCACCGTGTCGATGAAGGCCTGGTTCATGCGGTCGGCCTCGGTGCCCAGCGCCATGCCCATGAACACCCGAGCCGCGATATTGAGCGTCAAGGCCTTGATCTGCGGAAACACCCGCATCGACTGGCCCGAGCCAGCGGGCCAGGTGTCGAGCACACGCGCGATCACCGGCCCCATGTCCTGCGCATAACGCTCCATCGCCGAGCGTTTGAAGGCGCCCTGCATGATGCGCCGGTGGTGTTTGTGCTGGGGGTCATCCATCGCCATGATCGCGCCCGGAAACACCCGGTCGATCCAGTAATACCAGCCGCCCCGGCTGGAGAAGTTGCCCTCGCGGTCGTGTAGCACAAACTGGTTGGCGTCGGGGCCGAGCAGCGTGACGGTCTCGAAGAAGGTGCGCGACCGCACCACGTTGCCATGCACCTCCAGCGACTGGGCATTGGCCAGCGGGTCGCGCAGGAACTTGGGCAGGTTGCCGACCAGCGGCAGGCCCTTGACCAGGGGAATGCTGTTGTAGGGAGTGGCGGTCATGCGGCGCTTTGATCCGGGGTTGATGTGGAGGCCCGACATGCCCGGGACAGGCCGTCAATATGCGGCCCCCAGGCGCCGCTGAGTCGGCATGCCCCGCAACGGCCCGCGGTGCCTCGAAGCGACATCATAGAAAAATATGAATCAATATTCAAGTTTCAAGCATGGGGTGACTGCGGCACCACCCAGCCGTGGTCAGCCACACAGCGGCCGAAGCGCCGAGGAAAGAGCGCTGAACCGGTCATAGCGCGCCATCAGCGCCTCATGCTGCCGGTCGTCAGGCTCGAAGCGGGGCCAGCGGCGGCTTCCGGCAGACCGCGCGGGTGAACGCAACGCGGCTGGCGCGCGGGCCAGACGGACAAAACCGCCGGCGCTTTGCAGCGCAGGCGGTTCAAGTTGGATGAAGGGATCGCTGGGACGCCGCCAGGGGCGGGCGGCGTTGGGGTCAGAACCCGAGCCCGCTGTGGATATAACCCACAAAAGCTGGCGACACCTCCATGCGCTCGACCAGATGCCGCACTTCCGCGCCAAGGTTGCGGCTGCATTGCAACGCGTCCAGCATCGCTGCCTCGCCCGTGCCGTAGCGCGCGCAAACCAGCCAGACGGCCGCCACCTTGGCCGCGTCAAACGCCAGCATGAAGCGCCGCTCCTGCACCGCGTCGAAGCCGTGCTCCCGCAGTTCGCGGGCCATGGCCTGGATGTCCTGTCTGGGCTTCATCTGAACGCTCCGTTGAACTGAATTCGGTCACTGTGGTGGCACTGGGTTTTGGCCAGTGCCCCCGATCGATCTGGGCACGCGCCCCGATACCAGGTTATTTCGACGCAAAACCGGTTTTCTGAAACCGGCAGGCAACCCGCGCTGCTCGCAACCGCCGGCTGCCCGCTGCCGGCGGGCGTCGAGGTCTGCCCGTTGAGGGCTGTGCCCGGACAAGGGATGCACGCGGCTGGCGCCACACCCGCAAAAGCGGCCGCCTGGCCCTGACGGCCTTGCGGCAACAGGGTCTTGCAGACAGGGCTGTTGTTTTGTACAGTACCCGCAAACGGAGACCCCATGAACAGCGCCCATCGACAGTTTTACCGCCCCACACACAACCGGGTGCCCGAGTGGCTTTGGCGCATCTGGCTCTGGTGCTGAAAGCAGGCGCAAACAACGCGTGAATCACGGCCCGACCCGGCGGGTTTGATTTGGCGCCGTAAGTCCTGCGTTTGGCGACGGCTGCAAGCGCTGCATCGCACGGCGATGGCTGCCACGCCAAGGGATCGGCACGATGCCTGCATCCCCGGCTCAACGCCGATCGCCGCGGCCCCCGTCCGCAGAAAGTCCAGCATGTTCCGCTTTGCCTATGGCGTTCTCAGCCACACGCCGCTCTGGGTTTGGGTGATCCTCGCCGCCCTGGTCGTGTTGGGGCTCAAACAGTCGCAAGACCATGTGGTTTCACGGGTGCGCCTGATCGCCCAGCCACTGGCACTGGGCGTGTTGTCGTTGTTGGCGGCCACGAGCGCGTTTGGCCTGCAATGGCTGCCGCTGGCGGGCTGGGCGGCCGGCGTGATGCTGGGCATCGCCCTGAACCGCCCGCTGGCCCTGCCGCGGCAGGTGCAGGCCTTGGCTGGCAATCGCTGGGCGATCGGCGGCAGTTGGGCTCCGCTGGCCCTGCTGATGCTGATTTTCTGGCTGCGCTATGCGGTGGCCGTGTCGCTGGCGGTGTCACCCGGGCTGGCGCACATCGGCCTGTTCGTGCTGGCGTCCGGCCTGCTCTACGGTGTCGCCACGGGCCTGTTTGCCGCGCGCACGCTGCGGGTGCTGCAGCAGCGTGCCCGGCCCGCGCTGGCCACCGCCGCAGCGTGGTGAGGGCCGCGGCCGCGGCCATTGCTGCGTCGGGGGCCACGGGCCGGGCAACCTGACAATGCAGGCCATGCCAGCGTCTGCCGCCACCACCGCACCGTCCGGTCCCTGGGCTGGGTTTTTGCAGCGCGGCCTGCGCAACCAGTTGCTGTGCGCGCTGATCGCGCTGGTGATCTGGCTGATGACCAGCAACGGGCGGGGCAGCCTGTTGACCGCGTGGGTCTATTCGGCCGCCATCGGCACGTTGTGCTGGCTGTTCATCGACGCCAGCCGGTTGCTGCTGGCGTCTTGGCTGCCAGGCCGGCCTCACATGTCTGCCTACCAACGCTCACGCTGGCCGGGGCCAGGCTGGATGCTGGTCTGCGTCCTGGTCGGCACTGGCCTGGGCTACACCCTGGGCAGCGCGGCGGGCGACGCCATCACCGGCTTCAGCACGCCCAGCCTGCTGCAAAACCGTGGCGCTGTGGCGATCAGCATCATCGCCGCGGTGGCCGCCACCTGGTACTTTCACGCCAACGAAAGGCTGCGCGCCGAGCAAGCAGCGGCCGACGCCGCCCGGCGCGAGGCCGCCGAGAGCCAGCTGATGCTGCTCCAGTCACAGTTGGAGCCGCACATGCTGTTCAACACCCTGGCCAATCTGCGGGTGCTGATCGCACTCGACCCCCCGCGCGCCCAGGCCATGCTGGACCGCCTGATCGGCTACCTGCGCGCCACGCTGGGTGCGTCACGCGCCACGCTGCACCCGCTGTCGGCCGAGTTCGACCGCCTGGGCGACTACCTGGCATTGATGGCGCTGCGCATGGGCCCGCGGCTGCAGGTCACGCTGGACCTGCCCGGGCCCTTGCGTGATCTGCCGGTGCCGCCCCTGCTGCTGCAACCGCTGGTTGAAAACAGCATCCGCCACGGCCTGGAGCCCAAAGTCGCCGGCGGGCGCATCGAGGTGCGCGCCGAACAGCGTGGCAATCGCCTGCTGCTGACGGTGCGCGATACCGGTGTTGGGTTGGCCGAAAGCGCTGACCGTTCGGCGGTTGACGGTGCGCCGTCAGGCCTCACGGCCGGGGCGGCCGGCCCCCACAGCCAATACGGCACGCAACATGTGGCCGCCCGGCTGGCCACGATGTACGGCGACCAGGCCCGGTTCACTTTGGCCGCGGCGCCAGGCCCCGACGGCGGCACCGCGGCCGAGCTGGATCTGCCGCTGCTGCAGCCCCAGCCCAACGCCCCGCCACCGCAGCCATCCGAAACGTCAACCCCCACCCGCTGAGCACACCCCATGCCCACCGCCCTGATCGCCGAAGACGAACCGCTGCTGGCCGCGGCCTTGCAGGCCGAACTGGCCCGGCTGTGGCCCGAGTTGCGCATCACAGCGCTGGTGGCCGACGGCCTGAGCGCCGTGCGCCAGGCGCTGGCGCTGCAGCCGCAGTTGTGTTTTCTGGACATCCGCATGCCCGGTGCGACGGGCCTGGAGGCCGCGCAGGCACTGGCCGAGGACTGGCCCGAGGACACGCCCTTCCCGCTGCTGGTGTTTGTCACCGCCTACGACCAGTACGCGCTCCAGGCCTTCGATGCCCAAGCCGTGGACTACCTGCTCAAGCCGGTAGACGGCCCACGCCTGGCGGCGTGCATCGCACGCTTGAAGCAGCGCCTGGCCGACCGGGCGACCCAGCCGCTGTACGGCCCGCAGACCGGCGCCGGACCAGCGCCAGCGCCGGCCGCCGATGCGCCAGCCCCACACCCGCTGTCGGACCCGGTGTTGCAGCACACGCTGGCCCAGCTGCGGGTGTTGCTGGGCAGCGCCGGCACCGCACTCCCCCAGCCCGCGCAACGGCTGGAGCTGATCCAGGCCGGCGTGGGCAACACCGTTTACCTGGTGCCGGTGGCCGAGGTGCTGTATTTCGAGGCCGCCGACAAGTACCTGCGGGTGGTCACCGCCGAGCGCGAGCACCTGATCCGGCTGTCGCTGCGCGAGTTGCTGCCGCAGCTCGATACGCAGCAGTTCTGGCAGGTGCACCGCAGTCTGGTGGTGCGGGCGTCGGCCATCGGCAGCGCGCTGCGCGATGAGTCGGGCAAGGTGTTTTTGACGCTGCGCGGCCGCAGTGAGCGCCTGACGGCCAGCCGGTTGTATGCCCACCTGTTCAAGGGCATGTAGACCTGCAAGCCAGGCCCGCAGCTGCACCACAGTACCGGTAGGGCCCACGACGGAAGCCTCGCACAACCTCCCTGCTGAACAAGCGCGCTGCCACCGGGCGATCAAGCCGGGATTTGTCGTCCACGCGTGGGTCTTTGTGTGTGGGTCAAGGGCGGTGCAAAGCCGCATCGGCACCGGCGCGGGTGGCAACCCACAGGCGCGTCAGGCCCCGTGCAGCGGCGTACCCCCTCGCTAGAATCAACGATCCGCGTCTGATGCGTGGCTGGCCCATCGGGCGGGCCGCCAGCCTGTATCCCATGTCCCTGCCCTTGCCCGCCAAGACCGACACCCCGCCAAAACCGGCCAATTTCCTGCGCACGCTGATCGAGCGGGAGTTGCAGGACGGTGCCTACGCCCAGCGCCGCTGGGCCGGCTCACCCGGCGATGCAACGCACCAGGCCGCTGGCGGGCTGGACCCGGCGCGGGTGCGTTTGCGTTTTCCGCCCGAGCCCAATGGCTACCTGCACATCGGACACGCCAAGAGCTTTTGCCTCAACTTCGGCCTGGCACGTGATTTTGGCGGTGTTTGCCACCTGCGCTTCGACGACACCAATCCTGAAAAGGAAGAGCAGGAGTTTGTCGACGCCATCATCGAGATGGTGCACTGGCTGGGCTGGTCCTGGGACGCCAACTTCAACGGCCAACCCAGCTGCCACCTGTACCACGCCAGCCACTACTTCGACTTCATGTACCGCGCTGCCGAGCACCTGGTGACGCAGGGCCTGGCCTATGTGGACGAGCAAAGTGCCGACGTGATGCGTGCGGCACGGGGTGATTTCAACACCCCCGGCAGCAACAGCCCCTGGCGCGACCGGTCACCGGCCGACAACCTGACCCGCCTGCGCGAGATGCGCGACGGCCAGCACGCCGACGGCGCGATGGTGCTGCGCGCCAAGATCGACATGGCCTCGCCCAACATCAACCTGCGCGACCCGGCGCTCTACCGCATCAAGCATGCCGCGCACCACCGCACCGGCGACGTCTGGTGCATCTACCCGATGTACACCTACGCGCACCCGATCGAGGACGCGCTCGAACTCGAGCGTGCAGATGCTGTGGGTGATGTTCTCCAGCGCGTCCTCGATCGGGTGCGCATAGGTGTACATCGGATAGATGCACCAGCGGTCGCCGGTACGGTGGTGGGTCGCGCGCTTGATGCGGTAGAGCGCCGGGTCGCGCAGGTTGATATT
>JBKJKU010000388.1:0-3001 GCA_046597355.1 Aquabacterium sp.
CGGCGCGCTGGCGGGGCGACCGCCGGCCCGGACGCGCCGGGCTGGCGCGGGCTGGCCGCTGTGGCTGCTGCTGGGCTGGGCGGGGTTTGTGGCGCTGCCCTGGTACCTGCCGCAGGATTTGTCGCTGTGGCATTCGCTGGCGGGGGTGTGGGGCGGTGCCGAGACGGCCAGCGGCTTGCTGCAGGTGCTGCGCCACGGCAGGCCCTGGCTGGTCATCGCGGCAATCGGCCTGGGCGCCGGGCTGGTGGCTTGGAGACTGCCGACCTGGGGATGGCCGGCGGGACGCGCCCAGGGCCGCTGGTTGACAGGCGGCGCGGGCTTGGCGCTGGCCGGGCTGCTGGCCAGTGGTTTTGCCATCGGCGCACAGGGCTGGGCTCTTGAATCGGTAGGCCAGGCCTTCGGGCCGCTGCCCACTGGCCAGCCCGGCATCGGCCTGGGTGGCGCGGTGGTGCTGCTGGCGCTGCTGATGCTGCTGGGCACCGGTATCGCCCGGCTGGGCGGCTTCAAGGGCGATGCTTTTGTCGCCTGCGCGGTGGTGCTCAGCACGGCGCTGCTGCTGCTGTTTGTCGCGCTGCCGGTGGCCAAGGCGCTGGTCGGCGCAGTGCAGGACGAGGTCGGCGCCTGGTCGATCAGCGCGCTGGGTGAGCGGCTGGGCCAGGAGCGTGTCTGGGGCCTGGGCTGCCTGAACCTGGCGGGCTTGGGCGGAGGCGGCGGCGGCGTGCGCTGCGGCGTGGCCTGGAACACCTTGTTTTTGGCGCTGCTGACGGCCACCGGCACAACCGTGCTGGGCACGCTGATCGCGCTGCTGGCCGAGCGGGGCCCGCGCCGGCTGGCCAGGCCGCTCAACCTGCTGGCGCTGCTGCCGATCATCACGCCGCCGTTTGTCGTGGGCCTCGGGCTGATCTTGCTGTTCGGCCGTGCCGGGCTGGTCAACCAGGCGCTGGAATCGTGGTTGGGCATCGCGCCCAGCCGCTGGTTTTACGGGCTGTTCGGCGTCTGGCTGGCGCAGCTGTTTGCCTTCACGCCGATCGCCTTCATGATCATGCGCGGCGTGGTGCAGGGCCTGGGGCCGTCACTTGAAGAAGCCGCGGCCACGCTGCGCGCCAGCCGCTGGACGACCTTTTGCACCATCACGCTGCCGCTGCTCAAGCCCGGGCTGGCCAACGCTTTCCTGGTGGGCTTCATCGAGAGCATGGCCGACTTTGGCAACCCGGTGGTGGTGGGCGGCGCCTACAGCGTGCTGTCAACCGACATCTTCTTTGCCATCGTCGGCGCGCAGTTTGATGCCGGCCGGGCGGCGTCGCTGGCGCTGATCCTGACCGGCTTTGCGCTGGTGGTGTTTTTTGCGCAGCAGCGCTTGCTGGGCCGCAGCAGCTACACCACCGTATCGGGCAAGGGCGACGCCGGCCTGCCGATGCCACTGCCCGACGGCGTGCGCCGGTTGTGCCTGGGCGTGGCGCTGCCGTGGCTGGTCTTCACGGTGGTGGTCTATGTCTTCGCTTTTGTCGGTGGGTTTGTGCAGACCTGGGGCCGTGACTACACGCCCACACTGGCGCATTTCCGTACCGCGTTTGACCTGCAGTGGGGCGGGTCTTCGCAAAATCCGGGCTTGGTTTGGGCCGGCACTGCCTGGAACTCGCTGTTCACCACGCTCAAGCTGTCGGCGATTGCCGCGCCGCTGTGCGCCGGGCTGGGCCTGCTGATCGCCTGGCTGCTGGCGCGCACCGAGTTTGCCGGCCAGCGGGCGTTTGAGTTTGCGGCGCTGCTGGCGTTTGCGGTCCCCGGCACGGTGCTGGGTGTCAGCTACATCCTGGCCTTCAACGTGCCGCCTTTCGAGCTGACCGGCACCGGGCTGATCATCGTGCTGTGCTTCATCTTTCGCAATTTGCCGGTCGGCGTGCGGGCCGGCACGGCCAGCTTCAAGCAGCTGGACAAATCACTCGATGAGGCCAGCACGATGCTGCGCGCCGGCACCGCCACCACGCTGCGCCGGGTGGTGCTGCCGCTGCTCAAGCCCGCGCTGGTGGCCGCGCTGGTCTACAGCTTTGTGCGCAGCATGACGACGGTGTCGGCGGTGATCTTTCTGGTGACGGCTGAAAACGAACTGGCCACCAGCTACATCATCGGCCGCGTGGGCAATGGAGATTACGGCGTGGCGCTGGCCTACTGCACCGTGCTGATCGTGCTGATGTCGGCCGCCACCGCGGCGATCCAGGCGCTGGTGGGCCACCGGCAACTGGGGCGGAGAGCATCCCTAAAAGCGGCAACATGAGCGGCAACATGAGCGGCAACCCATGAGCGACGGCATCGAGTTCAAACAGGTCAGCAAGCGCTACGGCGGCAAACAGTCCCCGCTGGTGGTGCAGGGCATCGACCTGGTGGTGCCGCAAGGCACGCTGACCACGCTGCTGGGTCCGTCGGGCTGCGGCAAGACCACGACGCTGCGCATGATCGCCGGGCTGGAATCGCCCACCAGCGGCCGGGTGCTGATCGACGGCACCGACGTCACCACGCTGGGTGCGGCCGAGCGCAACGTCAGCATGGTGTTTCAGAGCTACGCGCTGTTTCCGCACCTCACCGTGCTGGGCAACGTGGCCTACGGGCTGGAAGTGCAGGGCATCGGCAAAGTTGAAACCCGCCAGCGCGCCCGCGCCACGATGGACCTGGTGGGCCTAGCGGGGTTCGACGACCGCCTGCCGTCCGAGCTGTCGGGTGGCCAGCAGCAGCGGGTGGCACTGGCCCGGGCGCTGGTGCTGCAGCCGTCGGTGATGCTGTTCGACGAGCCGCTGTCCAACCTGGACGCGCGCCTGCGCCGCAGCATGCGGGAAGAGATCCGCACGCTGCAGCAGCGGCTCCAGCTCACCGTGGCCTACGTCACCCACGACCAGGCCGAGGCGCTGGCGGTGAGCGACCAGATCGTCGTGATGGACGCTGGCCGCATCGCCCAGGCCGGCACGCCGCAGCAGCTGTATGAGCAGCCGGCCAGCGCGTTTGTGGCCGG
>JBKJKU010000413.1:0-14554 GCA_046597355.1 Aquabacterium sp.
AGCAGTTGCCGCGTTGGGTGAGCGTTTTGGTGGGCAGCAACCAAGCCAGTTCAAGAACTACTTCGTCAATGTCCGGATAAGCGTTGCAACTTCAGCGTGCCCACCAAAACGCTCACCCAACGCGGCAACTGCTTCCAGTTCAACCAACGCCGAACGTTGATTGCCGCTCTGGATATAGAGCTTTGCCAGAGCCAACCGATAGGCAGGCACCATGAAAGGCGTCTTGCTGATGGCCGTCTTTTGAATGGTGATGGCGCGGTCAGTCTGCCCCGCCTGGGCCAGCGCCGAGGCCAGCGTGTCCAGCACTTCGGACGAGTCCGGTGCCAAGGCAGCGGCTTTTTCCGCCATCTCGACTGCGCCGCTTCGCTTCTGCTGAACCATGATCCACGCAACATTGTTCATCGCGGACACATTGCTGGGAAACAACTGCAAAACGTTCAGAAAGCGACGCTCAGCGGCGGTCAAATCTTTTCTCGCCAGCGAGCGCTGTCCCTGTGTGAATATGAAGTCGCCGTCGAGGGGATGGGCTTTGATCCAACTGTCCGCCGACGCTTCGGCAGCGTCCGGCTGATTTGCCGCAACAAGCGCCAGGTAGAGCCTGCCGGCGTCCTCCGCAGAGGCGTCGGGCTTGCTGACTGCACTGCGAAAGCGAGGAACAGCACTGTCCCACCGCCCGCGCACCGCCTCCAGGTCACCCTCAAGCGAATAGCCGATCGCATCACCCGGCCGCTTGACCTGCAAGTCCCGGACAAAGGACAAAGCACGGTCGGTACGGCCTGACGCCGCCAAGGTCTTGACGACCGCGCGCTGTACTGGCGCCAGATCCGGGCTGAGCGCTTGTGCACGTTTGTACTGCTCCAGCGCAGCGTCCCAACGCTTTCGGCTGGCTTCGAGCTCGGCCATCCGGATATGCGGCAGTGGCGATTTGGGTTGCAAAGCGCTCCATTTTCCAAATACCAGCAACGCTTGCTGGTCATCGCCAGATCCCAGTAGCGCCCGCCCCATCAAGTCCAGGATGTCAGGCCGGTTGGGTGCAATGCCATCGGCTTCGCGCAGCTCGGCCAACGCCTGCTTCGCGGCACCCAACTTGAGGTAGTACTCAGCAAGTGCGACGCGCGGCGACAAGTCGGCAGGCCCCGCCAGTTTGGCGTCGTTCATGCGCTTGACAATATCGTCTCTGCCAGCACCGACCAGTATCTCAAGTTTGGCCATCGCCAATATGGCGGAGACATGATTTTTGTGCGAATCCAGAAAAATCTTTAGCCTCTGATGCGCTGCAGCCGCGCGGTATTCAATCAGGTCAAGCGCAATCAGCCCCTGCACAGCAGGGAAATAATTGCCGTCGATGCTGAGTGCGCGCTCAAAGCTCTTGCGTGCCGCAACATTATCGCCTTGTCGAACCTGGATATCACCGCGCATCTGATCGGTGAAGGCGTTCTTGGGACGTTTTCGCTCAAGTGAATCAATGGCCAGATTCGCTTTTGCCCAGTCCTGCCGTTTGATGCGCTCGGCTATCAGCGCTATGTCGGCATTTATTTCCTTGTCCATCTCGGCGATGCGGGCAAACTCCGACAGCGCCATCTCAACTTGGCCAGTCGCCAAAATTGCCTGTGCCCGTCCGATCTTGAGTTTCGCATCATCTGGCCGGGCCTTGGCAGCTTGCTCGTACATGCCCAGTGCGCGGGTAGCATCACCCAGGCCGAGGTAAGCCTCCCCAGCAGTTGACAGTGCAAAGGCGGGCACCTCAGGTCGGTCCATGACCGGTGCCAAGGTACCCAGCGCATTTTGGTACTGGCCGGTCTGAAGGTAAGCGCGTGCAAGCAAAATCCGAACCGAAACCGCCTGCGGATACAGCTTCACCGCCTTCGCCAGGTAGGCTTCTGCCTGGACCGGCGAGTTCGCGCCCAACTCCGTTGCGCCGGCAAGTTGCAACACCCGCAAATTGGCAGGCTCCGACCGGATGACCGCCAGAAGTATCTCGCGGGCTTTGGTATACTGTTTGCGGCTGAAGGCCAGTTCGGCATCAAAAACTGCCACCAGCAAATGATTGGGGTAGAGCAATCGCAACTGTTTAAGTTGCGTCTCGCCTTCATCAATCTCGCCGCGCGAAAGTCGCACCGCTATCATTGCGGTGAGCGCCTGCTGGTCTCTTGGATTGGCGTCAAGCGCTTTGCGGTAATTGGTCAGTGCGCCTTCGCTGTCGCCTTTACCAAAAAACAGTGCATCCCCTTTGGCACGCCAGGCTTCGGCGCTTTTAGGGTCGTTTGAAAGAACGGTGTCGAGCCGCTGGATCGCGCCTTCGATGTCGCCGGTGTCCGCCTTCATCTGTGCGCCAAAGACCAGCGCTGCAGGGTAATTCGGGACGGCGCGCAAGGCAGCGGCAAGGGCCGCCTCTGCCTCAACCTTTCGGTTTAACGCATTCAGCGCCTTGGCCACACTGGTTCTCAGCGCCGCTGCAGATTCGGCCGGATTCAGGGCAGTGGCCGAGTAGTCGTCAACCACACGTTTGTACTGCCCCGTTTGCAGCATGGCGCTGGCCAACAGCGGGACCACCTCGCCAGCCGGATAATTTAACTCCAAAGACTTTCGAAGCTCAACTTCCGCAAAACCAGGTTGCCCGACTTCAACCAACGTCTTGCCAAACAGGTACCGGGCCTCTGCCGAGTTGGCATTGACTTGCAGCAAGGACTTTAATTCCACACCTGCAGACTTGAAATCCTTCTGGCTTATGTGGGACTTTGCTGCAGTGAGTGCTTCACTTTCACTTGGCCCTCGAAAACATCCAGTCAGCTGAACCGCCACGGTAAGCCCAGTCAAGGCCCATAGGCTTTCACGTGGTTTCAAACATGTTCTCCATCAATATTTGCAACATCAACTACCTGATTGCCAAGCGGCTCATCAAATCATACAAAGTGGGGCGGCTGATGCCGAGCATTTCCGAAGCCTTGGCAACGTTGCCATCGGTCCTGGCCAGCGCCAGCAGGATGGCCTGACGTTCAGCCGCTTCGCGCACTCGACGCAAATCAATATCGGGTCCAAGGCTGTCGGCCTCGGCCTTTGATCCCCCGGTTGCTGACAGGCCAAGATCTGAAGCACTTAGCCGATTGGACTCGCCCATGATCACGGCACGCCGAATAACATTGAGCAACTCGCGTACGTTGCCGGTCCACCGGTGGGCTTCGATGGCGGCGATGGCGTCCTCGGTGAAGGACAAATTGCCCCGCCGCTGGTCGAGCGAAAAGCGACGCAAAAAATTATGGGCAAGCAGCACGGGATCGCCCTGACGCCGCCGCAGCGGCGGAATGTCCACCACGATCTCGGCCAGCCGGTAGTAGAGATCCTCGCGAAAGCGCTGTTCGCCAATCAATTCCTGAAGATTCTGATGGGTGGCACACACCACCCGAACATCGACGGTAATTTCCTGGCGTCCGCCGACACGTTCGATCTTGCGTTCTTGAAGAAATCTCAGCAGTTTGGCTTGAAGTGGGTGCGGCAAATCGCCTATTTCATCGAGCATCAACGTGCCACCGTTGGCGGTTTCTATCTTGCCAATCGTGGTTTTGCTCGCCCCGGTGAAGGCGCCTTTTTCGTAGCCAAAGAGTTCACTTTCGAGCAGCGCCTCCGGAATCGCAGCGCAGTTGATCGCCACAAACTTGCCGGTGCGCTTCGAGGCCTGATGAAGCCCTTGCGCCAGCACCTCCTTGCCTGTACCGCTTTCACCGAGCAACAACACGGTGGCATCGCTGCTGGCGACCTTTTCAATGATCCGGCAGGTCCGCAACATCAGCGGATCCCGGGTAATCAAGCCACTCAGCGCATCGGGCTGGTGCGACGCCTGCAGTCGTCGATTTTCCGCCTGCAACTCAAAAAGACGGTATGCCCGGTCGATCGTCAGCGCCAGTAATTCGGGCTCGAACGGCTTGGCAAAAAAATCATAGGCGCCCAGCGCGATTGCACGCAGCGCATTGGCCTGGTCGTTTTGGCCCGTGAGCACGATGACCTTGACGTAGGGGTCAATCTCGAGCAATTGCTCCAGCAACCGAAACCCCTCGCTCACCGAATCAGGGTCCGGCGGCAGGCCCAGGTCCATCGTGACGACCGCCGGCTGGTGGCGGCGGAACTGCACCAGCGCAGACTCGCGGTCGCTGGCCGTGACGGAATCAAACCGGTCCAGTGACCATTTGATCTGCTTTTGCAGTGCCAGATCGTCTTCGACGATCAACAACGGTGCAGATTGGGCCGCGCTCATGTCGGGCCCGGTGCGCGCAGGTCTGAGCCGGTGCGCAGATCGAACAAGGGCAACAACAGTGTCACCACCGACCCCAGGCCAACTTCACTCTTCACGTCGATGCTCCCGCCCAGTTCCTTGACATACTGAAAACTCTCGTAGGACCCTATCCCCATGCCGCTGCTCTTGGTCGAATTGAAGGGTCGGAACAAGCGCGTCTGGATGAACTCAGGGCTCATGCCTGCGCCGGTGTCACCGATCTCGACAAGTACACGTCCGGAAGACTGCCGGAGTGTCGCCCAAACCTTGCCAGACGCGGGGGTGGCGTCGAGTGCATTCTGCACAACATGACCGATCACACGCTCCAGCCGCTGGGCATGCCCACGGGTGGCGACACGGTCGCCGATATCGAGCTCGATGCCCCGCCCGCGATGTCGGGCGGCGTCGGCGATGCGCTGCAGGATGGGCGCAAGCTCCACGCCAGACGCCACACCGACGGGCCGCTCACCCTCGCGCAGCTGGACCATCATCTGCCGCATCTTGTCGAGTGAGCTGTCCACGGTGATCAGCATGTCCTGCTGGAACTCCGGATTGCCCTGGTGCCGCTCGGCGTTTTTCATCATCAATGACAGCTGGGTGATGATGTTTTTCAGGTCGTGCACGACGAAGGCAGACATGCGGTTGAAGGCGTCGAACTTGCGGGCCTCCAGCAGCGCCTCAGTGGCATGCATCTGCGCCAAAAAGCCCGCAGCCTGCCGCGCCGCGGTCTTGAGCAGGTCGCGCACCTCCCAATCCAGGTCGACCGGCGTGCGCGGTTGGGCCAACACGACAAAGCCCAGCAGTTCGTCTGCCACCAGCAAGGGCACGACCAGCCAGGCGGAGGGCATCGCCAACAACCAATCAGGCACCACCAGGGTTTCGGCAGCGGGACCTTTGCGACGGCGCGCGGCGCCCAGGTCGATGATCCATTCCCGCTCGGCCATGAACCGGCAAAGTGGTGAATCAATGGCTTCGCTGTCAGCCGTCTGGGGCATGTTCCAGGCGGCCGATTGCACGTACTGCTGGTCGCCCAACGCCTTGAACCACAGGCCACCGGCGGGGCATTCGACCATGTCGGCCAAGCCACGCACGACCAGACCACTGACCTCTTGCGGCGTGCTGCGCGACGACAGCATGGCGGTAAACCTCAACCATTCCAGGCGGTAGTCGTAGCGGTAGCTGAAGAAGTTCTTGCCCAGAAAAACCCGCAGCCGGGCACGCAGGGCGCCTGACAGCATCAGCACCGTCAACAGCACCAGCGCAATGAACGCCAGCGCCACCTGCAGCGCACCGCCCCAACTGCCGCCGAAAAACCGCACGTAGTAGCCGGCGCCGGCGATGAAGAGCAGGTAGACCCCCACCAACAGCATCGAGGCCGAATAAAACGCGGCCGACTTGGAGACCTGAACCCGCGCCAGCCATTTGGTGTGGCGCCGCGACGCCACCAGCAGCAATGGCACCGTGACCGCATGGACCAGGCTGCGCGCACTGAGGGCGTCGATGTCGAAGCGCCCGAACATCAACGCCTGCGAGAACAAGTACAAATCGAACACGAACACGCAGCCCAGCGCCAGGCACAGCGGCTTGGCGCCCCAGCGTGACTGCTCGGCCTGGTTGCGGAACACCTGCTCGACCAGCAGCAGTCCCAGCACCGCACCCCCCAACTGGCTGGCCAACAGCAATTGCAGACCCGTCCCGCTGCGATCGGGCCACACGGCCAGCAAGACCTGCGCGCACACGCCGGCCAAGGCCAGAATCCCCAGGCAGGCCAAACCCAGCTGGGCGCGGCCAGAAGCCAGGCTGTCCGCCATCGGCCACAGCAGCAGCAGCAAGAAAACAATCCAGGCGCCATAGCGCAATTGGTCAAAAGCTGTGGCCAGGTGCCAGGTGATGACCTTGCTCGATCCGAGGTCGATCAGACCCGCCAAGCCCCAGGCCGCCGTGGCCAACACCGCGGCCAGAAAAGGCAAGGCAGCGCGCTCAAGTGGCCGGCGCAGCAGGCCGGCGTAGAGCAGGTAACCGGCGTAGGCCGCGTGGGCCAGAAAGACCAGGCCGAAACCGGCCCATGCCAGACCGTCCGCCAAGCCGTCGGGCAGGTTCAGGACATCGGACTCGACCGCCATCAAGCGGCCCTCAGTGCCAGGCGGTCATCGGGCAATGCGATCGGGCTTGCAGCGCGCTTTGTGGTGCTCAGCGTGCGCCCTTGCCCGTCAGCACCACGCCCACGGTCTCGAACAGGATCACGCAATCGAGAAACAGGCTGTGGTTCTTGACGTAGTACAGGTCGTACTGGAGTTTTTCTTGGGAATCTTCAATCGTCGAACCGTACTGGTAGCGCACCTGGGCCCAGCCGGTCACGCCCGGCTTAATGCTGTGGCGCACTGCGTAATAGGGGATCTCGTTGGTCAGCTGCTCGACAAAAAACGGCCGCTCGGGACGCGGTCCGACCAGGCTCATGTCGCCCGTCAGCACATTGAACAGCTGAGGCAATTCGTCAATGCGCAAGCGGCGGATGATCAGCCCGACGCGGGTGACGCGGTCGTCCTGCGCTGCAGCCCAGCGCGGCTTGCCGTCTTTTTCAGCGTCGGTGCCCATGCTGCGGAACTTGCTGACCTTGAAGGTCTTGTTGTTGGCGCCGACCCGCTCCTGGCGGTAGAAGACCGGGCCGTGGCTCTCGAACTTGATGGCGATCGCCGTGAATACCATGATCGGCGCGGCCAGCAGGATCAGCACCATTGAGCACACGATGTCGAACACCCGCTTGACCGCGGTGCGGTAGAAGCCCTGGTTGAAGCCGTCGCCAAAGATCAGCCAGCCGGCGTTGACAAAATCAACGCGGATCTGGCCGAGCATGCGCTCGAAGTAGGTGGTGATGTCAAACACCCTGACACCCGCGAGCTTGCAGTCCAACAACTCCCGCAAGGGCATGCTGCCCGAGCGGCGCTCGGTCAGTGCCACGATGATCTCGTCAACACCCAGGCGCTGAGCCGTCTGCGTCAGGGACAACTCGACCGACAGGCGCTCGGCCTCGGGCACGGTGGGTTGCTTCTCGTTGGGCCCCGGAAAATAGCCCACGATGGTGGCCAGCGGGTCGGCGGCACGCAGCGTGGTGCCCACCATCTGGGCGGCCGGGCCGGCGCCAAATACCAGCACGCGGGATCCCGCCCGGGATTGGGTGGCCCAATAGCCCATGACCACCCGCCGCAAGATCAGCGCGGTGATGACCAGCATCGCCGATGTGCGGATGGCGTCGATATTGCCAAAGCCCACCGGCAGCAGGCTGAGGATCTGGTAGGCCAACACCAGACCCAGGCCGATGGCCAAGGCGGCCCGCAAGGTCGACTCGCCCAAGGACCAGTGCTGCGCCCGCTGGTAGAGCCCAGACGCGCTGTTGATGACAAAAATGCCGGCCGCCAGGGTCAAGACCTGCACGCCGGCCATCGGCACTGCCAGACGCAGGCTCTCGGCCTGAACCAGGATCACGCCGGCCAGCGCCAGCAGCGACAGCAGGAAATCAAAAAAGATCCGGCGCAGCGTCCATGCGTGGAAATAGTGATTGAACAGCCTGATCATTACTCAAATCTCCATGCCGGCGCCGTTGGCTGCCCTGCGGGTTCAACGCACATTGGCTGGACAAGCCCGTGCAGCCCCCCGCACCGCAAACTGCACCGCAATCCCGCCCAAGTCGGACAACAAACCGACGAAAAAACAGTATTCGGCCTGAGCCGCCCAACGAAGCACGGCCAAGGTCAGACTGTAAACAGGCAGCGACCGATGTCAGCGCCGAAGCGCAACCCCGGGTGCGACCGAAGTCACGCCGAGGTTCATTGTTGCACTCTGAGGACGTCTGCCGGGCCCGCCGATGCGCCCGCCGGCGTCGGCCAGTGACGCAGGTCACCGCCGCCCGCCAACGCCAGCCGCCCCGGATTCAGTCCACCGCGGCCATGGCCGGCGCAGTCGCCGGGCGTGCGGCGGGTGGTGACGGGGCCAGGTCGGCATGGGTGCGTCCGGCATTCAAGGCGGCGACACAGCGCCGCCATGCCTGGTCGGGCTCTGGCACCAAGAACCCGTAGCAGACGACCCCGCCGGCCTCCTGTCTGCGCACAGCGGTGGCCTCGACGCTGGCGGCCTCGTGCTCACCCAGGTCGATCTCGACCCGGCCCTGTGTACCCTCGGGCAGCGGCACTGCGCACTCGGCCTTGAACCCGTGCAGGGACAACTCGATGACTTGCAGCGGGAACGACAACCGTTCGCCGTAGGACGCGACCTCCAGCCGGGCCGGGCAGCGGATGGAGAAGCGCTGGTGCCGGCGCAAGGCGATGCCTCGGATGGATGCCGCGGCTGGCGGCAGCACCGCCGCATAGCTCTCGTGGTCGTAGATCGATCGCAGCAGCAGGCGCTTTCGGTCGTCCAGGCCCGCAAAGACCTGGGTGCGCTGGTTAAAGAAGTAATCCATCATCGCCGGCGTCAACACCGGGTCGTTGGTGGTGTGAAAGCGGCGCTGCGGAAACTGGATGTTGGGCAACCGGGTGCGGATGAAGTAGTGCGCCAGATTTTTTCGTCCAGGTTTTCCGCCGTAGGCTTTTTCCAGCACCGACGTGGCGCGCAGCAAATCAAGCGCGGCGCCAACCGCTGGCGCGCCGTTGGCAAAGTCGTAGTTGTTCACCACCTGCGCCTGCAGGCGTTCAAAAAATAGCAACGACTCGTACATCTCGATCTTGTTCGGGTTGACCGCGATCACGATGTGGCGCGTGTCGAAATACGCCACGCAGTACCCGTACATGAACTTCATCAGCGGAAACAAGATGCTGCCGCCGGTCTTGCGGAACGCTGGCGCGATCGCCAACGCCGATATTTCGGCGATCTTGCCGGTTTGGGAGCGCAAATCGCTCAAATCGAACACCGACTGCAACGGAAAGCCGAACACACCTTCCCGGATCATCGAGATCGTGCCGACGACCTCGCCATCCCACTTGGCGCACAGCGTGGTGGTGGTGGGCAGGGCGTGGTAGATCGTCACGCGCAGCCCGGAGGGGTCGGGTTTCATGAAACCGGCGGCCACGTAGGCGTCGTGCAGGATGCGAAAACACGCGGTCAACTCGTCCTGGGTGTCGGCAATCTTCAGGGTCAAACGAGGGTCGGGATGGGGGTCGCACGAGGCCAGCGAGCGGTACACCGCAAATCGCAGCTCTCGCGGCAGTATCGCCATGGCCGCACGGGCGGTCTGGTGCAGGAGCTTGCGAGCGATAGAGCCCAGTGAGCGTTTCATTGGCGTCGACAGGTTGGCGGCAAAGGCGGGCGGTGAACAACAAACAGCCCCGCCCTATGGTGGTTATCGGCCAGTCGGCGCACCAGTTGAGGGCGCAGCAGTGGCGGCGGCGGCAAACCCCGATGCGCGGCCGTCAAACCACCAGTCGGCCCCCGCGCCAGGGCGCAGCCTGCGCTGGCCGCCGCCCCCCCAGTTTCAGTGTCGGCCCCCGCCGCTTGCGGTGGGTCAATTGAGACATCATTGACCTACCGCAGCCGCCCGGCCCCAGCGGCAACGAGGAGCAAGAGACATGAAACTGGCGTTCGCATCCTGCATGTCCTATGCCGTGTTTGCACAGCAGCCGGTCTGGGACCAGATTGCCGCTCAGCATCCGGACCGGCTGTTGCTGCTGGGCGACTCGGTCTACCTGGACGGCCCGCCGTTCCCGAACAACATCCACCCCAGGGATTTGGAAAACAACGACTTCCTGCTGCATGTGCTCAAGCGCTGGCAGGTGCAGCTCGATCAACCGCAATTCCGGGCCTTGGTCAAGGCGGTGCCGACCGATGCGATCTGGGACGACCATGATTTCTTGTGGAACGAGCACTACGAAGAAAAAGCCATCACCAAGCGCATCTACGCCGAAAACATCCGCGTCACGCGGGCGCTGTTCAACGCGTTTTGCCGCACGCTCGACGCGCGGCTGGCACCCGGCAGTTACCCGACCGCCTACAACGACGCGGTCATCAACCAGCCCAACGAGCCGCCACCCGGCTACAAGTTTCGCGATCTGGAGCCCGGCTTGAAGCTGCACCTGACCGACGGCCGATCCTGGCGACTCGGCCGCGACATGCTGGGCGCCGCCCAGCGCGGCGAGATCGAGGCGAAGATCACCGCGGCTGCGCCCGGCACGGTGCACCTGCTGGCCTCGGGGTCGGTGGTGCGCAACGACGATGACGCGCGCTGGGAGCAGTTCGACGACTGGGTCTGGTTGCAGGGGCTGGCCCGCAAACACAACATCCTGGTGCTCAGCGGCGACATCCACACCAACCGCTTCCAGGCGATCGACCTGGGCGCCGGGCGCTGGCTGTTCGACGCCACCTCATCGGGTGCAGCCATCAAACGGCTGGTGGGCTTGGGCTCGAAATGCGAGAACTACGGCCTGCTGAGCACCACACCCAACGCCTTGCGGCTGGATTTTTTCTCGCACGGCACACCCGATTCAGTGGGCGCCTGGGCAATCGACCGGACGACCTGGACGCGCACCAGCGTGGCCTGAGGGCAGCCCTGCGCCGCCCTCACCGACCGTCAACGGTCAACCGTCACGCGCCATCCGCCCAGGCCAGCGCTGGCCTGGCGATCGGGCGAACGCTCTCATAGGCTCGACAGGCCCGCAGCACCAGCGCATCACCAAACATCGGGCCCACCAGCTGCAGGCCGATCGGCAGGCCGTCCGAGGTCAAGCCGCAGGGGATGGACGCTGCCGGCTGCTGGCTCAGGTTGAACGGGTATGAAAACGGTGTCCAGCCCAGCAAGGACGCCGCATCGATGGCCGAGTGACCCGCCGGCCGCGCCTTGAAAGCCGGCACCGCCACCGCTGGCGTGGCGATCAGGTCAAAGCCCTGCATGAACTGCCGCAGGTGCCCACCCAGCGCGCCGCGCCGCAGGTTCAGGATTTGAACCTCCAGCGCCGACAGCCGGGCGCCCAACTCGGCTTCGGCCCGGAAGTCCGGGTCGCACAGCGCCTGCTGTGCCGGGCTCAAGCCGCTCCAGACCGAAAAAGCGCCCAAAAACCACAGCCCGGTGCAGATGTCCAGCGGGTCGGCGATGCCCGGGTCGACCCGCTCGACCACCGCGCCCAGCGATTCCAGGTCGTGCACCGCACGCTCAACTGCCGCGGCCACCTCGGGGTGCACGTTCTTGGCATAGCCCAGCGTGGGCGAGTAGGCGATCCGCAGGCCCCGCACGCCGTCGTCCAGCCCGACCCGGTAATCGCGGCCGTCGGGCGGAAGCGCCGTCCAGTCACGCGCATCGGGCTGGCTGATCACCGTCATCATCAGCGCGGCGTCCGCCACGCTCAGGGTGTGCGGCCCAAGGTGGGCCACACTGCCAAACGGCGACAGCGGGTAGGCCGGCACCCGGCCAAAACTGGGTTTCAGACCGAAGTTGCCACAAAACGCCGCCGGTATGCGCACCGAGCCCGCGCCGTCGGTGCCCACGCTCAGTGGCCCCAGTCCGGCCGCGACAGCCGCTGCGGTGCCGCCCGACGAGCCGCCGGGGGTGTGGTCCAGGCTCCAGGGGTTGCGGGTGATGCCGGTCAGCGGCGAGTTGGTCTCGCCCTTGCAGCCAAACTCCGGTGTGGCGGTCTTGCCCAGCAGCACCGCGCCGGCCTCGCGCAGCCGGGCCGTGACCGGCGCGTCCACCTCCCAGGGCTGGGCCGCATCCACCGTCATCGACCCCCGGCGTGTCGGCCAACCGCGGGTCAGGATCAGGTCTTTGATCGAGGTCGGCACGCCGTCCAGCAGGCCGATCGGTGCACCGCGTTGCCAGCGCGCCTCGCTGTCGCGGGCGGATTGCAACGCCGCCTCGGCATCGACCAGGCAAAACGCGTTGAGCTTGGGGTTGAGTTGGGCAATACGCGCCAGCACCTCTTGCGTGGCTTCTACCGGCGACGCGGCTTTGGCGCGGTAGAGCGCCAGCAACTCGGTGGCGGTGGTCTCGGCTAGGCGGGTCGGCATCGCGGTGCTCCAGGCGTTGGGGGTCGGGTGATGGTAGCCAGCCCCGCGGCTCCGCGCCCGGTCAGGGCTTGAAATCGCCGGCAAATACCCACACCCACCGGGTCGGGTCGATGTAGGCGCGCAGGGCTGTGTTGACCTGCTCGAGCGTCAACGCGGCAATCGCATCCTCGGTCTTTTGCTTCAGGGCAAACCGGCGCTGCAGGTACAGGTTGCCACCCAGCGTGCCGGCCACCGCCGCGTCCTGCGCACGGCTCAGCCGGCGCTGGTTGAGCAGGCCGGTGCGGCCGGCGTCCAGCTCGGCCTGGCTGAAACCGTCCTTCAGTGCCCGCGCCACCTCCTCGCGCAGCGCCGCCTCGACCTTGGCCCGGTTTTGCGGCGCGAAGATGGCCGAGGCCTGCCAGCGTGAGTTCAGCTCGAAGTTGCTCCAGGCCACGCTGGCGCGCACGTCGTAGCTCAGGCCGTCTGTTTCGCGGATGCGCGCCCACAGCCGCGACATCGCATCGCCGCCCAGCAGGTGGTTAGCCACCAGCAGCGCCGGGTAATCGGGGTGGCTGTCGTTGATGGCCAGGGCCTGCTCGACCAGCGCGGTGGCGTTGGGCTTGTCGGGTGTGGCCAGCAACTGGCGCAGCGGCGGCACTTGCCGCAGCGGTTGCGGCAGCCGCACAAACGGGGCTGGCGCGGCGCCATCGGCCGGCAGGCGCCAGCCGCCAAAGGCCGCGTCCAGCGCGGCGCGCACGGCCGGGATGTCCATGTCGCCCACCGCGCTGAACTCGCCCACGGCCGCGCTGACAAAGCGCCGGTGCACCGCCCGCACTGCGGCAATGTCCAGGCCCTGCACGTCTTGCACCGTCTCGTCAAAGGTGGGCACATAGCGCAGGTCACCGCGCGGGTACGGGTTGCCGTGGCGCTGCAGCAGGTTGGCGGCCAGCGCGCCGGGCTCGCTGCGCTGCGCCGCAAGGGCGGCCAGTGACTGGCGGCGGCGCTCGTCCAGCGCTTCTGCCGGAAAGGCGGGCTCGCGCAGCAGCCTGCCCACCAGCAACAGCACCGCCGGCAGGTGTTCGCGTACCGTCGTGATGCCCACCGACAGCCCCTGGCCGCCGGCAGAAAACCCGACATCGGCGCGCAGCTTGTCGAAGGCGTCCGAGATCTGCTCGCGCGTCAGCCCGGCGCCGCCCTTGTCGATCAGCCCGCCCATCGCCGCCACCGCCAGGGCCTGGCCGCGCAGGCTTGCCTCGTCGCCAAACCGCAGCGTCAGCCGGGCCTGCACCGTGTTGCCGCGGGTGCCCTTGGGCAGCAAGGCGACTTTCAGCCCGCTGGGCAGGGTGGTGATCTGGGTGCGGGCGTCCAGGTTGGCCGGGGTGGCATCAAACACTTCGGCCTGGGCCACGGCGGCGTCACCCCGGTAGCCCTTGAGCATCGGCGCCACATCGACCAACACCGGCGCCGGTGCGCGCTGCGGGTCGTCGGTGGGCAGGTAGGTGCCGAGCGTGCGGTTGTCGGGCTTGAGGTGGTCGCGGGCCACCCGCTGCACGTCAGCCAGTTGCAGCTGGCGCATGCGGTCGCGGTCCAGAAAATAGAGCCGCCAGTCGCCGTTGCCGATGGCCTCGGACAAGGCCACGCCCAGCCGCTCGGGGTTGGCAAAACCTTGGTCCCAGTCGTTGAGCCACTGCACCCGCACCCGCTCCAGCTCGGCGGCGGTGACCGGCTCGGTGGCCAGTGCGTCCACCGTGGCCAGCAGCGCGCTGCGGGCGCGGTCCACGTCCTGACCGGGCGCCAGCTGCACGCCCAGCAGGAACGGGCCGGGCTCGGCCAGGCTCCAGGCAAAGCCGAAGGTGGATGCGGCGAGTTGGGGGTCCACCAGGCGCTTGTGCAGCCGGCCGGACGGCGCCGGCCCCAACACGCCGGCCAGCGCCTCGAAGGCCATGAAGTCCGGGTGCGCTGCGGCCACCGTGGGCCAGCCCACCAGCACCAATGGCGCACCGCCCTTGCGCCGCACCGTGACCGCGCGCTCGCCCTCTTGCACCGGGTCCAGCGTGTAGCTGGGCTGCAGCGTGCGCTGCGGCCGGGGCAGCGGGCCAAAGTACTGGGCCGCCCAGGCCAGCACCTGGGCGGTGTCGAACTTGCCAGCCACCACCAGGGTGGCGTTGTCGGGCTGGTAGTAGCGCCGGTAGAAAGCCTGCAGCCGCGCGATGTCGACGTTTTCGACGTCGGCACGTGCGCCAATCGTGCTTTTGCCGTAGTTGTGCCACTGGTACATCGTGGCCAGGGTCTGCTGCAGCGTGGCCACGATGTACCAGTGGC
>JBKJKU010000214.1:0-8931 GCA_046597355.1 Aquabacterium sp.
ACTTTATTGCCTCAATCACGGTGATGGGATGGGTGACAAAGGCGGGCGTCAGCGCGCCTTTGGCAACCCGAAGACCAAGCAGCGCAGAAGCGCTTACTTGGCACCACCCGCGGCAGCGACGGCAGCGGCGATCTGGCCCAGGAACGGGTTGGCGGTGGCAAACCATAGCGCAACACCCGTGCCGATGATGAATGAAGCATCGATCAGGCCGACCAGCAGGAACATCTTGGTTTGCAGTTCGCCCATCAGTTCAGGCTGGCGCGCTGCCGCTTCAAGGTACTTGCTGCCCATGATGCCGATACCGATACAAGCGCCGAGTGCGCCCAGACCAATGATCAAGCCGGTGGCGAGGGCGACAAAGCTGATGACTTCCATGATGACTCCTAGAGGGAAAGTTGGGTTTTTAGGGAGAGGAAAACAAAAACGGAAACTGTCGAATCCGCGGTTCAGCCGCGACTGCGGTCAGTGCTGGTCATGCGCCTGGCCGATATAGACCAGCGTCAACATCATGAAAACGAAGGCCTGCAAGGTGATGATGATCAGGTGGAAGATCGCCCACACCGAGCCGAGAACCACTTGGCCGATGGCCAGGCCAACGCCCATCGCCGACAACGACCAGGCACCACCCATCAGCGCGATCAGCAGGAAGATCAACTCGCCCGCATACATGTTGCCGAACAGCCGCATGCCGTGTGACACGGTCTTGGCGATGAACTCGATGATCTGCATCGCGAAGTTGAACGGGTACAGCGCCCAATGGTCGCCGAACGGCGCTGCGAACAGCTCATGCACCCAGCCGCCGATGCCCTTGATCTTGACGTTGTAGACCAGGCAGGTGATCAGCACGCCCAGTGACAGCCCCATCGTGACCGACAGGTCGGCAGTGGGCACCACCCGCAGGTAGGCGTGATGCGGATCTCCGCCGGTAGCACCGACGATCTTCTCCCAGATCACCGGCAGCAGATCGACCGGCAGCAGGTCCATCGCGTTGAGCAGGAAGATCCACACAAACACAGTCAGCGCCAAAGGTGACACCAGCTTGCGGCTTTTGGCGTTGTGCACGATGCCCTTGGCCTGGTTCTCGACCATTTCGACCAGAATTTCAACCGCCGCCTGGAACCGGCCCGGCACACCTGACGTGGCCTTGCTGGCACCCTTCCAGAGCAGGAAACAACCGATCACGCCGACCACGATCGAAAACAGCAGGGAGTCGTAATTGACCACTGACAAATCGAACGGGCCGACCAGTTCCTTGTTGCGCCAGTGCGTCAGGTGGTGAACGATGTACTCACCAGCGCTCGGGCCGGCGTGTGCGGCACCATTCGCAGCGCCTTCAGCGGCCTGCACCGCGGCTTGACCTTCAACTGCCATGATTTTTTGTCTCGTTCATTGAACTTGTCTTGCGATTGCGCCACAACAGCGCCACCCAATAAACCTTCATGCACACCACCAGTGCGACCAGCAAGGCGGGCCACACCAAAGGCTGCACGATCCGGCTGGCGACCACCAACATCGCCAGCGATACGCCGATTTTGACAAACTCCCACAACATGAAACTGACAGCGGATGCGCCGGGTGCCATGCTGGACAACTTGCTGGTCATGCCACGCGCCATCAAGGCCGCCGGCAACACCACCGTGGCCGCGCCGTAAAGCATCGACCACCCCACTGCCGCCTTGCCGGTGATCACCGCCCCAAGCAGGGCGGCAACCCCGCCCACCGCCGCTTGCGCCGCGACGACCCGCCAGGGTGACACCGGCGGCTCCTGGGCCCTCAAGTCAGCTGCTTCTTGACGACTCAGGCGCTTGAAAGCTGCGTCAACCGCCCCATCTGCTGATTCATCCCAGTCCCCGTTGCGGCTGACGCGACCGGCGTGTTGCGCGGGTTGCGCTGCGGGTCGCAAAGAGCTCAGCTGGGACATAGAAGAGAAACAGTCGGTTGCGGCAAAACGCAGAAGTATACGTGGAAACCCGCTCATTCCGACAGCGTACTGCTTGAGCGTTGGCATTACGCCTACAGCGTGTCGGGCGCGTGTCCACGCCCAGCGGTTACGGGCGTCCGCACCCCGGCCTACAAGCGTGCCAGATGCGCAGGCAGTCCAGGCACCGAGACCTGAAGTTGCAGCACGCAGCCGGCCAGCGGCTGCAACGCCAGTTCGTCAGCGGGGCGGTTCTCGCGGGCCGTGGTGATGTACAGCGTCTTCAGGTCCGCGCCACCAAAACACGGCATGGTGGGGCAGCGCACGGGCAGATGCAACTCAGCCAGCAGCGTGCCGTCGGGCGCCAGACGGCACAGGCGTTGGCCTTCGAACAGGGCCACCCAGTAGGCACCTTCGGCGTCTACTGCAGCGCCATCGGGCCGACCGCCGTAGCCTGACAAAGGCTGGCCGTCAGCCCGCGCCTTGAACTGCCGGAACACCCGGCGCTGCGACAGGCGGCCGTTGCTGACATCGACCTCAAAGGCGTACACCACATGCGCTTTGGTGTCGGCCCAGTACATCGTGCTGCCGTCCGGGCTGAACGCCAGGCCGTTGCTGACCGTGATGCCATCGGCCCGGCGCTGCAACTGGCCATCGGCCAGGCAGTACAGGGCGGCTTCGGGCAGGCGGCGGTCATCGATGGTGCCGATCCAGAACCGGCCATAGGCGTCGGCCTTGCCGTCGTTGAAGCGTTGTGTGGCGGGGTCATACGGCGGCTCGGCCAGGCGGTGGCGCTCACCGCTGACAACGTCGAAGCGCCAGACACCATCACGCATGGCCAGCAGCAAACCGCCGCCCAGCAGCGGCACGCAACAACTGGGTTCGGTGTCGAAACTCCAGGTCAGGTGGCGGGCCGCTACAGGATCCCACCGGTTGAGCGAGCGGCCCGGGATGTCACACCAGTACAGCACCTGCTCGTCGGGATGCCACAGCGGGGACTCGCCCAGCAGCGAAGTCGGCACCGGCAGTGCGGTGATCGGCCCTGCACCAGGCAGGGCGGGAGCGGACGAAGCAGGGATCAGATCGGTCACGGTGCAGTCAAGTCAGATCGGCCTTGAGGTAGTGCGCGCCGGCGATCGGGTTGAAATAGTACGGCGGCACCTCGGCAAAACCCAGGGTTTCGTAGAGACCACGTGCGGCCTCCATGTCGTCCAGCGTGTCGAGCAACATCGCCGAATAACCTGCCTGCAGCGCCAGGTCCAACAGCGCCTGGGCCAGCGTTCGGCCCAGCCCGTAGCGGCGGAATGCCGGTCGCACGTACAGCCGCTTCATCTCGCAGGCGTTGGCGTAATCGACGTCGGTCAGTGGCCGAAAGGCGCCACAGCCCGCCAATGCACCGTCAACAAAAGCCAGCAACAACGCACCTTGGGGGGGCGCGTAGTCGCCCGGCAGCGCGGCCAGCTCTTGCTCGAAGTTCTGGAAACACAGGTCGATACCCAGCGCCTGTGCGTACTCGGCAAAGATCTCGCGGGTGGCGTCGAACAGGCCCGGCGTGTCGGGCGTTTGCAGGCGGATCGCGGGGGGTGGCATCAGAGGCGCGGCAGTCTCAAACCAGTCTAGCAGGCAAAAACGGGCAAAAACCAGCCGCAAAAGCAGGACGCTAGCCGCCCAGGCGAGCGATCCACAGTGCACCCGCGCCGCACGCGGCCAGCAACAGAGCGGCCAGGGTGCGTGTCGAAGGGCTGTCGGTCGATGGCGGCACCTCGCCGGGCAAGTGCTTGTCGCCGCTGATCATCGGCTTGACCAGGTTGGTACCTCGCCAGCGGTAAACGGCTATTGCCACCAGGTGCAGCGCCACCAACGCTGCCAGCCCCCACTTGCCCCAGCCCTTGTGCCAGCCGGTGGCGGCCAGTCCGGTGGCGTTGGTCACAAACCGGTTCAGCGGTCCGGTGGTGGCGATCTCGTCGTCGGCGACCAGCCCGGTGGCCACCTGCACCGCCAGCAGCGCGATCATCGCCAGCACTGAAAACGCGCCCAGCGGGTTGTGACCCACCTCGAAATGGTCGTCGCTGCGGTGCGGGCCGCGCAGGTAGCGCCACACCACGTTTGGCCAGCGCACAAAGCGGGCAAACCGCGACCAGCGTCCGCCCACCAGCCCCCACAGCACCCGGAACACCAGCAGCGCCATCACCAGCAAGCCCAGCCGCATGTGCCAGACCAGCGCATTGCCGCCCACCAGTCCGGTCACGGCCAGCGCGGTGACCGCGGCGGCCAGCGTCCAGTGAAACAGCCGGGTGGGCAGGTCCCAGACCCGCACCGGGCGGAGCGTGGCGGTGCCTGCGGGGGTGGCGCTTGGGGTGGCGCTTGACGTGGCGCTTGGGGTGGGCGGCGTTGCAGGCATGGGCGGCTCAGGGCGGGCAGGTTGCCGACAACGATAGCCGAAGGTGTGCCGCCGGCACAGCCCGCCGATCAGGTGATTGCCCGGGGAATAAAAAGCAGGTGCCGCCCGTAGACTGTCGTGCGCCCGCCCATCTTGCCGGGTGCTCACCCTCCATCTCTGTGGGAGACCCTGCATGAAACGATTGCTCGTAGCCTCTATCGCCGTGTTTGGCGCGCTGGCTGCCCTGCCGGCAGCGGCACAGTTCCAGAAGCCTGAGGATGCGGTGAAGTACCGCAAGGCCGCGTTCCAGGTGATGTCAGCCCACTTCGGCCGCATCGGCGCGATGACCAGCGGCAAGGCGCCCTTTGATGCCGCTGCCGCAGCGTCCAATGCCGAGATCGTGGCCTACATGTCCAAGCTGCCCTACGCCGGTTTTGTCGACGGCACCGCGGGCACGGAAAAGGGCTCGCCCAACGCCAAGGTCTGGACCGAGCGCGCCAAGTTCGACGAAGACGCCAAGAAAATGCAGGACGAGGTGGCCAAGCTGTCGCTGGCTGCCAAGACCGGCAACCCGGACCAATTGAAGACCGCCTTCGGCGCTGCCGCCGGGGCTTGCAAGAACTGCCACGACAACTTCCGCAACCCGTAAATCGGGCCGTTGGACCGGCGCCGAGAAGCCCGCAGCTGCGGGCTTTTTTCATCAGTCCGGGCCTGCGGCCGGGTCGGCAAAGCCGAGCACGGTCGCCAGGCTTGCAGGGCTGGCGCCGTTCGCCAGGCACAAGTCAGCACGCAAGGGCTGACTTGTGCCTGGGCTCACCGCTGCGGGTCTTGGCTGATTTTTTCTCAATCTTGGTGACGGTCACGGCGCCGATCTCGGCGGTGTAGGCCCCATGGGTGCCAACGCAAGGCTGCAGGTCGACGCCGTCGATGTCGATCAGCCACCCGCTGTCACCGGCCTGGCCCCCGCCCAAGGGATAAAAAGACGCTGCGGTCCAGCGCGATGCCGATCTCGCCGACGGCAGTCCGCATGGCCTGGCAGTGCAACAGTGTGGCGTCGTCGCGGAACAGTTCTTCAGTCACCGCGTCACCCTGTCAGGCCGATGGAGGTGTCCAGCACCACCGGGCCACGGGGGGTGTCCAGCGTGACCCGCAACGCCGGGCCGGTTGGCAGCGCTGTGACGTCCCGCAGTTGCAGCAGGTCCACGGCCCGGCGCGGCAGGCCGCCGAGTTCAACCGAGACCAAGGCCACCGGCGACGGTGCCAGGGCTTGGGCCGGATGGCGGCCCTGCCACTCGATCAACGTGGGCAGCGCCCCGCCGCAGCCGATGACCCCATCGGCCCGCACCAGGATGCGCCACGCAAGCCGGCCCTGGGGCGTGTCACGCTCGGCGGCCAGCGCCTCGCCGGGGTCCAGGTCCAGCGCAACCAGACCGGCGCGCAGCCGGGCGATGTCGGGCGTGCGGACCACCGCATGCAGCAAACGGGGCGCCTGTTGCAGCGCCTGTTGCAGCGCGAGGTCGTCCAGCCCGAACCAGCGTGGCCGGGCCGGCGGCGGCGCGTCAGGGTCGATCGCGATGATCTCCAGATACGCCTGCGGAAAAGCCGCGCTGCCGATCGCCAACAGGCGGTTGTGCGTGCCCATGAAAGCATGCCGGCCGCCCGGACCGGGCGACACGCCCAGCGTGTCCTCACACCAGGCCGCACCCTGCGCCAAGGTGTGTGCGGCGACAACCAGATGGTCGATCTCGCAACCCGCGGCGGGCACTGCGCCGTCGCCGTCTACCGCGCCAGCCTGCTCGCGGCCCGCCCCGCCGCGGCTCACAGCGTGACCCAGCCGCTGATGACCGGACACACCGCGCCACCGATCCAGATGTCGGCGCCCTCTTGGTCCACAAACACCCGGCCGGCACGGCCCAGTGCCGCGCCCTGCGCCGCGACATAGTGTGCGGGCGCCAGGCCGGCGCCGATCAGCCACTGCGCCAGGCCGGCATTCAGGCTGCCGGTGACGGGGTCCTCGGGCACGCCCAGGCCGGGCACAAAGGCGCGCACCTCGAACTGGCATTCGCTGCCCGCCGGGTACGGGCCCACCACACCCAGCTTGAGGCCGGCCATGCGCGCAAAGTCGGGCTGCAGCGCCAGCACCGTGGCGGCATCGGGCAGCAGCGCGGCCATCCAGCCCGGGCCGTTGTCTATCCATTCGAGCGGCGGCCCGGTGTCATCCGCCAGGCCCGGCGACGCCAGGCCCAGCGACGCCAAGGCCTGGGCCCGCAACGCCGGCTCGACCACGCCGGTGCGGCGCAGCGCCGGCGCTGCAAAGGCCAGCCGGGCCGACGCCTGCGCGGCCAGGCCCGCGCCGCCGCGCCGCACCCGCACCCGGCCCACGCCGCACTGCTGCACCACTACCGCAGGATCCCGCGCCACGCCGCCTGCGGCCAGCCAGGCATGACAGCTGCCCAGCGTGGGATGGCCGGCAAACGGCAGTTCGCCGCCGGGGGTGAAGATGCGCACCCGGTAGTCGGCCGCCGGATCATCGGGCGGCAGCAAAAAGGTGGTTTCGGACAAGTTGGTCCAGCGCGCAAAGTCGGCCATCTGCGCATCGCTCAGGCCCTGGGCGTCGTGCACCACGGCCAGCGGGTTGCCGCGCAGCGGCACGGCGGTGAAGACATCGAGCTGTGAAAAGCGGCGCGGGTGGGTCATGGTCAGGTCAAGGTTGGAACACAGCGGAGGAATGCGGGTTGAGCAACGGCCGATGCCTGGCTCATGCAGCGCTGAACAAGGTGCTGGCCAACACGCCGGCAAACACCTCGCGGTCGACATTGCCGCCGCTCAGGATCAGCGCCGTTCGGCCACCGGCCAGGCGTCCACGCTCTTGCCAGGCGGCGGCCAGCGCCGCAGCGCCTGCGCCTTCGGCCACCTGGTGGGTGGTCTCGAACAAGCGCCGCATCGCTGCGGCGACTTCGGTGTCGCTGACGCTGACCACCCGCGCCAGCCCGCGCTGCAACAGGGCCAGTGCGTCGGCGTCGGGCGTGCGGCAGGCCATGCCGTCGGGCAGCACGGTGGTCACGGCGTGTGACAACAGCGCACCGCTGGCGATCGACAGCGCGTAGGCCGGTGCCCCGTCCGACACCACGCCGACGATCTGTGTCGCCAGGCCCAGCGCGTCACGCGCGGCGATCAAACCCGCCGCGCCCGAGCCCATGCCGATCGGCACGTAGACGGTGGCCAGGTCGGGCACGGCGTCGAACAGCTCCAGCGCGTAGCTGGCCACGCCAGCCACCAGATCGGGGTGGAACGACGGCACCATGGCCCAGCCGCGACGGCTGGCCAGGGCTTGCGCATGTTCTCGGGCTTCCTGGAAGTCGTCGCCGTGCTCGACCAGTTCGGCGCCCAGCGCCCGCATCGCGGCGTTTTTCTCGCGGCTGTTGCCGTGCGGCACGACGATCAAGACCGGCAGGCCGCAGCGCCCGGCGGCAAAGGCGATCGACTGGCCATGGTTGCCGCGCGTCGCACTGACCAGCCCGGCGGGCCGCGCGCCACCGGCCAGCAACCGGTCCAGGTAGACCAGCCCGCCGCGGATCTTGAAGGCGCCGACGGGGCTGTGGTTTTCGTGTTTGAGCCAAAGCGCGGTGCCATCACCGGGTGCCGCGGCAAAGCCGGCTTCGAGCAAAGGCCAGCGGTATTGCGGCGTGGCGGGCATCACCGCGTGCACGCAGCGGGCAGCGGCGCGCAGGTCGGCCAAGGTTTCGGGCATCGCAGGCTTTCAGGGCATGGCCGCGCCGACGGTGGCGCGGACCGGTATGCCGGCGGCATCAAAGCCGTCCAGGCAAAACACGTTGACGCCGTAGTGGTCCGGCGTGACGCGCTTGCGGTGGAACGGATAGATGCCGCAATGGCGGCAAAAGTAGTGGGTGGCGGTGTGGCTGTGAAATTGGTAGGCGGTCAGCGCATCGGCACCTGCCAGCAACCTGAACTGCGATTCGTGCACCTTGACCATCACCGCGTTTTTGCGCCGGCAGATCGAGCAATCGCAGGTCGTCAGCTCCGGGAAGTCGCTGTCGATTTCAAAGCGCACGGCGCCGCAGTGGCAGCTGCCTTGCAGGTGGCGCATCACGGCGCTGGTTCGCGCTGGCCGTCCAGGTGCTCGCGCAGCACCCGGCCCAGGATGGCCACGCCCTCGGTGATGTCGTCCGGGGCCAGCGTGACAAAACTCAAGCGCAGCGTGCGGTGGTCGGCCGGGTGGCTGGCGGTGTGGGCGTAAAACGCCGAGCCGGGCACATAGGCGATGCCGGCCGCCACCGCCTTGGGCAGCAGCGCCAGCGCGTCGCAGCCGGCCGGCAAACGGAGCCAGAAAAACATGCCGCCAAGCGGGCGCTGCCACTCACAGCCCTCGGGCAGGTGACGTTGCAGCGCGTCGGCCATGGCGTCGCACTGGCGCTGGTAGCGGGCCCGGATGGTGGGCACGTGCTGGTCCAGGAAGCCGTTTTTGATCACCTCGTAGACCACCCGCTGGTTGAAACCCGGCGTGTGCAGGTCGGCGGCCTGCTTGGCCTGCAGCAGCTTGGGGTAAAGCCCCTCCGGTGCCACCAGGTAGCCCAGGCGGAAGCCGGGGGTCAGCACCTTGCTGAAGCTGCCC